>JBBRPD010000008.1:0-112284 GCA_038228575.1 Chitinophagales bacterium | reverse complement strand
ATAATAAACCGGCAGGGTTGCGATTGTTGTGTACCTACCGGCACACGGTTTATTTAATTGGTTAGCAACTACAAACCTTTTGCACTTACCAGCGCAATGACATGATTTTAGCGCCGTATTTTGATGTATAAAGGGTATTACAACCCAGAATGGGTGATATGGTTATAGGAAAGTATAATACAACTTCTCCAAGCCCTGAAAGGGCGCCACTACAATAGCGGCGGGTGCAACCCGCCGTAAAGTAACATGCTCAACGAACTCCGAAGGAGTTCAACATACATCTACTGTACATTACAAATGACATCTACCTTTCCATGAACCTGAAACCCTTGCCCACAGCGACTTTTTAAAATATTCTTCAAAAGCGTGAAAACTACTTGCATATCTTTTTTCTGAATCAAATCTTAGTTGCAACTTTGTGCAGTGGAGGTGCGTTTTATATAAAATATATCGGGCCTATAGGGTCTCGATTTCAAAGTGCACAAATTGTTGTTGATGTGGTAATGGGTGGCTATTTTTTTTGAAATCCCGTGACAACAAAATGTAAATCATTAACAAACCAGGTCAATAAAAAATCAAAGCCTATGAGTTGGGATATCGTAATACTTAACCTCAAGGAGAAGATCGACAATATCGATGATGTTAATGATGATGTATTGGAAGACATCGGCACAGGAGCAGATTTCCGGCAAATACTCACGCAGCATTTTCCGCTTATCAGTTGCGAGTTTAAGTCGTGCTCCCTTTAAGGCGAGGATTACAGTATCGAATTTCTTGTTGGGGTGCAAGATGAAGGTTTCAGTAATACGGTTTGCCATCTGTATGGCGAAAAGGCCATCTACCCTATAATACAACTTTGCAAAGCACAGGGCTGGTGTGTATATGATACATCGCTCGGGGCGATGCTCGATTTTGATGCGCCTGACGTAAACGGGAACAAAGAATTCACAGATTATGTTGTCAATGTTATGCGCCGGATTTAGTGATGTTTATAGTAGAGTCTCCGTAGCGGAAGACCTAGCCTGAATTATTCATAAAATCTCTGCCCATGGGTCGCCCGGACCCTGAAGGGTGATATGCTATGTTGTGTAATGCATTTATTATCAATTAATAAAATAATGACGAAACATGTCACCCTTTAGGGAAGGGGTCTTAACGGGTGTAATACAATTATAGGGTATTAAACATTTAAAAGCGCATTTATGAATAATACAGACCTACCTCCTACATCAACAAATGTTTCCTTTCCCTGTACACCTTCCAAACAAACTCGCCAAATAGCGTGTTGGCCCATGCAAACCACGGGCGGGAAAATTTTGACGGGTCGTTTTTGTGGAACGACTCATGCATAAACCCCGTGCCGGCATGTGTTTTTTGCAGGGTATCGAGGCACATTTTTATTTCCGCGTCATCATTGCTGGTAAGGCCGCGCACAATAATGCTTATGGGCCATATCATATCGGCGCCTACATGGGGGCCGCCAATGCCTTCGCCGGCTGTGCCTTTAAAAAAGAAGGGGTTGTTTTCTGAAAGCACAAAAGCGCGGGTATTGAGGTATACCTCATCATCCTTCATTTTTGGCATCAGGTAGGGAAGTGCCAGCAGGGAAGGCACATTGGCATCGTCCATCAGGTTGCTGCTGCCGAAGCCGTTCACCTCATAAGCATACATGTTGCCGAATTGTGCATGCTTCACTTTTGCTTCCCGCAAGCCTTGGTTTACTTCATCTATCAGTTGGTAAACGGGCTTGGAATTAAAATCGACCTTGAGCTCGAAAATAATATCCAGCATCTGGTAAAGCGATGCCACAGCAAACATATTGCTAGGCACCAGGTAGGGGTAAACTGTGGCATCATCGCTCGGGCGGAACATAGAACAGATCATGCCATTGGGTTTGGCAGGGTAGCCGAAGCCGTTCATGGGTATGCTGTCTGTGGCATATTTGCTGCTGCGCATAAAGCTGTACGGGCCTTTGTCGTGCCACCGTTGCTGCTCAATAAATGTTTTTACCACCAGGCGCATGGCCTCCAGCCATTGGTCATCAAAAGCGCTGGTATCTCCGGTTGTTTTCCAATAACCATGTGCCAGGCGAATGGGGTAGCAAAGGCTGTCAATTTCCCATTTGCGCTCGTGCAGGCCGGTTTTCATAGCCGTTTCATCATTGTGCCATTCGCTTACCTTGGTTTCATCTTTGTAAAAAGCGTTGGCATACGGGTCTTTTAAAATGCAGTGGGTCTGGCGTTTTATTACTCCTTTTATCAGGTCTTTAAGGTATACGTCATCATTGCACAATCGCAGGTAAGGCCACACCTGGGCCGATGAATCGCGCAGCCACATGGCATCAATGTCGCCGGTTATTACATACGTGTCTACCTTGCCGTGGTTGTAGGTGTGGTTAACAGTCGTGTCCAGGGTATTGGGGAAGCAGTTTTCGAACATCCAGGCAATTTCCTTGTTGCCAATGCTCTGGCGCACCTCCTTTATCAGCTTTTCAACAGCTACAGAATGGAATTTCCGCTCACTCCTGGGTATGCGCACATTCGGAAAGCCCAATCGCGGGGCATTGCCAAAAGCATATCCTGAAAGTAAAATGCCTGCCGAAGCCAGTGTGGTTTTTTTAACGAAATTCCGCCTGTTCATGCCCTAAATGTAATTCAGGGTTAAATGCCAACAAAGCGACATTCGTTATTACTATATTATACTGGCCAAATTGAAGTGCTAAAACTTCATTATTTGTGATATAATTCTTACATTGCACTCAAGTAACTTTAACAAAAAAATATTGCATATATGTATTTTAATGGTACAAAATGCCAACTGCTTATACTCAGTTGTTTCATGTCCGCTTCCCTGTTAGCCAAAGATGTGAAAACCCTGCAACACCGTAGCCTCGATAAGCCATTGTGTTTTGTGGAAAATAAGGGCCAGGTAATGGATGGTAACAACCATTTCCGCTCTGATGTACAATTCAAACTTGCTGCTAAAGGATTGAACCTTTTTGTTGGTAATGCGCAGTTGCACTACCAGTTCAGGAAGGTGGAAGACAGAAATAACCAGCCTTTTATTACTTCATACCCTATGGATGTAACCCTTGTAGGTGCCAACACACATGCAGCGTTATCGGTTGATAAGGAATTGAGCTACTATGAAAATTACTTCCTGGCTCAAACGGGCAAAGAGGGTTTTACTGCTCATGCTTATGGTAAAGTAACGTATAAAGATGTGTATCCGAATATTGACTGGGTGCTTTATGTGAACAATGGCGAAGTGGAATATGACTTTGTGGTTCGCGAAGGCGGCAATCCGGCTGATATTAAAATAAAATACAGTGGCTCCACTTCTTTAGCACTGGCTAAAGATGGTGGCATAGTAGCTAAAACCCCAATGGGTGAGGTTGCCGAAAAGCAGCCTTATGCATTTGAAACGGCTACCGGTAAAAAGGTAAATGCTCATTTTGCTATACACGATAATGTGGTGAGTTTCGAAACCGGTAGTTATAACGGTTCATTGACCATTGACCCATATCTTAATTTCTGCACCTATTTGGGTGGGGGTAACGATGATATGATTGCGGCAGTGAAAGTAGCACCGAATTCCCCTTACAATATTTTTGTTTGCGGTAAAACCAGTTCAAATGCCGGTTTTACAACGGGTGGTGTTTACCAGACCACTTACGGTGCAGGCACTTACGATGCGTTCGTGGCACGCTATTCCGCTGCTGGCGCACTGAGTTTTGTAACCTATTACGGTGGTGCAGGCACCGACGATGCTGTGGGCATTGTTACCAGTGCAAGCGGTAATACTATTTACATTGTGGGTAATACTACTACTAACGCAGGGGCAGGTATTGCTACATTGAACACTTACAGGGGGGCAGGCGATATCTACATCGCTTCTCTTAATAATACCGGCACTACCCGTAACTGGGGCCGTTATGTTGGTGGCCCTGCACTTGATGTAGCCAGCAGCATAGCTATTGATGCAGGTGGTAATATTTTCGTTGGTGGCAGCACACAAAGCACATCTTCAATTTCAACTAATGGTACTACGTTAACAGGCGCACAAGATGGGTATCTTGGTAAATTCAACAATGCAGGTACTGTACAATGGGCAACTTATTACGGCGGCAGTATTGATGATGAAGTGGATGCTATTGCTGTTGATGGTTCCAATAACGTTGTAGCAGCAGGCACAACAACCAGCGTTTCAGGTATGACAACAACTGGTGCAGCCCAGGTAATATTGGGTAGCGGTTCTGCTTCCGATGGTTTCCTGGCTAAGTTTGCAGGCACTACCGGTAACAGAATTTTCGGTACTTATGTTGGCGGTGCGAATGCTGACAGATGCCTTGGTGTATCGGTTGATGCTGGCAATAACATTTATGTTACCGGTATAACCAGCAGCACAGATAGTATTACAGCAGGCATTGCTTACCAAAGCAGCATTGGCGGTGGTTCTGATGCGTTTGTGCAGAAGTACACTACTTCAGGCACTGAGCTTTGGGGTACTTACCTGGGTGGTAACAGCAACGAACAGGCAAATGGTATTGCAACCGATGCTTACGGCAATGTTGTGGTAACTGGCTATACGTTCAGTACTTCAGGTTTTTCTACTCCGGCTGCCTACCAGGCTTCATTTGGCGGTGGTGGCGATGCGTTTGTATCTAAATTTACCCCTGCTGGTCAGGATCTGTATACTACCTACTTTGGTAACTCTGCAACCGACCTTGCTTATGGTATTTCAACCGACCCTTCCAATACAAGTGTTGTTATTGCCGGTTCTTCAACCAATGGTACAGGTTTCACCTCTGCTGGTGCTGCACAAGGTAGTTTTGGCGGCGGTGCTCATGATGGTTTCGTGGCAAGGTTCCTGCAAGATACTATTGTGTTGTTAAGGCAAAGTGCGTTTACTGATACGTTGATCTGCAGTACAGGCACACTTACCGTTTACGATACTACATTAACCAATTTCCAGGCAGGCAATACCTTCAGTGTTCAGCTTTCTGATGCTTCTGGCAGTTTTGCTTCACCTACGGTTATCGGTACTTCATCGTCTACGGCTACAGGCGCTATAACTTGTAACTTAACAGGTGTTACTCCGGGCACAGGCTATCGCATCCGTATAGTAGCGTCTAACCCTGCATTTACTTCTCCTGATAACAATATTGATATTCATATCGTTAACTCATTACCTGCTGCAACCGTTACTGGTACGCCACTTGTTTGCGTTGGTCAGACAATCAGTTTAGGCATCACTGCTCCTTATATAGTTACTGCTTATAACTGGTCAGGTCCTTCTTCGTTCTCTTCAGCAGCGCAGAATGCGGTGGTAACAACATCGGCTGTAACAGCTAATGCGGGCACTTACACAGTAACAACATCGCACAACGGTTGCCCTGATGTAAACAACACATTTGCGGTTGCCGTGAATTCCTTTATTCCTCCTGCGGCTGATGACAGCACCAATAGTCCTGTTTGCCTTGGCAGCCCAATAAGGTTGTATGCAACACCTACAATGGCAGGTACTTTCTCTTATTACTGGACTGGCCCGGGTGGCTTCACCTCTACTTTGCAGAACCCCGTTATTTCCGCTGCAAGCGGTGCATCGGCAGGTATGTACTATGTTATTGATACATTGAACATGTGCCCTTCGGCTTTATCTGCAGGTGTTTTGGTAACTGTATTGCCTTTAGATACGCCCAATATTACCATCGCGGTTAGCCCTAACGATACTGTTTGTTTAGGCACTAGTGTTAACTTCACTTCAACCAATACACACGGTGGTTATTCCCCTACCTACCAATGGTTAAGCGGACCAACAACACCAATTGTAGGTGCTATTTACAGCAACTACTCTACAGCTTACTTCTCCTTAGGTACTGCCATCCGTTGTGTTATGACAAGCAATATCGGTTGCCCTGACAAGCCAACCGACACCAGTAACATCATCTATATGCAACTGGTTGATAACACGCCGGTAGTTACCATTACCGCAACCCCCGATACTTTTGTGTCTTTCGGTAGTAACGTCACCTTCCATGCAATAATAGCTGGTTATTCATTATTGCCCGGTCAGTGGTATGTGAATAATACGCCTGTGGCTGATACAACGACTACCTTGGTACTGAACCACATAACACACAGCGATACCGTTCGTTACGAGGTGCCTAGTACCATGATATGTGCAAGCATCGGCGTAAGTAATACCGTTATCGTTCGCCTTAACACCGCAGTAGGTAATGTGTCATCATCAGAAATGAATATCGATATGTTGCCTAACCCAAACAGTGGTAGTTTCTCTTTAAAAGGCCTTGTTGATGGTATGGACGCTGGTACACTTTCATTAACAGTAACCAATGCTGTTGGTCAGGTTGTTTATACCGGCACTACCGCAGTTAAGAACAACATGGTTGATGCAAGTATCTCTATGAAGAACGTTACCCCAGGCATGTATCTTTTGCGCGTAAGCAAAGAAGGTTCAACAAAGGTGTTCAGGTTTATTGTTGATTAATATTTTCTCTTAAAAATATTGCAGCAGCGTATAGGCAACTATGCGCTGCTTTTTTATGTGGGTAGTACAACTTTAACCGCTATATGTTGGCTAAAAATCATATTTTTAATGCAAATACTTTTATGCGTAAAATTTTAGTCTTGCTATTAATACTGGAAAGTGGCTTCTGCACTGGCCAGACATTGAATTTGCAAACAAAATTATTTTATACAGCCAAAGTGTGGGGATATGCAAAATACTATCATTCCAATGTGTCTACATGCCATGTTAACTGGGACAGTGTTTTGATACATGTATTACCAATGGTAAGGAGTGCGCCTGATGACAGCACATTTAATGATGCGCTGGATACGCTGCTCGCTGCTGCTGGCAATATGGTTATTGCAACTACGCCTCCACCAACGCTATTACCCCCAGAGTTAAGTCGTAACCTTAATTTTGGATGGTTCTATGATACACTTCTCCGGCATGATGTGCGCGTACAATTAGATACTATCAGAAATAATTTCAGACCCCATTCAGGTTGTTATGTTGTGTTAGGAACTCACCTTGTATTTCCCTTGGATTCGCCCTTGCTGAATGTAAACACAAACAGCACATACCCTGATTCTAATCATCGTCAACTGATGTTTATTAAATATTGGAATATTATCAACTACTTTAACCCCTATAATTATGTTTTGGACAAGCCTATAGATTCTCTTTTGTATAACAATACTATCGCTATCGACACCGTATCAAATAGTAGGGCATTATTCATGTCTATACGCAAAATTACAGCTGGTTTGGATGATGCTCATGTAGGTGGTGCTACTTATAACAATCCTCTTTCATTTTCTTATTGGTATATTCCGAATTTGATGATTCGTTATGTAGAGCACAAATATGTGGTTGTGAAATCAGCCAGTAGTTCAATCCACGTCGGCGATGCAATTGTTTCTGTAAATGGCGTTACTGTTGCTCAAATGGAAGATACAATGAGGTCTCTGGTCTCAGCAGGCAATACCGCTGTTTTCAGAAGATTTATGTATAAATACCTTCTACTTGGCGGGCCATACGCTTCGGCATGTAAAATTGTATTCGCTCATACATCTGGGGCAATTGATAGTGCAAATGTCGTTCGGAATATTTATTGGGGTAGTACTGCCGTTCCGGAATATTTTTATCCTGCCGACTCTTTATCCCATATTAGTTGGACTACAATGAAATGTGGAACCGGTTATGTGAATGCAGGTAACATGACTGTGGCTGATGCAGATTCTGCTTATATTCATTTGCGTAATAGCCCGGCCATAATTATTGATTCCCGAAATTACCCAATAAGCCAGTCGATGTGGGAGCTAGCCAATTTAATGTATCCCAATAGGCAGATTAGTGCTTTGGCGGCTATCCCCGATGTTACATATCCGGGTACATTTTTTTGGTTTAATGACAGTATCGGTGTTTCAGGAAATACGTTGCCATATACGGGTACGATAATTTTATTATTTAATGAACAAACACAAAGCTGGGCTGAAGGAAATTGTCAATCATTCTGTGGGATGCCTCATGTAATTAAAGTCGGTTCGCAAACAGCGGGTGCTTACGGTGCTGTTGCAGAGTGTAATTTTTCAAAAGATATTTTTTCGGGTTTTACGAGCATTGGTATGTATTATCCCAACGGAGATAGCATTCAAAGAATTGGTATTGTTCCAGATAGTATGGTTACTCCAACTATCGCTGGAATAGTTTCTGGTAGAGACGAGCTTTTAGAGAAGGCACTCGAAGTAGCCTGTTCAATAGCAGGCATACCACAAAATGCGCCTCACACTTTGTCTCAATTCAGGATATTGCCTAACCCAAACAGTGGTAGCTTCTCTTTAAAAGGCCTTGTTGATGGTATGGACGCTGGTACACTTTCATTAACAGTAACCAATGCTGTTGGTCAGGTTGTTTATACCGGCACTACCGCAGTTAAGAACAATATGGTTGATGCAAGTATCTCTATGAAGAACGCTACCCCTGGTATGTATCTTTTGCGCGTAAGCAAAGAAGGGGCCACTAAAGTGTTCCGTTTTATTGTTGACTAGTGTTAAGTAAAAAGTGAAAAGTCAAAACCCAAAAGTTATTGCCTTAAGATAACACCAATAGATTACTCCAATAACATTGCAGCAGCGCATAGGCAACTATGCGCTGTTTTTTTTGTTAACCTCTTGCATAGTAAATTTTACCTTTTGCATTTCCAAGTCAAGCACGGCTGCGATTGTTGTGTTGCCTTAATAACCATCAAAAAGCGACATCGGTCTGACGAGCTCTGTGCCTACTTTGCGCACCCTCAGCGTCCTTTGCGTTAAACGGGATCATGACGGAATTGGAGAAGCAAAGGGTATAACTGGTTATGGTCTACAAGCATTTGGCACCATAAGGGAGCACTGAGCAATAGTGTGGTATTTGAGTGAGAAATGATATGCGGCCGTTATCTAAAATATATTTTATAATTTTATTATTTGTTAATAAAATGCAGTCCCCTTGACCGTTCGTGAAGTTTTTCGACCGTTCGTGAAGTTTTTTATGTTTTTATAGGTATTTATACCTATCTTAGAGGTACAATAAACCCGTATAAATACTGTTCAATCCCTCCGATACACCAATTTTGTTAACCTTTAAATAACATGTTAAAAATATTTTTGAAAATTGTTTTGTTATTCAATTGTTAAGTAGTATGTTTGCACAGTAAAAAAATTCCCACACACGCTAAAACTTCTTTTATGATCAACGAGCTAATCAAAACACCAAAGCAGGTAAAGACACTTGTGAAAAAGAGTGCGGTTACAGATTGCGTTGTTGCACAGCCATTCCACTACGCCAAGGGTAATGTGGAAGAACTGGTATTCAGCCGGATATCATTCTGCGAAGAATTCTCGTTAAAGTCATTAATGAATAACAGGCTTATCATTCTGGAAGATTGCATTTTTCACAAAGCAGTGCATCTGGATTGTATTAAGAATGTAAAGATCATTATCCGAAATTGTCATTTCAAGGATAACCTCAATATTAAAAATCTGGAAAGCGGAATGGTAGAATTATATGGTACCAGCCACAACCAAGATGCGGTATTATCTAACATAAAAGTAGACACATTCTTTACTTCAGATATCGCCATGAAAAGGCAGAACATGCTGCACGTTGTAAATTCGAATGTATCTAACTTTGTCAGGCACTGATATTTAGTGCCACCGTATGGCAACGTGGTTTGCTAAAATTCCATTCATTTACCCTCCTTTTGTAAAGTAATAGCATTTACTTACTAATTTTGGCGCTCAAATCTAACCATTGACAGATTCAGGCCAGGATAAACAGATCATGTTTCAAAATCGTTTGCTGAAAGTGTGGAAACACTGCAGCAAACTTGCGCGCAGACAGGAAATAGCCTGCTTCAGGTTCTATGACCACGATCTGCCGGAATTCCCTTTCGCTATTGAGTGGCTGGATGGTGCGGTGCATTGTGCTGAATATAAGCGCAGGCATGGCATGGAAGATGAGGAACATGAGGTTTGGCTGGAAGCTTGCAAAGCAACCATTTGCACCGTGCTGGAAGTAGATATGGCCGTGATATTTATGAAGGTGCGCCAGCGAAAGGCAGGCAGGCTGGGGCAGTACGAAAAATTTGATGAACAACGCACGGAACGTATCGTTTCGGAAGGTGGCCTTAACTTTATTCTGAACCTGACTGATTACCTAGATACCGGCTTGTTTCTGGACCACCGCATTACCCGAGGGCTGGTGAAAAGTGAATCGAAGAATAAAAATGTGCTGAACCTGTTTTGTTACACCGGTTCATTCAGTGTATACGCTGCTAGTGGTGGTGCGGCAACGGTAACATCGGTCGATCTTTCCAAAACCTACATTAACTGGGCGAAGCGCAATATGCAGTACAACAAGCTGTATAAAGACACGCAGCACGACTTTATTAATGCCGATGTAATAGAGTGGCTCAATTATATGCCTACCGACAATTATGATATTATTGTTTGCGACCCGCCAACATTTTCGAACAGCAAGCGCATGGAAGAGAACTTTGATGTGCAGCGCGACCATGTTATGCTCATAAAGAAACTGCTGAAGGGCTGTACCGAAACCGGCAGGATATACTTTAGTACCAACCTAAGGAATTTTACACTTGACCGCGATGCGATACCAGCCACTATTGTAAAAGATATTACCGCGCAAACCACGCCTTTCGACTTTCAGGGTAAGTTGCACCGCAAGTGTTTTATCATTGAAAAATAAGTAGTGTATTGAAAAGTTAGTCAAACAACTCTTCCTTTGTTTTAGGGCGGCGCTCATTCAGCCATTTGAAGCGGCTGAGCCTGGTATTGGGCAGGTCGGCTTTATCTAGCGGGGTAAGCACCTGGTGGGTGTCTGTTTGCAGCCTGATTTTCTTTATTTTCTGGTCGCCGAAAACGATATGTATCTTGTCGCTTTTGGCCTGCACCACACCAATAAAGGCATTATTATCATCTTTAGAATAGTAGATGGCTTCCGCATCTGGGTACACCAGCATATTTTCAATGGCATTGTTCTTAAAACTGCCCTTTAGCATCTTGCCCTGCACCTGATCGTAAAGCTGCGCTTTTTCGGGTCCGGCAAGCGATACAATAAAGGTATTGTTAGGTACATAAATGCTCTTGATCCGGTTGCTGTCCAATTGCATCAGAATGGTATCGCCTGTTATCTGGCTGCTACGCGCCCATGCCACAGGGCTATACATCATCCGTATCATAGAATCAGATTGGGAGTAGCTTATGCTATCGCAAACAGCCTGCATAGAATCGGAAAATATGCGCACATGGTGGTAGCCGGTAAAGTAGAGCGGTGCAGTAGTATCTGCCAATGTGGTATCGCTGAGCACCAGGTTAGGGGCACTTATACCATTATTCCGCTTTTTTTCCTTTTTCTTCTTTTTATCAGTGGTTGCATTTGCTGCGCCATCCGGTGCCACGAAGTGCGTATCTGCACGGGCTACTACATTCATGGCTGCTTCCATTTGTTGCCGGAGTGCGGTAGCCATCTTCAGGCTGCTGTCCTTTTTTATCTTTAGTTCTGGTGCTGAATAAAAAGTATCTGCCCGCATAAAAAAAGTATCTGTACCTTTTATTTGCATCAGTACTGGTTTTACGGTTGCCAGCAATACCCGCTTTCTTTGATTATACACAACCTTGCCACAATACAGTGTTGATTGGTGGGCGGTATCCCACGCTATTACATTACCATATCCGTAACCATAACCGGAAGCTTTGTTAAAGTAAAGGGTATCCCCTTCTATGTACTGGCCATCGTACCATATTGTGGAATGCGTATAAAAATAGGCCAGCCCTGCATGGCTATCGTACGAGCCGCCCGATGTTGTAATTTGTGTTTTACCACCATCGCCTCTAACTACCGATTTAGCATAGAACCGGGTGAGTTTAGAATCGGTATTATAGCCCATGTCTTCCGACTCGGTGTAGTAGTGCGGGTCGGTAACCGTAACATGGCCTGTAAAGCGCGCTTCCTTGCTCTTAACATTGTATTCGCCACGGTAGCTGGTTACCGTCGTTGAATCAGCCTTTAGTGTGCCTGAATTATCGTATACCCCGAATTTCGTGCCCAGGTTATACGACATGTTTTCACAAATGAGTATGTTCTTGCCATCGGTAAGCGAAACATTACCGCGCATATACGCCATTTTTTGTGCCGATACATATTTGAGGTAGTCGCTGCTGGCCTGTGTGCCGCCCGCCTGCACAACCCTTACATGGCTAAAGGCTTCAATGGTATTATTGGTAATGTTCTGGTAAAGGCTATCGCAATAAAGGGTGTCAGTGCCCTGGTAGAAAACAGCACTGTCAATGAATTTATTGATTTGCCCCGAATCAGTTTGAATATGAATGAACTCTTTTGCCGATGGGTATACCGTCATTTTATCGCCGGTATCGGCTTTTTGCCCATAACCTATATTTACTGTGCTGAGTAACAGTATGATGAGGCAAAGCCTTGATATGGTATGATACTGCCGTTGCTGCAATGTGGGAAAAGGGATCGTTTAAAAGGAATACTATTTTTTCTTCTTACCGAACACGCTGATGTTCACATATTTTGAAGGGTGCTCCTTCAGGTCGGCCAGCAACTTATCTAACGATTTTAAAGAACTGCTCATATTGTTATACAGGTCTTTATTGTTTACCAGTAACCCTAACGAGCCTTCACTGTTGTTAACCTTGGTCATGATGCCTTGAAGCTGGTTAACCGAACCTTGCAGGTCAGTAAACGTTTTCTGAATATGAGCATTAGCCAATTGGCCGGACACATTGTTGAGGTTAGACAGTAAATGGCTGATGGTATCATTGTTCTTAGCCAGCGAACTGGTAAAGCTATTGGTATTGTGCATGATGCTTTTGATCTCGTTATTTTCGGCGGCCAGCGTATTGCTGAGCAAAGCAAGATTTTCGGCTGTAGCATTGATCGATTTAAGCGTAGCGGTAATAGCAGTGCGGTTTTCTGCATTGGTAATCAGGTTAACACCTGCAATTACCGTATCAAGTGCCTGAACAGTTTTGCGCAAACCCTTCATGAGTGGCGATATCTGGTCGCTCATATTGTCCATCAGGCTGGCTTCTTCCGATGTTGGGAGTATGCTTTCAGCAGGATAATAATCAGTACCCTGCGTCATATCCAGCCGAATCATTTTTGTGCCCAGCAAGCCTTCAGATGTTATTACCGCAACAGTACCCTTGGGTATGGGGGTGCTCTTTTGCACGGTCATGGTTACTTTTACACCCTTGTTGCCTTCCAGTTCCAGCGCAGTTACCATACCTACGTGTAAACCCCTCACCTCAACATTAGCTGCACTAATAAGGCCATCTACCGCCGGGTAGTAACAATAGTAAGTTTTTGTATTCGAAAAGACATCGGCGCCTTTAAGAAAATAAAACCCGATAAATAATATTACGAGCGAGACTGCGGCCAGTAACCCTGTTCTCACTTCTTTTGAAATTCGCATAATTTACTTTAAGTGGCACAAAAATAACGCCATTAGGATTATAAACCGACGAGAGATAAAAATTGATGTTAATGTAATGATAAATAAAGGCTCATTTACACTAAAAACACCTCGCCCAAAGCAAATTAGTACTTAATGGGGCTTTAGCCGGTAATAGTAACCCATATTTTATCAGCGTCTTTCTTGCGCAGGCTCAGGTAGTATCCGGCTATTTGTATGGCTAAAGGGTCGCCCATAGGGGCAATCATTTCCACCCAAATGGGCTCGCCCGGTATACAACCCATTTCCATTAAAGTAAGCTGAAAATCGCTTTCATCATGCCTTTGTATAACCGCCTTTGTGCCGGCAGTTAATTGTGATAGCCGAATCACTTTCCCCTCCTCTGGTATCATTGGTGCAAAGTTAATGAAGTTGGGGTAGATCGATGAGATTGCTTACGATTCTGAGTTTAGAAAGGCTAAATTTTCGTAACTTTATGTAGTTGATGACCCAAATTGAAAATTAGTATGCGCAGAGAACCAGTAAAAGTGAAAAATGGAACAAACGCGGAAGGCAAGTCATACCTTACCAAAAGGATGTTATTAAGCACTACAGCGAAAGCAATAAAAGATGCAGCTGCCAAAAGTATGGAAGTGCAGGGATTTAATATAATTGCAGAAGACGGGTGGGTAGTGAAAGTTTTGGCCAACGGAGAAAGAGAAAAAATAAGGCAATTGAGTAAAATCAAGCGGCCTGCGAAAATAATACTGAATTGATCTTATGTCAAGATTCAGGATATTTGGCGGCCCCAATGGTTCGGGGAAATCTACAATTATCAACTCTGTCAGATCTCATATTTCGAATGGTCATCTCATAGATTTTGGTACTTATGTAAATGCAGATGAGATTGCCTTAGCGCTCATTGAAGGTGGATTTTCATTTAAAAATTATCAGTTGTCGGGTATTACCAGCGATGTTTTTCGGAAAGGCGTACTGGAGTCTGGGCTCATAAACGATCGATTCCCATTCGAAGAATTTAACGCAAGTTTTGTATTGAAGGGTGGAGAGTTAAAGCTGATTGACGAAAGAAAGAAAGTAAGGATAGCACAAATACTAGCAAACTTTATCATTCGAAAGCTTATTTCGGAAGAAAAAAAATGTTCTCTGGAAACGGTATTCTCGCACTCAAGCAAAGTAGATATTATAAGGACGGCAAGTGATTTGGGCTATAAAGTATATTTGTACTTTGTTGCGACCGAAGCCCCGGAAATAAATATAGCACGCGTAAAATACAGGGCGAGTCAGGGAGGTCACGATGTGCCTGAACAGACAATTACTGAACGCTATTATCGCTCTCTCGATTTACTCTATGCCGCTGCACAGCTGGCATATCAATGCTATTTTTTTGATAATTCAGGAAGTGAACGAAAATTATTTGCTCACTTCAAAATTGAAAATGGGGTACGCAAATGGGATCCGATTGTAGAGGACGAGTTGCCTAACTGGTTTATTCGGTATTATCTGAATAAAGCCCAATAGCGAATCTGCCGACGATAAGCCTTATATATATGTATGTTGAATGCCTTTATTTGCCATCGGGCCAAGGTGGACATAAAGGAATTTGTGGAGGTGATGATGCATGGTCAGCCTGGATTGTCTCAAATTTTCAAATCGAGTCTGCTGATGTTCCGTTTAAGCAGCGTATACTAAATTCATCGCTTATTCCTACTCGTAAGCTTTTATACTTAATTTCACGCCCGGTATGGGTGAAATAAAATACATGAAACGTTGCCTCGAAATTGCACAGAGGGGAAAGGGCTTTACCGCCCCTAACCCAATGGTTGGGGCACTGCTGGTGTATAATGACCGTATTATTGCGGAAGGCTGGCACCACAAGTACGGCGAGCACCATGCTGAAGTTGATTGCCTGAACAATGTGGCTGAGGCCGACCGTCATTTGATTGCCAATTGCACCATGTACGTTACGCTGGAACCCTGTGCGCACCAGGGTAAAACGCCACCCTGCGCACACAGGCTGGTGCAGGAGGGTATAAAAAAGGTAGTAATAGCCAATGCTGACCCTTTTGAGCAGGTAAACGGCCGCGGGATACAAATACTCAGGGATGCGGGTATTGAAGTGGAAACAGGCATGTGTGAGGCCGAGGGGCTATGGGTAAACCGCAGGTTCTTTTGCTACCACAAGCAACAGCGGCCTTATATTATTCTAAAGTGGGCGCAAACTGCCGATGGTTATATAGCTCCGGGCGATAAAAGCCGTTTCCAGATAACGAATAGCCACAGCCAGCAGTTAGTGCATAAATGGCGCACGGAAGAAGGTGCAATTATGGTAGGCGCAACAACGGCCCTTAATGATAACCCGCAACTTACAGCCCGCTTGTGGACTGGAAAGCAACCATTAAGAGTAGCGCTGGACCAGCGCATGAGCCTGCCAACAACCCACGCTGTTTTTGATGGCTCCGTACCTTCCTGGATAGTGAATGAAACAACAGAAAAAGCGATGGGCGCCATTCGTTTTGTAAAAGCACCGTTTGGCGAAAATTTGTCTGACATTATTTTAGAAAAGCTCTATGAACAAAATATTTTATCGATGATTGTTGAAGGGGGGGCACAATTGTTAAAAACCTTTATCAGCCTTGGCCTTTGGGATGAAGCCCGCATATTTACCGGCGACAAAATGCTGGGGCAGGGTATTGCCGCACCCCTATTGCAACATAGCAACAGGGCTTTTTCTACAATGTTGGGCGGCGATAAGCTGGACGTACTTATTAATGACCACAGCCTCTATGCCTACACTGCAGGATGCCCGCTTTAACTACTCCTTTTTATTTTTTAGACGAACTATAACATGTTTTATTTCATTGCCACCATATTGCTGAATGTAGTTATCTCGGTGCTTTTTAAAGTCTTCCCGAGGTATAAGATCGATACCCTGCAAACCATTGTAGTTAACTACTGTGTTTGTGTTATTACTGGCACAATATTCGTAGGCCACGTGCCTTTTGCAGCCGCCCATTTGCAGCAGGCATGGCTACCGTGGGCTGTGCTTATGGGGGCAGGCTTTATTTCTATTTTTAACCTGCTCGCTTTTTGTACAAAAGTCGATGGCATTACCACAGCCACAATTGCCAATAAGCTTTCGCTGGTTATACCGGTATTGTTCGCCATCATCTTCTTTCATGAGGGTGCGGGTGTGGCCAAACTTGCGGGTATCGCACTGGCTTTTCCCGCCGTATATTTAACCACAAGGGTAAAGGAAGACAATGGTAAGTTACCCAATATGCTTTGGCCCATTCTCCTTTTCATAGGCAGCGGCCTGCTGGATACTTTGGTAAATTTCGTTCAGCACAATTACCTTGCGGCACCTGAACTGCAGGCGACCTTCACCATCTATTGCTTTGCCACAGCAGGTACTTTTGGTATAATACTGGTAACCCTACTCACCTTGCTTAAAAAGATACAACTGCAACCGCGCAATATTATTGCGGGTATTGCGGTTGGCATCCCTAACTACTTTTCTATTTACTTCCTTATCCGTGCACTCAACAGTAATGTAATGCAAAGTTCGGCCAGCATACCCGTTATCAACATAGGTATATTGGTTGCCTCATCTCTGGCGGCCATTATTTTCTTCCGCGAAAAGGTGAATATGCAGCGTATTGTAGGTTTAGTTCTGGCGGTAGTGGCCATTTATCTCATTGCGTTTCAATCGGGCACAATAAATCCATAATGGCGGCACCACATAAATATAAAACCCTGGGGAGCACTGGCACCGGCGATTTCCGGGACAGGGGCAGTAAATTCCTGGCCTATGCTTACCCTATACAAACGGTGCAAGATGTTAAGGACCGGTTGCAGGCTCTTAAAAAAGAACATCCCAAAGCAGTACACCATTGCTTTGCATGGCGCATAGGCAATGACGGTATGCAATTCCGAGCAAGCGATGATGGGGAACCTTCCGGCAGTGCAGGTAAGCCCATATTAGGGCAAATCGACAGCCTGGAACTGACCAATACACTAGTTGTTGTAGTGCGTTATTTTGGCGGAAGCTTGCTGGGTGTGCCCGGCCTTATTAATGCCTACAAAACCGCTACATTACAGTCGCTGGAACCTATGCCGAAGATAGAAAAGTGGGTAGAGGGGTTGTATGAGTTTTCATTCGATTATCCGGCCATGGGCGAGGTGTTGTACATGCTTAAACAAAATGAAGCCACCATTTATAAACAAGACCTGCAGCTGTTCTGCATTGTAAACGCGGGCATACCTGTGCATCTTGCTGATGCTTGCGTAGCCAAGCTGGTGGAGATAAGAGGATTAACCTTTAAGAAACTGGCGGCAATATTATAACTATGAGTACCCATGCCGAACATTACACACAACTTATAAAAGCCGAGGCGCAAAGGCTTGGCTTTGACAGTTGCGGCATAGCTAAGGCGGTGCAACTTGATGACGATGCTGTGAGGCTGGAGCAGTGGCTGAACAAAGGCCACCAGGCAGGCATGAGTTATATGGAACGTAATTTTGACCTGCGCATTGACCCGCGTAAACTGGTGCCGGGTGCGAAGTCTGTAATTACCCTTAACCTTAATTACTACCCGGCTGAAAAGCAGCTACCCAATGCGCCCAAAATAGCAAAATATGCCTGGGGCACTGACTACCATTATGTGATACGCGACAAGCTGAATGCCTTACTCGATTACATAAGAACGAACATAGGGGAAGTGGACGGTAGAGGCTTTGTTGACAGCGCGCCAGTATTAGAGCGCAGCTGGGCGGTGCGTAGCGGCTTGGGCTGGGTAGGTAAAAACGGTAACCTGCTGAATAAGCAGGCGGGCTCCTTTTTCTTTATTGCCACACTTATTACCGACCTGGACCTTATTGCTGACATACCCTTTACTACCAACCATTGCGGCACCTGCACCCGTTGCATTGATGCCTGCCCAACCGATGCCATTGTGTCGCCAACAGAAATTGATGCTAATAAATGCATATCCTACCTCACCATAGAGCTTAAAGATGCGCTGATACCTGCGGAATTCCAGCAAAAAATGGAAGGCTGGATGTTTGGTTGCGACATTTGCCAGGATGTTTGCCCCTGGAACCGCTTCAGTAAACCCCACCACGAACCACAGTTTACCCCCATAGCGGAAATACTCAACCTTTCCCTCAAAGAGTGGCAGGAAATAGAAGCAGATACCTTTAGCAAAGTATTTAAAAACTCCCCCCTGAAACGCGCGAAACTAAGCGGGGTAATGAGGAATGTGGGGGTGGTGAAGGTTGGGTAGTGGACGGATGTCTGCCGTTTAATTTATTCAGGTGACGAAAAAATATAGCCTTCATCGTATACTATACCAAAATCTGTGAGCATCTTTTTATACTCATCTAAAAAGGCAGTTTTTTGATGGTGTTCTTGTTGGTTAGTAATATATTTTACAACACTGTCTACCTGAGATCTGGAATGACTAAAAGCACCGTATCCCTCCTGCCAATGGAATTTATTTGTTGTCAAACTGTTTTTATTGATCCACTCGGCAGAATCGCCCTTTACCAGTCGAAGAAGATCAGAGATTGATTGATTGGGATTTAGCCCGATAAAGAAATGAAGGTGATCTGGCATGTTGTTTATCGCTAACATTTTATGCCTGTTGTTCTGTATAGTTGCAGTAATATAAAGCCTTAGTCGTTCATCCCATGTTGTGTTCAGCATTGCTGCCCGGTATTTTACCGCAAAAACACAGTGTATATATAGTTGGGTGTAGGTGTTAGGCATAGCTTATTTTTTACTAAAATACGCTTTCATTTCAAATTACTGAGCTTGGTATATATTTTTTGTGTGTAGTTTAAGGTTCGGTTCTGTCGTTAGGAGGTAAATACATTTCTTACGTTTTTGTATTGCGCCGTAGGTGCTACCGCTTTGTAGAAAAATGTTCATGCTGTCACGATGCTCCGTAGGAGCTACCCGATACCGGGTTGCATTAACAGGGTTGGCTTTTCATGGCATTCCGTGCTCCATTGTCAATCGGGTAGCGCCTAAGGCGCAAGGCACTGTTGCTTATAGAAAACTACAAAGCGGTAGCTCCTACGGAGCATTGCAATCCTGGGGCAAAGGCTAGCTACAATAAATGGAACCCGAAATTTTAATCTCTTTGGGTTGCGAATCTGATGTTGTCATGAATTGTGCTGACACATTTTTTACGTTTTTGTATTGCGCCGTAGGTGCTACCGCTTTGTAGAAAAATGTTCATGTTGTCACGATGCTCCCTGCGGCACACCACAAACAGCATCTCCCTTCAACTGTTTTTGAAGGGGTAATCATTTGTATTATCGGTATTCAATAAACAGGTAACTTTGTAAGTAGATTTTCAGAAAAAAAATAATTATGACACAGGAACTCGCAATTGAAGCCATCAAAAATATGCCGAAAACGGAGTTTGACCTAGACGCACTTTTTGAAAGGCTCGTATTCATTGAAGAGATTGAATCAGCCCGGAGAGAAATCAGGGATGGGAAAACAATACACATTGAAGAAGTAAAAAAAATTGTTAGCGAATGGCGCAAGTGACCTTTACTTCTGTTGCATTGGAAAATTTACATTCAATTCATCTGCATATTTCGCAAGATTCCCCATATTATGCAGATAAGGTTGTTGATAAAATTATAAATAGAGTTGCTATTTTAGAAAAGAATACTAGGATTGGCAGAATAGTGCCTGAATTTAACAACCCTGATATAAGGCAGTTGTTAGACGGCTCATACAGGATCATTTATGAAATTAGAAATGAAGACGAAATTTTCATCCTGCGTATATACCATAGTGCCCGGTTACTAAAAAATCTTTGAGTTTTCCTGAATCTGAATAGATTATGTAATCTTTTGTACACTTTTTTGACAAATAGCTCATTTTCCTACTTATTTTTCCCCGTTAACATAGGCACGAAAGATGCCGCCCCTAATTCTTGGGTGGTGAGATTGCCTGCGGCATCTTTGGTTATCTTCAACATTTTCTGGCCGTTGTCGTCGCCTACTGGTATAACAAATATGCCGCCCGGCTTCAGTTGTTCCAGTAGTTTTGGGGGCACATAGGGTGCGGCGGCGGTTACGATTATCTTATCGAATGGGCCGTAGGTAGGCAAGCCCTCATAGCCATCGCCATAGAAGCGTTTAATATTAAAATAGTTCTTCAGGAAGAAGAATTTACCTACATAGTCGTAGAGTTCCTTCTGCCGTTCAATAGTGTATAGGGTAATGCCCATTTCGGCGAGCACGCAGGCCTGATAGGCGCTGCCGGTGCCTATTTCCAGCACCTTATCAAATTTTTTCAATTCCAGCAACTCTGTTTGCAGGGCTACCGTATATGGTTGCGAAATGGTTTGGTCAGCTAAAATAGGGAATGCCTTGTCTTCGTAAGCGTGTCGTTCAAAGGCGGGGTCTAAGAAAAAGTGGCGGGGTATGTTGCCAATTGCGGCCAGTACACGTTCGTCTTTTATTTTTTTATCACGAAGCAATTGCACCAGTTGATTTCTCATTCCCTTGTGTAAATAGGTATCTTCTTTAGGTTTGCTATGCAACATGCTCATACTGCAAATGTAATTAAACGATTGCAGTAGTAGAAGTGTAAAAAGGCTGCTTTTTAATGGTTATTCTGTTAACGCAGGTACATGGAACAGTATTATCAAAATACTTTCATCAGTTCGCCAAGGTCGCGCACTTCGTAAGTAGGTTTCCTGGTATGAGGCTTATCGTACTGGTTGAAATAAACGGTATCCCAACCCGCATTTATGGCACCCAGTATATCAATATCTACCGCATCGCCTATCATAATACTATCTTCGGTATTGGCTTTGGCGGCAACAAGGGCATAGTCGAAAATATCCCTGTGCGGCTTCATGCTGTTACTCTTTTCCGATGTTATGAGGTGCGTAAAATAGCGCGATATACCAGAGTATTGCAGTTTCAGGCGCTGAGTGGTTTCGAAGCCGTTGGTAATAAGGTGCATTTCATAGCGCCCCTTGCAATGGTCCAGCAGTTCTTTGGCGTTGGGTAGCAATAAGGTTTGTGTAGGCAGTATTTCCAGGTAAGCTACACCCAGTTCATGGGCAAGGGCGGTATCGGCTACTTTAAAATCGAGCAGCATGAGCCACATCCGCTTCCAGCGTAATTCGTCGCGTTTAATGAACCCGTTGCGGTAACGGTCCCAAAGTTTATCGTTGTGGAAATTGTAGGCTTTGAATAAGGCATCGAAATCATCAATACCCCTGCTGGTAAGGTCGTATTCTTTATATAACTGCCGCATGGTGGCTTCAGAGTTTTTTTCAAAATCCCAAAGCGTATGGTCGAGGTCGAAAAAAAGGTGTTTATATATCTTAGCCACTTGCTGGTTTTTAGGAAAGGATTTAAAGAACGAGAGCAGTAACATATCGTTACGAGCCCACTTGCTGCAAATAAATAAGCTATTCCTTGTTCAGGAATAGCTTATTGAATAGGTTGTAGGCGCAATTATTTCTTACGATAGTAAATTCTGTCGTCGTTGAATTCGGTAAGTGCCTGCAATGGCGCATTAGCCATACGCTCATAAATACGGGAGATCTCGATCTGCTCCTTATTTTCATGAACTTCTTCCAGATTATCGGCATGAACGGAAAACTCATCCAGCTTGCGGTGTAATTCTTCCTTCATGTTTACAGATATCTGTGCTGCACGACGACCAATTACGGCAATTGATTCATACAGGTTACCTGTTTTATTTTTAAGGGCAATCACGTCGCGGGTTTCCACTAGTGGATTAACTGAAGAAAGGGATTTCTTATTTGTGCTCATTGCGTATTTTTTTAACGTTATTTGAAGCTTCGGTATTTAATTTATCTGCGTCCGCAAGATACTTAGATTGCGGGTAATTATCTTTTAATTCTCTGTAGGCGTTTATTGCATTAGCATAGCGCTCTTCTTGCTTCGATTCAATGCTTGCTTTTGCATACTTGAACCACGCCTTTATTTGCATGAACTGGTAAAGATCGTTGTTCGGAGATTCAGGGTAGTCGCGCAATACACTTTTGTAAGCAACAGTAGCTGCCTTGAACTGGCCAATATTAAAATACAGCCTGGCGGCATCAGCTTCTTTTGATTCCAGTTTCTTGTGCGAGGCATCAATATAACCGTTCGCCTCTGCTATTCTGGCCGACTTTGGGTAACGGCTAACATACGATTGCAGTGCTTCCAGTGCCTTTATAGAATTGGTTTGGTCAAGCGTATACTTAGGTGCGTATTTAAAAAGGCAAACAGCGCCCATAAATTCACACTCTTCAGCATCTTTACTGGTAGGGAAGTATTCGGTAAAATTCTTGAAGTGGTAAGATGCTTCAATATAGTCTTTCAGGTAGTAGAAAGTATAAGAGTATTTGTAGTAAAGCGCCTCAAAGTTACGGGTGCTCTTCATTACAGGCAAAAGATCTTTGTATAACTCATTGGCATGCGCATACTCCTTCTTTTCGAAGAATTCATTCGCCTTCGTAAGCTTAAAGTTAACATCGCTGCTCTTCTTTATCTTTTCGAAATGCCCGCATGAAACCAGCAGGGTGCAACACAGTAACAGATACAATAAATTCTTAAGCCGTTGGTGCATAAAGGGAAGCAAAGATATTGAAAAAAATCGATTCCTGCGCAGGTATATCGGAAAAGTGTGTTAAAACGCCGCCATACTTTTGAGCCAAACGGTGATAAATAATCATCACTGCATTATGACGGGGGATATTTAACAATTTATAATTAGCAATTAACAATTTACAATTGCTCAAGGTGTAATGGAGTAGCCGCAAAATTTATACCCGGTATTGGTTTCGGTAAAAGTGAATATTTTACTGAGGCCCACTTTGCCGGAATGGTCGAGTATATGCACCTCAAAAAATTTCGGGTTCGATGAAATGGGGTGATCTGAAATGCAGAATTTGTTGAATGTTTTTCTGTTGCTTTCTCCACTCTTGAAGGCCAGGTTACTTTTATCCGTCAGTTTTGCTTTTACCGCAGCAGGGAAAATATCGGCAAGATCTTCATTTAAAAATTTCTCGGCTGGCAGGTATTGCAATTCATTATTCACTTTCAGTGTCCATAAGTCTCCATTTTTTTTCATAGAATCAACATAATTCTGGTTCTCTTTGTCTGAATTGAACAGGCAATAGTTGCAGTATACACAACCGGTAGCCATTGCCTTCAGGGCTTTAATATTGTTGGTTTTTACTGCCTGGGCGAAAGCATTCCACGCTTTTAGCATTTTTTCGTCAGGCACAAACTTAGCGGCAGGCGTGGGCGATTTTACACTGTCTTTAGGGAAGGGTGCGGCGGTAGCCTGTTGTTGAAAAACGATACTCAGCGTAATTACAGCAAGTAAAATAGTAGCAAAACGGAGAAGGTTGGGATGCAGTGACATGTGTGCTTATTTATTTCAGGCCCATTTTGGGGTAGGGCATAAAGATAGTATAATCTCTTAATTTGTTATAGTAGCTATACCGGAATCTGCTTTTTCTGTATAAGGTATTGCATTTTTATTGCCAGCGCATGCAACTGGGTTTTGGAATGCGCATTGCGCTCAATGAAGAAAATAGTGTCGTTCAGGGCTTCTATTAAACCGGTAATAATTTCAAAAGATACCATGCCCGCAACGGTGCGTACGAACTTACTTTCCGCTTCGGGCAATGCCAGCGGCACATCGGGGGTAAAGTGGGCGCGGATAGCTTGTTCCAGCAACTGTATAATATAGTGCAACAGGTTCTTTTGCTGTTCCCGGCCTGCTTTCGACCATTCATCAGCAAACTTTACAATACCCAGGCCGTTGGAGCGGAAGATATAATTGAACAGGTCCCTTACTTCGGGGAACAAATCATTTTCAGCATTGCGAAGTAAGCGTAATGCTTCAGCATAACTACCCTGCGCGATATGCGCAATTTGTGCAGCCCTTGTAGGGTCGGTTTCCGAGCGGTACACCAGCATTTCGGCAATGTCGCGCGGGCTAACAGGCGCTAATTTTACCGTTTGTGTACGCGATTTTATGGTCGGCAGAATATCTTCCATATCCTCCGCTATAAATATCATCACAGTATCATTAGGCGGTTCCTCAATCATCTTGAGCAATATGTTACCTTCCTTACCCAGGTATTCCGGGCGCCACATGATCAGGGCCTTTTTGCCTCCTTCGTATGATTTCAGGTTGAGGGTTTCTATGATCTCCCGGCACTCTTCAGCTGTAATATTACCCTGTTTGTTGTCGGCATTAATGTGTTGCAGCCATTCGTAGGTAGACCCATAGGGTGTTTGTTTAATAAACTCCCTGAATTCGCTGATGTACAGGCGACTCATGCCTTTTGTTCCGGGTTTTGGCGATATATTCGGGAAACTGGCATGCACATCGGCATGTTCCAGCCGCGATACCTTATGGCAGTTGGGGCAAACACCGCACGAGTCATTTTCCTGTTTTTGCTCACAGAAAATGAATTGCACCAGCGCAAGACCCAGCGGTAACCCGCCAGTACCATCGCCACCGGCAAGCATCAGCGCATGTGGCATAACATTGTTGTGCCACATTTTAAGTAAACCCTCTTTCGCAGCCTGCTGGCCAACAACATCTTTAAATTGCATTTTTTAAATAGAATCGGCTCAAAAATAAACTAAAAAGAGGGAATCGGTTGCATTAAGATAGTTAACGGCTAAAAATTGAATTGTCGGAGCATAAGACATTCTGAATTTCCCAGCCAGTGGCTGGGATTTTGATAACCCAGTAGCAGTATGCCACCTAATCACGAGCATTGACCATTAAATTACTGCTCTACCGGCTTCACCTGATGCGCTCCGGTAGGATAACATATTGAACCAGCCCAAGATCCACAGCCCGCCCGCATGCACCTTCGGCAAACGTCAGTGCAAAAAATTATTGTGTCACATTTTCAATAAACCTTTCTTAGTGTACTTTATTTAATCATCTTCACTTAGCCGCTGCTGGCCTACAACGGTTTAAACTGCATTTTTTGAAATTGAATCGAGTTAAAAGGAAATGAAAAAGCAGAAAGAAGTTATGAATCGGTTTCCAGAAGTTTAATTGACAGATGCGGTAATTAGCTTCTTAAGTGCAGCTTTAGTAGGTAAATACAGTTTATACTGCGATGCAAAAATCTGGTTATTGTTTTTGGGTAGCGTTATTTCTATTACAGCATCAGATTTGTCTTTACAGATGATTATCCCGATAGAAGGCTTTTCAAAATCTTGCTTTACATAGCGGTCATAGTAGTTTACATACATTTGCATCTGTCCAATATCCTGGTGCTTCAACTTCCCTATCTTCAGATCTACAAGCACAAAGCACTGAAGTATCCGGTTATATAAAACCAGGTCAACAAAGAAATTTTCATCATCAAAAGAAAATCTTACCTGTCGGCCCTGAAACAGAAATCCTTTACCCATTTCCAGTAAAAAATGTTCTATCTTGGTAATAATAGCTGTTTCGAACTCTGTTTCAGAATAGTCAGATTTTTCGTCCAGGCCAAGAAAATCAAGAATATAGGGTGTTTTCAGTACATCTTCTGGGCGCTCAATAATCTGTCCTTTTGTAGCCAGTTGTGCAATCTTCTTTTTGTTTTTGCTTAATGATAATCTTTCAAATAAACTGGTATCTATTTGCCGTTGCAGTTCCCGTTTGCTCCAGTTTCCCTGCGCTGATTCTATTTCATAAAACATACGCTCATCGGGGTTTTCGATGCGGCTTAGTATAACATAATGAGTCCATGACAAAGGGAAAAATGAAGTGAAAGATTTCCCAGCCAGTGGCTGGGATTTTGAGCGTGTTTCTGTTGTAGCAGAAACTTCTTTTGCCTGCTTTCTAGATTTCCCAGCCAGTGGCTGGGATTTTGATATGCGGGATTCAAAAGCAATATAAAATGATCGCATTTGCTCAAGGTTGGAAACGGAAAACCCTTTCCCAAATTCACTTGTAAGTTTTGTGCTTAAAAGGGTAATGGTCTTTTTCCCGTAACCTGCTTTTGCATTACCCTGCTGTTCATTTTGGACTATGAGCCGGCCTATCTGAAAATAGGTGAAAACCATCACACTATTTGTTTGCCTTACAACATGCTGTCTTGCAGAAGCAACCAATTCAATGGCTTCCTGGATAAATGAGTGCGTGGGTTTAGCAGTTTTTTTGGGCGAGCTTTTTGCTGTAGATATTTTTTGTTTACCCGAAGTAGTCATATTCAAAACTGTTTAGCGGTAAATCATAATTACCTGAATTATCCTCTGTCCGAAAATCCCAGCCACTGGCTGGGATTTTTGACAACCCAATAGCAGTATGCCACCTAATCACGAGCATTGACCATTAAACTACTGTTCTATTGGCTTTGCAGTCTTTTCGCCAATAGTGCTGAAAGCGTATTGCACCAGGTTGGCACCCATTTGCAGGGCGGCAATATGTTTTTCGGTAGGGTCGCGGTGCACTTCAAAATCTTCCCAGCCATCGCCAAGGTCGGTTTCGTAACTGTAAAAACAAACGAGGCGGCCTTTATAAATTAAGCCGTAGCCTTTCGGTGGTTTTTTATCGTGCTCGTGAATTTTGGGTAGCCCGTTAGGGAAATTAAATTTCTGGTGATAAACAGCATTGGTAAAAGGCAATTCAGCCAATTCCAGTTCTGGGAATACCTTTTTTAGTGCGGGGCGCACATAGGGGTCAAGGCCGTAATTGTCATCAATATGCAGAAAACCGCCACCTTCCAGGTATTTGCGCAGGTTAAGGGCTTCACCGTCGCTCAGCGCCCAGCGGCCATGGCCTGTCATGTGTATAAAAGGATAATTAAAAATATCAGGGCTGCCTACCTCTACCCTGGCCTCAACCGGGCTGAAGGTAGTATGCAGCTGATCGTTACAGAAAATTGCCAGGTTTTTAAGCGAGGTAGGGTTGGCATACCAGTCGCCGCCGCCGTTGTATATAAGCAGTGCCAGCTTCATATTCTGCGCCGAAGCGCCCATGAAAGATAGTATGGTAACCAGCAACAATAACCCTCTCTTACTCCTTGCCATCGTTTATCATGTTAAAGTGCGCGCAAACCGAAATAGCGGCTGTTTCAGTACGCAGGCGTTGTGAACCGAGTGATACTGGTTTGTAGCCGTACGATACACACAAACTTACTTCATCGAAACGAAAATCCCCTTCAGGGCCTATAAGTATAACAGTTTCTGTACATGGTTTTAACATTTCAGAAAACGGCTGTCTTTCTTTGTCTGATATGCAATGCGCTACAAATCTGTCTTTTACATTGGCAAACTTTTTAAGCACGTCAGCCAGCGGAATAGTATCAGATAGTTGGGGCAAATATTGTTGTTGTGACTGCAATAATGCCGAGGTAAGAATTTTTTCCCACCTGTCTTGCCTGAAATGCACTTTTTCCGAGCGCACCGCCATAACCGGAGTTATAGTGGTAACACCCAATTCAGCCGCTTTTTCAAGTAACCATTCATTGCGGCTGTTATTTTTAGTAAAGGCCACACATAAATGTAAGAGGTGTTTTTTAGGCGGAGTGAAGGTTACATCGGCAAGCAAAACCTCGCAATTATGCCTTTCGGCAACCTGTATAGTTCCCGTAGCAGTAGCGCCTTTACCATTGGTAATGCTCACTTTATCATCGGCCTCCATGCGCAGCACCTGCCAAATGTGTTTGGCGGATGCTTCATCGAGCACAATGGTGCTGTTTTCTTTTAATTCGTTCGGGTAATAGAATCTATGCAAATCAGGCATACTGCAAAATAAAGAAAAAATAACTAACGGAGAACCATTTGGTTATCGCTGATCATTTTTCTGAGGTTTAAAAGGGCATAACGCATGCGGCCAAGCGCTGTATTGATACTTACACCAGTAAGCTCTGATATCTGTTTAAAACTGAGGTCAGCATAAATGCGCAATACAATTACTTCACATTGTTCTTCCGGCAGGTTTTCTACCAGTTTCCTTACGCTGTCGTGCACCTGGCGTTTTTCAATACCGTCCGAAGCCATATCGCCAGCACCAAAGAGCACCGAAATGTCCTGGCCATCAGGTAAAGTTACCTGAACGTTTTGGCGGCTGCGGCGGAAGTGATCCATACAAAGGTTGTGTGCCACACGTATAGCCCAAGGCAAAAACTTACCTTGTTCATTGTAGCGGCCACTCTTCATGGTCTTGATGATTTTAAGAAAAGTATCCTGAAAAATATCTTCCGCAAGGTATTTGTCTTTTACAAGCATGTACACTGATGTGTAGATCTTGTCCTTGTAACGGCAGATCAGGGTTTCTAAAGCTCTTTCATTGCCATCGGCAAAAGCTTGTGCCAGTTGGGCATCAGAATAGTGGGAAAGCTGCATAGTTCTACTGTTTAAAATGGTCACGTAAATGTTAGGCCATCAGGGATTAATAGTTTAAAGTAGAAGTATGTGCTCTATAGAGATAATTTTACGTTAGAAATAAAGTACAAATGACAGATAAAAAATGGACAAAACCAAATTTATTTAACACTTTTTCTTGATTTTTTTAACTGTCTGTATATACTAAGACGGGATGTTAGTTGAAAACGTTAGGAAAAGTTGAAAATATTTTTTGAAGGTGGGAAGGTAGCCTGTAAATATCGCGAGCAGCAAAGGCCTGGACTGCATTATTCACAAATTCTCTCTCGCTGGGTCGCCCCGACCCTAAAGGGTGACATGTTATGTCGTATAATGAATTCATTACCAATTAATAAAATGATGACGAAACATGTCGCCCTTCAGGCTGGGGTCTTAACGGGCGGAATATATTTTTTAAGGTATTAAACATTCAAAAGCGCATTTATGAATGAGGCAGGCTAGACCAGTGGTTGAACATATCCTCAAAGTAAATGCCGTTAAATTGAAGCGAATGTACAACCCAGAATGGGTGATATGATTATAGAGAACAGGTTATAAAATGGCCAAAACCCCGAAGGGGTGATATAGGTAAACACCTTAAGTTAATGACATTGCACGTTGGCTGCGCAACATTTATCGCAATCGTGCAACTTTCATGTTTCCAGCAAATACATTATACTGTACTCAGCCATTCATCAACAACGCCTATATAATCGGTATACCTGCCCTGTAATGCAGGGAATTGGTACGGGAAATCTTCCGCAGTTGCAAGTGCAACAGCTAAGTTAAACCCATTTTGGGTCATGGCCGGAAACACGCCCTGCGCCTGCAAATGCGTACTTAAATATTCTTGTTCTGTTTGGCCGGGTGTGGGTATCAGTAGGGCTTTCTTACCTAATAAAATTAGGTCCATAAGGGTAGAATAGCCGCTGCGGCAAATGATGAGATCGGCCGCAGTTATAGTTGCTGCAAGCTGCCCCCCAGAAAGGGTTTTATGGTAGGTGATATGCTGCGGTATGGTGGCTGCCGGCTGTGGTGCTGCCTCGCTGCCCGCAACAAACACAACCTTGCCTTTATGGTGTTGTAACTGGTCCCAAAGCAAGGCTGAAAGCATACTGCGCTGCGGCTCCGGGCCGGAAAGCAGTATGAGTAGGTAACCTCCATTTTGGGTAGCTTGCTGTTTTTTTTCAAACTGCGAAAGCAGCCCTATGTAGCGGGTATTCGCCGGTAGCTTAGTGCAATGCGAAAGGTGACCGGCAAGGTTGGGCTCGCCTGCCACATCGGGCACCCAAACCTCGTTGAACTGTTCTAAAAAACGATAGTGCATGCGTTGCACTAAACGGTTGGCGGCGGCACCCATACCTGTTTGCACCTGCAGCTGGTGCGTTACTATAATGCAAGGAATAGTTTTGCTGTAAAGGCCGTAGCGGTTATCTGAAATAATGGCATCGGGTTTAAGGGTAGCTATATTTTGCTGTAGCCAGTCTTGTTCTGCCTTTATTGCATTGCAAACCTGCGGTATAAGTTTAAGGTTCGCTGCTTTGGCGGGTTTTAGCGCATGGGAATAACTAATATCATAGCCATTGAGATACACAAATTCAATGGTGGAAAATGTTTGTGCCAGGAAAGATTGTTGCCAGGTATTGCACGCAACAATAACATGATGACCACCCTGTAACAAATGTTCAATTATGGGTATGCATCGCGTAGTATGCCCTAATCCCCAATCGAGTGGGGCAATTAAAATTCGTCGTGGTCTATTTTCGGTCAATAATTCCTATTTTTACAAAAGTAAAAGATATGAGAAATAAAACGGGAACTATAATTCTTTACGCTTTTTTGAGTTTACTGGTGCTGGAACTTGCACAGGGTTGCCGCAGTGCAAGCCGTAAGTGTGGTTGTGGTAGTGATTTGATGGGGGCTTACAGGCCGCCAAGAAGAAGGTAATAAAAAAGTAAAAATTAAAAACACTACTGTCCGATTAAAATATTATTTGTAAAGTATGTAACACCTGCGCCGCCGTCCCGGCGCAGACATTAGAGTAACAAGCTTCAGCAAAACACGCCGCAGGGCTCCTTTGGGCAGCGGAGCGATTGCCCGAAGTGCCGCTTTTTTTGGTTTTTTTTTGCGGCAGCACAAAAAAAGAACATGGAGACGCGATGACAACAACCAGTAAAGAGGCCGGACAAAAGCCGTGTAGAATATAATAAAAATCCGCGGTAATGCTTGCTGGCGCTACATTTCAGTCGATGATTACTTTTTTTGCCGGACAACAGTGAATTAAAACTAAAAAATTAAAATGTTCATTTCCGTGGGTGGTGTTTAGGGTTTCCCGGTTTATAGGGAGGTGAAACCGGGCTCATGGAAACGGTAACAGCAATAAAAATATAAAATAAAGTGTGTGCCCTAACAGAGGCCATACCTATAAAAATCAAGCCTTATGTGGAACAGACAGCATATATGGTTGCATTACGTGAAGAATATCATGGCCGCTGATATGTCATCGGCACTTTTTCTGGCTATTTTCATGCGTCAGAATAATATGAATAAGAATCACGCTGCATCTCTTGAAGTTATAGATTTAAATAGATATAAAGTCATCAGGCAGAAAAATAAGGTACGCATAGCACTTAATAATGCTTTCAACACGCCTTTTATTTTCTTCGTTGGCAAGAATTAATTAAAATACAACATTGTTGCTGCTCCTGCCTTTCAGGCGGTTACAACGTGTAAATATTGCAACATTATGCGGGCTGCGGCATATAGTTGCGAAAACTTTATTTTTAAACTTTTGTCATTTTTGACTCATTATAGTATTTTAGCAGCATAGTACAAATCACTTAATGGAATACGAAATTAAACATTCCGGCAAATTCAACTACCTTGAAGAAGGTAATGGAGAGCCATTAGTTCTGTTGCATGGCCTGTTTGGGGCACTGAGCAACTTTAAAGACCTTGTTGATCATTTTAAAGCTTCTTACAGGGTTATTATACCGCTGTTGCCGCTTTACGATCTTATTTTGCTGGAAACGAGCATATCGGGTCTGGCAAGGTTCCTGACGAAGTTCATGGATCATCAAAAGCTAAAAAAAGTGCACATACTGGGTAACTCGCTCGGCGGGCATGTAGGGCTGGTTTATACCCTCAAGCATCCTGAAAGAGTTGCCTCTATCACACTAACCGGTAGTTCCGGCCTGTTTGAAAACGGGATGGGGGAAACTTATCCTAAGCGTGGCGACAGGGAATACATACGCAAAAAGACTGAACTTACTTTTTACGACCCCAAAGTGGCCACCAAGGAATTGGTTGATGAGGTTTACGATATTGTAAACACCCGCATGAAGGCGTTGAAGATCATATCGCTGGCACGATCGGCCATTAAACACAACCTGGGCGATGAGCTGAAAGACATGAAAGTGCCTACCTGCCTGGTTTGGGGTAAGAATGATACGATAACGCCGCCAATGGTAGCCGAAGAATTTCATACACTGATACCTAATTCAGAATTGCACTGGATAGATAAGTGCGGCCATGCCCCTATGATGGAAGTGCCGCATGAATTCAACGCCATACTTACCGGGTTCCTTGCCAAGCACAAATTATAATTTGTAAAACCAGCGCCATTTTTTTATCGTAATTTATACTAAATAAATACTGGCTTGCGTTTTGCAATACAAGTAAGATACCCGAAAAACTGTGGAAAATGAGCATGATGCGACTAATAACCCCGTTAATACCAACCCTGCAGCCAACTGATAGTGGCGACAGGGCATTGAGTTTAATGGAGGAAAACCACCTGAGCCATCTTCCGCTGGTGCAGGACGATAATTACCTGGGCCTGGTAAAGGAAAGTGAGCTGCTGGACTGGGAAACCCCGGAACAGGAATTGAGTACCCTGCCTGCGTTTAATTTTAAACCAGCTATTTTAGCCGCAGCCCATCCTTTTGAAGCATTACGTATCTTTAACCAGATGGAGCTTTCTGTACTCGCCGTGGTGGATGCGGAAGGCAAATATGCGGGTGCTATTACCAAGGATGCGATAGTGAAGTATTTTGCCGAAAATAGTGGACTGAATGTTACCGGCGGCATTATTGTGCTGGAAATACAACCATACAATTACAGCCTGTACCAGATAGCGCGCATTTGCGAAAATGAGGATGTCACCATCTTGAATTCGCAGGTAAATACCAGCCCGCAGGGCGTTATGGAAGTTACTTTAAAAACCAACCGCACATCGCTGGAAGCATTGGTGTCATCGTTCGAAAGGCACGATTACAAGGTGCTGGAGGTATACGGCGATTCCAAAGACCTGGAAGATGTAATGGGGAAATATAATTTGCTGATGAACTACATCAACATGTAACAGGAACGATAACAAAATAAAGTACACCATCTGCCTTTGTAATAGGGTAGATTTTATGTTGCCAACGTTCCATAAAAGATATTGACGAAGAACAATGATAGCCATAGATAACGTACTGCTGAGCAACGAAATTGTAGAAGAAAGATTTGTTTGCGACCTTGATAAATGCAAGGGTGGCTGCTGCGTTGATGGCGATTGCGGTGCACCGCTCACTAATGAAGAAGCGAAAATAATAGCAGATATTTATCCGGTAATAAAACCGTACTTGCATGCCGAATACCTGCCGGAAATAGAGCGGCAGGGTACCCATACTACCGACCCCGAGCACGGCCTGGTAACCCCTACCGTAAACGGCGGTATTTGTGTGTATGGTTATACGGATGCGGTGGGTATAGTAAAATGCGGCATAGAAAAAGCCTGGAAGGATGGTGCTATTGATTTCAGGAAGCCTATTTCCTGCCATCTGTTCCCGATAAGGATAACTGTACATCCTGAATACGAATTGGTGAACTACGAGCCCCGTCAAGACCTCTGCAAACCTGCATGCAAGCTGGGCAATAAGCTGAAGGTACCCGTTTACAAATTTCTGAAGGAAGCGCTGATAAGAAAGTATGGCGATGAATTCTACGAAACGTTGGAAGCCACAGCCGAAGAGATACAAAAGAACGGATGGAGATAATTACCGGCACCCGGTTAATTAAATAGCACTAATTTTACATCCTATATTTACATATACAGTAACCGTTTAATCATTCCATGAGAGTATTTAAATTTGGTGGTGCATCAATTGCAACACCTGAAAGGGCCGCAGCCTTGCTGCCCGTTATTGCCACAGCCACCGAACCTTTGGTGCTGGTAATATCCGCAATGGGCAAAATGACCAATGCGCTTGAAAACATTGTAAACACTGCCTGCAGCGGTAAGAAAGATGAAGCACTGGAGCTTACCCGAAAGCTGGAAGAGCAGCACCTGGAATATGCCAAAGCACTGCTCAACACCGAGTATAGCAATAGGGCAGAGGAAGCACTTAAAAAGTATTTTGCCGAGCTGGAAAAAGCCGTAAATGCAGCCGATGGTACGAAGTACGATTTTTCGTACGACCAGATAGTGTGCATGGGCGAAATATTTTCTACACTCATTTATTCCATGTTGCTGGCACAGCACAATATGCCGGTGGAGTGGGTTGATGCCCGCATAGTAATAAGAACCGACGATACCTACCGCGATGCAGCAGTTGACTGGAACCGCAGTAAGCAACAGGTGCAGGCTGTAATAGGCCGCAAATTAAAACAAGGCAAGACTATACTTACCCAGGGCTTTATAGGCTCTACACCGCAAGGTAAATCGGTAACGCTGGGTAGGGAAGGGAGTGACTATACAGCCGCTATGCTTGCCGCCATGCTACAGCTGGAATCGGTTACGATTTGGAAAGATGTGGAAGGCTTGCAAAATGCCGACCCTAAGCTGTTCCCGAATACGGTTAAAATAGAGGAGATAACGTATAACGAGGTGATTGAAATGGCCTTCTATGGTGCGCAAATTATTCATGCCAAAACCATAAAGCCATTACAGAATAACAACATTCCGCTTTACGTAAAATGCTTCCTTAACCCTGCCCTGAAAGGAACGGTAATTAAAAATGAAGCCAACGACGCGCATTATCCGCCACTCATAGTGCTGAAAGATAATCAGGTGTTATTACAGGTAACTACACGCGACTTTTCTTTTATTACGGAAGATAACCTGAGCAAGCTCTATGCTATTTTCCACGATCAGAAGGTGAAAATAAACCTGATACAAAACGCGGCCATCAGCTTCGTTGCCTGTATTGATAACCGTGCCGATAAAATAAAAGCGCTCACCGAAGTACTTAGCAAAGATTACAAGGTGTTGCAAAATGAAAATGTGCAGCTACTCACGGTGCGTCACTTTACGCCACAAGTTATAGCTGAACTCACCGAAGGCAAACAAATATTACTAAGGCAAGATACCCGGAAAACCTTGCAGGTGGTGATGAAATAGATTTTTGCACAATATTCATTTTCTGTAGAGACGAGATGCCTCGCGTCTCTACAATTCACCGTGTAAATCTGTCATTCGTTTAGGTACACCCTCACGGGCGAAATATAACAATATCAAACCCTTAACTAATTGCCACGACCTTCAGGTCGTGGATGAATGAATATAGACTGGCTTTAGCCAAAATCTCAGGAAGTTGTGTTTTGGCATAGCAGCCGTGTATCGAGGCAATTGCCCACGACCTAAAGGGTCGTGGGCAATTTTAAAAAAGTGCGTTTTACACAAACTCAGTCTAATCTTACATTACAAATATTGGCGTACCTTGTAAGCCATACACCCTTACAATTTACGCTTAACAATTGACCATTGATATGGATACAGGTCTCTTTGAACTATTGCATGCAGAAGGACAGATTGATGATGCCGAACTTGCGGAAATAAAGCTGAAAAGCAACGGCCCGGTTTCGGTGCATTGGGACCTACGGACACTATTGTATCTGGGTATTTTACTACTCACATCGGGCTTAGGCATCTTTATTTACAAGAACCTCGATGCCATTGGGCATGTCACCATTGTTGCCGCAGTAGGTATTTTATGTGCGGCGAGTTTTTTCTATTGTTTTAAACACGCATCACCTTACAGTAACTACGAAGTGCCGTCGCCCAACTTGTGGTTCGATTATGTTTTACTGCTGGGTTGCCTGCTGCTGGTAACTTTTGTGGGTTACCTGCAATACCAGTTTCATGCCTTCGGTACGCAATGGGGGCTGGCTACCTTCCTGCCTATGCTGGCGTTGTTTTTTTGCGCTTATTATTTCGATAATAAAGGCATACAAGCCATGGCAGTTACCAATCTCGCGGCATGGATGGGCATTGCGGTGCAGCCGCAAACGGTTATGTTTACACAACAGTTTGCCAATGACAGCACGCTATGGAGTGGTATTACGCTGGGTGTTATGTTGCACATTTTCAGCTACGTATCTGCCGCTATGGATATTAAAGCGCACTTCGCTTTTATCTATAAAAATTTCGGTATCCATATTTTGTTGGCATCACTCATAGTAGCGATGTTCAAGTTCGATGATTTTTATTTCCTTTGGTTTCTGGCTGTAGCGGCGGTAGCTGCTTTTCATTTCTGGGATGCCATGCGTCGGCCTGCTTTTTATTTTTTTGTGGTAGCGGCTTTGTATAGCTATATAGCTTTAAGCACGGTTGTGGTAAGGGTACTAACATCGGGCAACCGCAGCAGCGAGGGTATTATATACCTGGTGCTGCTATACTTTATTGCTTCAGCGGTTGGGCTTACAACCTTCCTTATTCGTTACAGTAAAACATTCAGGCAAAATGATAGCATACAATAAGGACTGGCTCTACAATATTTACATAAGGGAGCAAGCTGCGGAAGCATTGCATACGGGTTGCATAAATACAGACCGTTATGAGCAACTGAAAGAGCGCAACCCGGTAAAATTTTACTCGCCCAATATTTATGCTACAATAGCCCTCGGTCTGTTAACGTTCGTTATTGTTACGTTTGCCACATCGTTCCTCGGGTTGATTATACAGCCCGAAAAAAGTATAGCCGCTTTTTGCATTTTTATGGGCATAGCCTGCTATGCAGCCACCGAATATATTATAGGGCAGAACAACCACTATAATTCAGGCGTTGATAATGTTATGGTTTGGGCATCAGCGGGCTTTTTTATTGCAGCCGCCGCTGCCGGATTTCATTTTTTTGATTACGGCTACAGTAAGCAATGGCATGCCAATGCAATGGTCAGCTTTGCGGCTGTGCTCGTTTGTGGCTTCCTGGCCATACGCTTTGTCGATACGTTTTTGAGTATTGCTGCGCTGATAGCGCTGTTGTGTTTTGTTTACTTTGCCATTGGCTTCACCAATATGGTTGTAAGTGTTATTTTGCCTTTCATAATCATGCTGCTGAGTGCTGCTGTTTTCATTATCGCGAACAAGTATGCGTTCACGTTAGTGTTATATCGCACCTGCCTGCGCTACGTAAAAATAACCGCCTTGCTCGGGTTTTATGCAGCGGGTAATTACTATATGCTGCTGAATTTTAATCCCCTGTTATTTGCAAAGTTGGGCACCTTGGCAGTGGGCTTCGCCTGGCTGTGGACCCTCGGTGTACCGCTTGTTTATTTATTCATCGGCATAAAAAGGAAGGATATTTTATTTTTGCGCACCAGCCTTATTGTATTGGCAGCAGGTGTTGTAACCTTTAAATTATATCACCACGTGCTTAGCCAGGAAGCAGCATTGCTGCTCGCTGGTTTTATACTTATTGTTGCGAGTTACAGCCTGATAAGATATTTAAAAACGCCTAAGGATGGTTTCACATTTGCCCCCGAAGCAGTAGTGAACGATCGCCCCGAATTAGATAAACTGCTGACTGGGCATATGATTGACAATGCGAACGGAGGTGGTAGTGCGGGGCAGGGAAATGGATGGGGTTAATTAAACCGCAATCAGCAGGAAGTACCGAAAATGAACGATTTCTTCACGCCAATTATCCCTCAAAAAATTTATTCGTAAATTGCTGTTGATAATTCCCTATTATGAAAAAGAAATGGTTGAATGTTTTGCTGGCAATAATGACTGTAACAATATTATGGTCGTTTATTACGCCCAAGGGTTGGCAGGCATCGGGCGATGCGGAAGATAAGTACGAGATGGGTTTGTGGAAGATTTTCGGCCATGACAGCAGCAGATCATGTGGCGTAATTCGTGCCGTTAAAAAGGTGTATGAACCGGGGGAGCACGGCAGCCTTATTCAAAAGATATCTTCTCAGCGCTACCTGGGCAAGCACATAAAAATGACCGGGTTTATGAAGAGCAGATCGGCAACAAAGGCCGGCTTCATGTTGCGTGCGGATACCGATGAAGATAAGAAGCCGCTCGCATTTGATAATATGCGCGACCGCCAGGTAAAAGGCACAACCGATTGGAAAGAATATTCGTTGGAAATTGATGTGCCTAATAATTCATCAAAGATAACATTGGGTGCTTACCTTACCGGTGAGGGGCAAATATGGTTCGATGATATAACCATTGAAATTGTAGGTAATGCCACCATTGCCGCCGACTATGTAAAGTGTGATACCTCGCTACCCAGAGAGCCTTTCAATTTGAATTTTGAGCAATAGCAAATGCTCTATTGCGAGGTTGTTTGCTGAATAATTTGTGCTGTTCATTTTGGCTAATGCCGTTTATAATGGTGTGTGTTTCACGGTCTGAAAAGCTGGGTGGTTTTTGCTACAAAATCCAGATAGCGCAGAAAAATGCAGGGGTAATCCCTTGCGGTTGCCGTGCTTATCCCGGGTGCACTACAAACACTGCCATAGGGCAACCGCAAGGGATTGCCCCTACTTTGTGAAACTTGTAAACATCAGTTGGGTGTATGTTTCTCTACGTTTAAAACTTAAAAGATAACGCTGCATGACGATGCGTATATTACAGTGCATTCAACTCATCTTCTGTTTGCGTTATAGATTGCCGCAAAATCTCTTTCATTTTTGTGAGCAAGATGAGGGTATCAGTAGCCGGTGGCAGATAATTGAGCTGATCTTCGATGGTAGCCAGCAGGTGGAACAAGGTATCGGCCCCTAACAAGCCTACCGAATTTTTTAGATAGTGAACCCCCGCTTTTACCTGCTTGAAATCGCCATTGTTAATGTGCTCGTCCAGCTCATCTATCAGTGCCGGGGTGCGGTTAATGTATATCTCCAGTATCTCGCGTATCAGGTCCACATCGCCATCGGTAATATTGCGGATGTAGCTGATGTTAATGATCTTGTCGGTAGCGGTAACTTCGCCCTTGTTAATGAGGCCAATTATCTTCTGGTGCAGTTCAACAGGGTTGAGCGGCTTGAGTATGTAATCGTTCATGCCAGCTTTAATGCACATGTCCCGATTACCCTGCATTTCGCTTACCGTCATTCCCAGAATAGGGATGTTTATTTTCAGTTCATTACGAATGATCTCGGTCGCTTCAATGCCGCTCATTTCGGGCATTTGCAGGTCCATGAGTATCACATCAAATTTGTTAGTGGTAACCAGTTCTACAGCCTTCTTGCCACGGTCTACGACCGTAACATTTGCGCCCCAGTTTTCAACGGTAACCCTGCCAACCCGTTGGTTCATTATATTGTCTTCCACGAGCAGTATGTTATACCCCACCAGCGAAGTTTTTTCTTCAATAACAGCTTTCGCCTTTACATCATTCACAGGGCGAGCCATTTCTGCTTCGCGCTCCGCAATAGTAGCGTTGGCCTGTTTGCACTGGAATGTAAAGGAGAATGTGGTGCCAATACCCGGTTGGCTTTTGGCCTGCAGTATACCGTTCTGGTCTTCAATAAGTTGCTTGGCAATTTGCAAGCCCGTTCTTTCCGCGCCTTGTTTGGCTTGCCTTCCAAACAAGGAATCCAGTTTTTCGGCACTCATACCAATGCCGGAATCTTTCACAATAAATTCCAGCGTTATCAGGTTCCGGGCCACTACTTTTTGCAATACACTAATGCTGATGCTGCCAAGCTCCGTAAACTTCAAGGCATTGCTGGCCAGGCGCTGCAAAATAGTGTTGAGCCGCGTTGCGTCGGCAATTACGGTTGCAGGTATTTTATTATCTACCTGCAAAATAAAGCGGATGTTCTTTTGGTCAGCTTCGGGCTTCAAAGCGATGATAAGGTTATTCACCAATGCCTTTATTTCGAACTCCCCATCACCACCAATAGCGATGTTTGTTTCGAACGGGGTTTTAGAGTCTTCCAGTAGCGCATCCAGCGAGCGCAGCATAACGGCCGATGATTCTTTAATGCCACCTAGCAGCACTTTTTGTTCCATAGAAAGTGCCGTGGTGCTGAGCAGGTTTATCAGGCCCACAACGCCGCTTAGTGGTGTGCGCACATCGCTGCTCACTTTGCCTAAAATCGCTTGTTGCTGTTGCAGCGCTTCGGCAACTTTCGCCGTAACCTGGTGCAGTGCTTCTTCATTTCTTTGTTGGTCACTTACGTCTTTAACTGTACAGTTAAACCCTATAATGCTGCTTTCCTCCAGGTTAAAACCTGTGGTAATTTCCAGCCACAACTTGCTGCCATTTTTTGTTTTGGCGGGCAGGGTATAGGTGCTGTGTTCTACAACTTCATGCAATTGTTTTTCGTAGAAATCAAGCGCGTTGGCTCGGGCTTGCTCGTCAGCTGCGAAAGCAAATTTTATTCCGGCTAACTCCCTGTCATCATACCCTGTTAGTTGTCGTAAGGCTGGGCTTGCAGTAAGCATGTTGCCATCCACATCCATCGTGAATTGTAGTTGGTCATCAACCACTACTTTTTCTTTTTTATGGGTACGGTTAGCTGCCACCATATCTTGCAGGCTTACCAGCTCGTCAATATCCTGCACAGTGTACAGCGCGTGCGAAAATTCACCTTGCGGGTTGTTGATAACAGTTGCATTTATCAGTGCATGCAGGCTGCTGCCATCTTTACGCTTCAGCAATACATGCGTATCCTTCAGGCTGCCGTTTTTCTTGAGCAGAAAAAAGCTGGTTTCAAAAAAAGGATAGCTGTCGGTGTGCAATATATCTTTAAGGCTGCGCAGGCCAATAACTTCTTCCTTACCATAGCCCAGCCAGTTAGCCAGTGTTTGGTTAATGTCGGTGATATAGCCGTCAGCGTCCAGCGAATAGTAGCCATTTGGTGCGTTGTTATACAGTTCTTTGTAGCGGGCACTGGCATTATCTGCCTGGCTGGTGCCGGCCTTGCTGTCGGTTACGTCCATTAGTGTGCCATAAATGCCTGTAAGGCCGCCTTTGCTATTGAAGCGCTTGCGCACTATGGCGCTTATAAGTTTCTCGTTATACTTTTTTGTTATTATTCTGAACTCGATCAGCTCCACCTGTGTTTTCTTTTCGAGCATTCTTTTGTTTACATCATTCACCCGGTCAAAGTCGGCAGGGTGAATAAAGCTCATAATGTTTTGCTCGGTAAGTTTTTCTTCGGTATTGTCAAATTCCAGCAAGGTATACATGCCAGGTGTCCAGGTAGTTTGGCGGTTAAAGATGTTCAGTTCCCAACTGCCCGCCTTTGCCAGTAATTCTGATGCCGACAATTGCTCGCGCAGCAGCATTTCCTGCGTAATATCCTGCCGGGTATTGAGTATCTTAAATATCTCGCCGTCTTTATTGGTAAAGGGCAATATGTTGAGCTGGCTCCAGCTCACAATGCCTTTTATATTCTGATTCTTGATAACACCACTCCAGTTTTTACGCTCTACAATACTGTTCGATATGCTGTTGGCCTGCTCTGGTGTTATGTCCGATAGTTTTACTTCGCTTATATTTTTACCCAGTAGTTCCTCTTCGGCAAGGCCCACCATTTTGCAGAACTTCTCGTTGGCATATATCAGATTCTGGTGGGTATCCAACACGGAAACTACCGATATTTCATCAAGCGTCTGGCGGTAGGAATCTGCATCTTTCCGCTCACGCCGCAATTCCAGCAGCGACATTACCGATGCCGTAAGTATGCGCAATGAAATGCGCTGATAGCTATTGAGTTGATGGTGCTTGGGCGACATTACGCATAACGACCCCAGGCGGTAACCGTCTTTATTAATCAGCGGTATGCCGGCATAAAAACGCACGCCCGGTTCGCCGGTAACTAGTGGGTTGCGGTCAAAGCGGGAATCAGAAAGGGGATTGTTAACTTCAAAAATTTCGTCATCAAGAATGGTGTATTGGCAGAAGGCGAATTCGCGCCCCATCTCTTGCAAGGCCATGCCAACACTGGCCTTGGTCCATTGTCTTTTTTCATCGATCAGGTTAATAAGCGCAATAGGGGTGTTGCATATTTCAGCAGCCAGTTGCGCTAAATTATCAAATTCCTGCTCGGGAGCTGTATCCAGTATGTCATAGAGTTTTAATGCCGCAATTCGCCCCTGCTCATTTTTGGGAACCGGAATTTTATTCATCATTTCAAAACTGTCTTAAGGCCGTAACAATATTAAGCAATTTTCGCCCGTCAGGTTAGTGATTTGCTAACCTTTTAGCTGTTATTTTTATGTATAGGCGGTTACTGGTGCAGATTTTGGTTGCAGGAAGTGTTTTTTTGCACAGCGCGCATTGTTTGGCGTTGGCGAAGATATTCTAAAACACTGTTGTCCGGCAAAAAAAGTAATCATCGACTGAAATGTAGCGCCAGCAAGCATTACAGCGGATTTTTATTATGTTTTACCCTGCTTTTGTCCGGCCTTTTTACTGGTTGTTGTCATCGCGTCTCCATGTTCTTTTTTTGTGCTGCCGCAAAAAAAGAACCAAAAAAAGCGGCACTTTATTTCGGTGATGTTTGTCTTTTAATGGACTCAATGAGGGCTTACGCCTTTGGGCAATCGCTCCGCTGCCCAAAGAAGCCCTGCGGCGTGTTTTGCTGAAGCTTGTTACTCTAATGTCTGCGCCGGGACGGCGGCGCAGGTGTTACGCACTTTTACAAATAATATTTTAATCGGACAGTAGTGATTCTAAAATATCTATTTGCCTGTTGTATTTTTTAAAAGTGGTCTGTCCAGAACTGATTGGGGCTATTGGCTAGCCAAATAAAAGCTTGTATTCTTCTACAATTTCTTTCAGCGACTGGCGTATGAGTGGTGTTACTTTCTCAATTTGCAGTAACGTTTCTTCCGCAGGTGGCAGCTTGTCCAGGCTTACTTCTACTACATCGAGCACATGAAAAATACTGTCGGCTCCAATTATACCTACTGAACTTTTCAGGCTGTGTACTATAGATTGTATTTCGGGGAATTGACCCGCTTTATAATGCCGTTCCAAGTCTTCCAGCAAAACAGGGGTTTTAGAAAGATACAGTTCCAGAATTTCTTTCACTGCTTCGTCATCATCGCCCACCGCATTTCTCAGGTAGTTGATATTGATGAGTTTGCGGCTGCCTTCACGTTCATACTTAGGGATAAGCGCGAGTATTTTTTGGTTAAGCTCCGCCGGGTTGAAAGGTTTTGAAATATAGTCATTCATGCCCGCCTTAATGCAGTTTTCGCGTTCGCCCTGCATTACTGAAGCTGTCATAGCCATTATAGGCGTAGTACTTTTCAATTCCTTCCTTATTTTTGAGGTGCACTGTATGCCGTTCATTTCAGGCATCTGAATGTCCATAAGAATAAGGTCGTAATTGTTTTGTGCTACCATCTCCAGTGCCTTGGCCCCGCAATCGGCTATTGACATTTTAGCACCCCATTTTTCAACAGTATATTTCGCTACACGCTGGTTCATAATGTTGTCTTCCACCAGCAATATATGTAATCCTTCCAGAGAATGGATCTTCATATTTTCCCGCTTGTTTTTTTCCTCGGCGGAATCTTTATTTGCTGGCTTAAAGTTGAAGGTAAACGTGAAGGTAGTGCCTTTGCCTTCTTTGCTCGTCACTTTAATTTCGCCTTTTTGCTGCTCAATTAATTGCTTGGCAATGGTAAGGCCCAAACCTGTACCCCCGTATTTGCGGGTAGTGTCGCTTTCTGCCTGGGTAAAGCTTTCAAAAATGGTATTTATTTTGCTGGCAGGTATGCCTATTCCCGTATCGGCAACAATAAATTCCAGCTTTATATTTTCAGGTGTGTTTTCTTTTTGCAGTACCGTTATGCTTATGCAGCCTTTGTCAGTAAACTTGAGCGCATTATCTGCCAGGTTCAGTAATATCTGGTTCAGCCTTACAGGGTCGGCAATTACATTGTCCGGTATAAGGCTATCTATCTGCGAAATGAGCTGTATGTTCTTTTGGTCGGCAACGGCTTTCAAGGTAAATATTACACTATTCACCAGGTTTTTAAGCACGAACTCCGTTTCTTCAAAAACCAGTTTGCCCGATTCTATTTTGGTTACATCCAGAATGTCATTGATAATACGGATCATGTTGGCCGATGACTCCTTAATACAGTCAACAAACTCCTGTTGTTCTTCTGTAAGGCGGGTAGTATTCAGCAGGTTCACCATGCCCACAACACCATTCATTGGGGTCCGAATCTCGTGGCTCATTTTACCCAGAAAAGTGCGCTGCATATCTTTGGCTTCAGTTGCCAGCCTTGCGGCCTCCTGCATAGCCTCCTGCGTTTTCAGCCTTTCTGTAATATCGTGCATGGCAAACCGGTAGCCCATAACGTTATTCTGCTTTTTTATGAGCGTCGCAACCTGTTCCACCCAAAGCTTTTCCCCGGTTTTTACTATTATGGGGAAGGAGAATGTAGTTTCTTCAGTTTTATCCAGTAATTGCTTCTGGTAAAATGCAATAGCTTTTTTGCGCCATTCCCCATCGTATATTGATGCGAATTGCTTGCCCAGCAAGTCATCATCAGTGTAGCCTATTGTTTTTTTCAGTCGCTTGCTTACATAGTTGAAACGCCCCTGTACATCCGCCGTAAACAACATTTGCGGCGATTCCTCTATAAGGGTGCGATACATCAATTCGCTTTCGCGAAGTATGTTTTCTTTCTTTTTTAGTTCTGTAATGTTGAGTGAAAATACTCGGATACGCGGCTCTTTATCCGCCTCGTTAACAGCTTCAAAATCGGCTACTGTGCAAAGGGGGCTACCATCTTTACAAATAAAGGTAAGGCATACTTCCTGGGCACTACCTTGGTTTTTAGCTTGTAAAACAGCGTCATTAAAGGTTTTCAAACTGTCGCTTGTAAGCACGTCCCGTATTGAAAAGGCATCACCAGCAGTGCGGCCCAGCCAATTTAATTGGGTATCATTTATCTCAATTAAATTGCCATTGGCATCAGTAAGATAATAGCCAAACGAATACCCAAGAAATGTAGTATTTAACTTCAGTTCTTTACTTCCCTTTATCAGTTGCTCAGCCATTGTAACCAGGTGTTAATTGGGTAATATTTACCAGTGCACGCAAATAGCAGTACACCGCTGTTATTCCTGTTTCTTTTTTTGTGCGTAGGTAATGAGCGCTATAGTTTCTTTAGTGAGTGGTTTAATAAGATAGTAAACTACATTTTTATTGGCTTGCGCTTTTTCCATGTCTCTTTTATCTACGGAAGAAGACAAAATATAGATTTTTATCCTGTTTTTTATTTTTTCGTCCAGCTTTTCAAATATTTCCAGGAACTCCCAACCGTTCATACCCGGCATATTAATATCCAGGAACAAGATAGCGGTATCATTATGCGTATCAGAAGAATATTCTACTTCCAGATGTTCAAATCCCACTCTCGGATCGGTGAATGTAGCTACCGGGGCATCCTTGTACAATTTTTCAATACATGCTTTGCATATCTTGTTATTCAATGCATCATCATCTATTACTATAAAGCGAGTTGATTTATCCATAAACTATAAATTTTCAGGTAATTGCTGTGTAAGTTAATATTTTTTTCAGAAGTGAGGCTAATTTAGCGATACCGGTATTTCAAATTCAATTTTGAAAGTGGTGCCTTCGCCTACGGCACTCTCTACGGTTATTTTGCCGCCAAGCGTTTCTACTTGCGTTTTTACCATAAAAAGCCCCATACCCTTGCCTTCCGCAGCCTTTTGGTGGAAGCGTTTGTAAAGGCCGAAAAGCTGTTCGCCATTCTTTTTAAGGTCAATTCCAAGCCCGTTATCTATAAATGTAAGCTCAATTTTATTGTCGTATTTCCTGCTTACTATTTCAATTACGGGTATCAGGTCGGGTTGTTTGTATTTTAAACTATTGGAAATAAGGTTGTAAAAAATGCTATGTATGTAGCTTTTCAGGGTCAGCATCTCGTCCACTTCAGTAAAATCATATTTTATCTGAAAGAGGTCGGTTTCAGCAAGGCCAACGATCGTAAATTTAATATCTTTCACCAACTGAGAAAAATGTACGATCTCTTTATTTTCATTAACCTCATGCTTCATTTGCAATATCCTGTTCAGGTCGGTTATAATATCGTCTAGCTTTTTTGCCGATGTTTTAAGCCCTTCAAGGAAGAAGATTCTTTCGTCCTCTTCTATTTGTACATCGTTCAGCGCATCGGCAACACCAATAATGTTGGCCACCGGTGCGCGCAGGTTATGAGATATAATATAGGCGAATTGCTCCAGGTCTTTATTACGCTGTATGAGCTCCGCCGTTATTTTCTTTTCTTGTATCTCCGATGTTTTGCGTTCTGTTATATCGCGGAGCGACATGATAACGCCCAGCATTTTTTGTTCCTCTGACCATACCGGGTGAAAATGGGCATAATACCATTTTATACTTCCGTCGGGTTCCGGGAAGCTGACCTCGTAATTGAGGTTATTGCCGGCAAGCGCATCTTTGAGCGATTTTTTTACCTGTGCCTGTATATCCTTAGGGAAGTAGTCAACCGCATAGGTGTCTTCTGCAATTTCCCGGTTCAGGTGTTTTACTGAAAATTTGTATGCCGGGCTGTTGTAAGAAACAATATGCAAATTAAGATCGAGCAACACATACACCGTTTCCGTGTTCTCAAATATACTACGCAGGTTGGCTTCCGACTTTTGCAGCAATTTTGCCGCCAGCCTGCGGTCTGTAATATCCTGAACCGTACCTGTTATTTTGAGTTGTTTGCCGGTTTCAGGGTCAAATATTATTTCTGCAAGCTCGGTAATAATGCGTTGCGATCCGTCGTTACGCCGGTTTAACCGAAACTCAACATTGTATTCCGACTTGTTTTTGATCGCATTTTCCAGCGCCGCGTTCAGCTTACTGTGGTCATCCTTATGCACCAGGCTCATGAAGAGATCTGATTCGCTTCCGGCTTTGTTCGGGTCAATTTCATTGGGCTCAAAACCGAATATCCTAAACGTTTCATCGGTCCACTTAATAGGGCTTTTATTATTCTGATTGCCCGAAAGGTCAACCTCCCAGCTGCCAATGTGCGCTATACGTTGCGATGTAATAAGCCTTGCTTCACTTTCCTTTACTTGATTCAGGGCTTCCTGCTTATCGGTAACATCGTTGGATAGAACGAGTTTGCACGGTTTGTCTTCAAATATTATTTCTGATGTCGATACCTCTACATACAGTACTGTACCATCTTTTTTTCTGTTTTTCCATACTTGCTTCTGCCCAATACCGTCAAGGTACGGGTTGTATTGTCCGCTTGCCGGGCCTCTTTCTTCGTCGGTATTAAGGTCGGTAGCGTTCATTGTCAGGAATTCCTTCCTGGTGAAGCCATACTGCTCAATAGCAGCCCGGTTCACATCCATAAACCGGCCGGTTGCCGCTTCAATTACGAACAACGCACTTGGGTTGTTTTCGAAAAGGCTGCGGTACTTTTCCTCACTTTCAACCAGTTTTATTTCCGCTTCAGTATGTTCGGAAACATCATGTATGAAGCCGTTAAGCTGTGTTACTTTCAGGGTGGCATCTCGGGTAATAAATATCTCGCAGTGTATATATTTTACAGGCCCCTTGGCACTCGCAATCTTGAACGTATATTTCTGCCGGTTACGGTTCTTTTTTGCTTCCTCGGTAACATTTTTTACAAACTCTACATCGTCCGGGTGTATCTTATTCAGAAAGTTCTCCCACGTTGGGGCTACCTCGCCCGGCTCATACCCCAGTATTCGGAATTTTTCGTCAGACCAATAAGTTGTGCCCGTAATAAAGTCCTCCCGCCAGCTACCGAAATGGGCAAGGCGTTCGGCATCCTTCATCAGCGTTTTACGGGTAATAAGTTCATCGAAAAAACGTTCCTGTTCCGCTTTAAGGCTAATTTTTTCAATGGCATTCATAACGGCTATCGGCAGGCGTTCTATGCTATCTTTCAGTATATAGTCATGAGCGCCTTCAACAACCAGTTTGGTAAGGTAGTTTTGGGTTATTTTCTCAGCAATAATGATAATCGCAGTCGCTATATGCGCATCATTAAGTAGTGCCAACGCATCTTTAGCACTGAATTTAGTAACAGGGTGAAATATCAATACTGCATCGTAATGATGAGCCGATATAGCTTCAATGAATTTTTTTTTGTCGTGAACAACAGTTGTGGTTACATTAAACCCCGCATTGCCCATTACCTTTTGGATCTGCAAATCGGCAGATCGCTCATTTTCAAGCAATAGTAAATTTAAAGTAGCCATATTTTGGTCATAAATTTAAGATTTTTTCTCGCGATTATGCAAGAAATTATTTACGCCGAATTGAACTTTATTTTATGATTTTTTGTTAATGTTTAATGTGCTGTTTTCTTGTATGGAACGTCTGTATTACTGGTTTTCGTTTAGATTATTGAAGTTTATTTAACCTATGATTAATAATGTTGGCGTAAATATTGATTTCCGCCAGCGATTATGTCTTTTTTTGACAAAAAATTTATGTAATATGTTAATGGTACACATGTTTTTTTGCCGTTGGTGAACAAAAACGACCGTTCGTAAACCAGATTTGGATTCGGCATACTGCAATCGATAGATTTGTGAAGTAATTAGTTTTAAACAATTAAGTTTTTTATTTTTTTAAACAAATTACAAAAACTCACAGAGAGAAATTTATTTTACTGATTATTGAACATGTGTTATGTTTAATAAATTTTAAAATCGCTTTGTGTAAGCAAATAAGGTCCTTTTTAAAAACCAGGATATACACGTTATGAAAATGAAATGGAAAATGATTTGGAAGGCCTTCTGCCTTATGGCCTTGGTGGCAATGGGAAGCCCCGCTAGCGCGACACTCACCCAGTACAATATAGGAAGTATAATAGGCGGTACTCCTAAAAACGAAACAGCTATCAGGACGGTGCACATGGCTGATGGCTCAGATATTATAGCCGGCTACGACTATGACCTGAGCGGGAGCAATGCCATTAACGCCCGTATGATTGTATTGAAAATAACAGCAACTGGTACTATTGCCTGGCAGAAGTATTATGAAGTTGCCGGAAAAAACAACCTGGTACAGGACATGATTGTTACTGATGACAATAATATTGTTATTGTGGGCACCGTAGGCCGTAACAGTATTTACCTGGCTAACCGGGCATTGATCTCCAAACTGGATGCTTCGGACGGACATACCATCTGGAGGAAAGTGCTGAATGACAATGCTACTACACCAGGCGGCGAAATGTTTTCCGGAGTAACGGAATTTATTGAGCCTACAAGTGGCACCCACTACCTGGCTGCTGTGGGCGTGCACGATTTTTCGCATAATGCCGGCGCGGCACTGATATGCATTTTTGATGAAGCTACCGGTAATTTCATGTACGATGAAGACTACTACTATGGTTCTAAAGGCGGACAATACCTCAGCGCAACAACATCGGCGGATAAAAAGACAATTTACATCTGCGGCGTATTTACAGGTATTAATTACGGCGACGGAATGGTGCTGGAATACAGGCCGTTCGGTACTTCCGCAACCTTGGGTTTAAAGGTATGGGAGCATTGTTATGATTTTGTGCAAAACCCTCAATTACATTTGCAGGATAATTTTTTCACCAGGATAAAAAGGTATAACAGTACATTGGTAATAATGGGTGGCAGCCTGCATGACTATTGCACCACCTGTGGTAGTGGTGAGTTCATCTTCAGGGTGAGCACCTCAGGCACTGGCCACAATGTAGTACCGATTACGAACAACAGTGCTGTTTTTACCAATACCTCAGCATACGCAGTTGTCGATGACGAGCATATATTTAATGTGCAGTCACCAACTGGTGCAGGAACGTGGTTTGATCCATTGCTTTGGGCAACTGGTACGCCTGCCGATGCGGTTGTTACAGAAGTTACTTCGTTAACCGCAATGACAGCCAATACACCGGTAAAATTTGTTAATTCAGGTAATCCCGGCTATCATTCCCTGAACGATATGACGTTTGACGGAACTAACCTTGCACTTGCGGGTATTACATCCTCTACCATTTTTGGTTTGAATGATATCTATTTCGTAAGGACCTCAACAACGCTACACAGTGACAACAGGGACTGCGAAACGGAAGACCAGAATGTAGCTTTCGAAAGTCCGACCATTACTGTATTTACGCCATCAATAGTTCACTATGTATTCACCCCTACATTTTCTACAGTGACGGAGGGAGACCTGAATGCGCAAATAAGGAAAGTATGTGGCGATGACCCTGGCCCAGTTCCATGCTATGAAAAAGCAGAACTGAATGTTATTGGAGCAACTGCCGTTAATGGCGATTGTATATTTAACATTACCGCAGTAGTGACCACTGCCAATACTATTGTAAGTTACGATTGGTGGGTGCCACCAGGCATTTGGGTAACTACAACTGTGCCAACCTATTCTTTTACAATACCAGCAGGCACATCATGGCCATTGCAATGCAAGGTGCACATACTCAACATGCACTATGACCCGAATAAAAATGAAGGCCCATGCTGCGAAGCCGACCTGGAGCAAAAGTTGATATGCGAAGCCGTGCAGCACGAAGGATGTTTTGACCCCGCAAGTAATGTGATACCGTTTTACATGACAGCAGGTTGTGGTTGGGGCTTTTTGGCTACCGCTATACCAATGGCTGGTATAACAATTACACACTACGACTGGAGCATAGGCGGCATGACTTATCCGCCACACTACACATCACTGACTACCGACAATCAGGCCTTCTCAACTATGACCATGGGCCCAGTTATTGTAACAGTAACTATTTGGGGAATAGATGCCAATGGACAGGAGTGTTCTATAACAGTAACCTGCACCGTTAATTGTGATGACCCTGCTCCTCCGGGCAATGAAAGCGGAGGTACTGTTGGTAAAAACTCCGGTAGCGGTAAAATGAATTCAGGCGAAATAAATGTTTTCCCTAACCCTACTACCAACGATATTGTAGTTGGTTCAGTTGGCAGCGATATCAGAACAATTCAGGTGCTTGATTTTGCAGGCAAGAAGGTTGCTGAATCCGACTACACTGAAGGTACCAGGAAGGTTACTTTGTCTATGACCAAATTACCAGCCGGTAACTATATGCTTCGTATCAATAATACGGTATCTAAAGTTGTTACCAAGAACTAAAAGTACAGTAATGCTAACTATGCAAAAAACAAACGCCCCGTTTCCGGGGCGTTTGTTTTTTGCATAGTTTTGAAATTCAAAATTTTCAGCAATGCCATCGGGATTCACGATAAGGACAAAAAGCAGTACCGTTATCAGGTTTAGTTTTTATGCTGAAGATGCGCCGGTAACAGTAGCCGCATTTGCACTGGAATTACCATTTACGCGCACCTTTTTTCATGCAAGAGTTTCCGGGCAGGAGATATGGATCGACAATGCGCCACGCCTGAATATAAAGCAGGAAAACTCCTCTGTTTTTGCCGAACCGGGTGAAGTTGTAATAGGGCCGGTAAGCTGCACCAGGAACAAAACCGCAGGTTTTATGGGTATATTTTACGGTGAAGGCAAACTGCTGGATTGTGGTAATATATTCGCAAAGGTTCATCCCGAAGACGCTGGCCTTTTCAGGGAACTGGGCGAAGCCATTTGGAAGAAAGGAGAACAGGAGCTTACGTTTGAAGTAATGCTTTAAGCAACGGCTACTTTTTCAACAGCCGTATATAAATTATAGTAAGCGCCCTTTTGCATAAGCAGCGATGCGTGGCTGCCACGTTCTATAATATTACCATGGTCCATCACCAGTATTTCATTGGCTTTGCGTATGGTACTTAAACGGTGTGCAATTACAATAGAAGTGCGGCCTTTAATAAGGGTATCAATAGCGTGTTGTATCAATTGTTCACTTTCGCTATCCACAGAAGATGTGGCCTCATCTAAAATAAGAATTGAAGGGTTGTACAACAATGCCCGCGCAAAAGAAAGCAACTGCCTTTGCCCCTGCGATAGCGAGTTGCCGCGCTCCATCACTTCAAAATTATAGCCACCGGGCAGGCGCATAATAAACTCATGTATGCCCAGCATTTTAGCCACTTCTTCTACTTTGGAAAGCGGGATATCTTTATTGCGCAGTGTAATATTATCGGCAATAGAGCCACTGAATAAAAACACATCCTGCAACACAATGCCTATATGGTTACGAAGGTTGTAAATGTCGTACTCATTCAGGTTTTTACCATCTATCAGTATCTGACCACTTTCTATTTCATATTGCCTGTTCAGTATGCTTATAAGTGATGATTTGCCTGCACCCGTATGCCCGACAACAGCCATTGTTTTGCCGGCTTCCAGCGTAAAAGATACGCCTTTAAGCACAGGTACGCCGGGTTTATAACTGAATGCTACATCGCGGAATTCTACATTGCCATTAATTGAACTGGCTTGTAAACTGCCATTGTTTTTCAGGTGTTCGTCACTGTCTAAAATAGCGAAAACGCGTTCGCCGGCTATTACGCCCATTTGCAGCACATTAAATTTATCGGCCATCATACGCAAGGGGCGGAACAGCAGGTTGATGTATAGCACAAAGGCGATAATAACACCCGGCAAAATGGCATGGTGCATTATCCTTACCGAGCCATACCATACCAGTAAACCCAGCGAAAGTGCCAGTACAATTTCAACAACAGGGAAGAAAACAGAATAAGCGAAAATGCCTTTGATGTTGGCGTCGCGGTGCTCTTTATTGATCTCGTTGAATTTTTCAATTTCGCTTTTTTCTGCCGCAAAAACCTGCACAATATACATGCCCGTTAAATGTTCTTGCACAAAGGCATTGAGTGCCGATACCGCATTGCGCACCCGCTGAAATGACTTGTTGACACTTTCTTTAAAAATGTAGGTAGACACAATAAGAATAGGGAATACCGAAAGGCAAACCAGGGTAAGCCAAACATCGGTAAATAGCATAACAATGATGATGGAAATAATGGTCATCACATCGGCAACAATTGAAATGATGCCCTCTGAAAAAACATCGTTTACCGATTCCAGATCGTTGATTGTTCGGGTGGTAAGGGTGCCAATCGCGGTTTTATCGTAGAAGCTGATATCCTGATTCAGTATCTTTTTAAACACAGCTTTTCTAATGTCATTTACTACTGTTTGCCCCAACCAGTTAATGCGGTACATGAACCAGAACCTGAGCAGGCTTTCCACCAGCAAAATGCCCAGCTGTATTGCCGAAATAAGCATGAGCCCCTTCAGCATATTGCCCGCAATATAAATATCTACCGAGCGCTGAATTAACAGCGGCCGTATTGGCGAAGTAATAGCCAGTAAAATAGAAAGCGACATAGAGAAGAACAACGTCTTTTTGTAAGGCGCAGCATAAGAAAACAGGCGCTTCAGCAGGCCTACATCAACAAGTTTCTTCTTAGGTTGTTTATCCATTTATTTCGGGCTGCTTCAATACTCCGGCAATGTCGTTTTTACCTTCGGTATCCTTTATTTAAAATTGGTACTTGGAATTTAAAGTTTTGAATTTAAAATCGGGAACTGAAAATTTAATTTTCTTCCTTTTCGCTCATTAAATAAGCCTTTATAAAATCGTCCAGTTCCCCATCCATTACAGGGCCAACGTTGCCCACTTCATAGTCAGTGCGGTGGTCCTTGATCATTTTATAAGGGTGGAAAACATAAGAGCGTATCTGCGAGCCCCACTCAATTTTCTTTTTCGATGAATTGGTGGCGTTCAGTACTTCCTGGCGTTTGCGCAACTCTTCTTCATACAGTTGGCTTTTCAGCATGGTCATGGCCTTTTCGCGGTTTTCACCTTGCGTACGGGCTATCTGACACTCTACAATTATGCCTGATGGAATGTGCTTCAAACGAACTGCTGTTTCCACCTTATTCACGTTCTGCCCGCCAGAGCCGCCTGAGCGGAAGAAAGCCCACTCTACATCAGCAGGGCTTACCTGTATATCTATAGTGTCATCTATCAACGGGTACACGAACACCGATGCAAACGAGGTATGCCTGCGTGCATTAGAATCAAACGGGGAAATACGCACCAGGCGGTGCACGCCGCTTTCCGCTTTCAGTAATCCGTAAGCGAAAGCACCATCAAATTCAAGCGTAGCCTGTTTAATGCCCGCACCATCACCATACTGCACATCAACCTCGCTTATCTTCCAGCCCTGCCTTTCGCCATACATGCGGTACATGCGCAATAGCATTTCGGCCCAGTCCTGGCTTTCCGTGCCGCCTGCGCCGCTGTTTATTACCAATATGCCCGGCATTTCATCTTCCGGCTTATCCAGCGTGCTCTTGAACTCCAGTTCATCAATTTCCTTGCTTGCCTTGGCGTGGGCTTCTTTTACTTCTTCTTCAGTTGCCTCATTTTCTTTCCAGAAGTCGAACAGCACGGCAGCATCTTCCACCGAATCTTTGGTGGTGTTATAAAGGTCGGTCCAGTATTTATCTATCTTAATTTCCTTGAGTATTGCGGTAGCGCGTACATTATCATCCCAAAAACCGGGTGATAAAGTCATTTGCCTGTCGTTTTCCAGCTTTGCCAGACGGTCTTCAATGCGCAGGAAACGGTGCAGCGTTTGCACCTTTTCCCGCATTTCTTTCAGTTGTTCCTGTGTCATTGCGGGTGCAAAGGTAAGTACAATAAATACAAAAGCAGCGGTAGTTACGCCTGCAAATGGTGGTTGACGGTTATGTATTCCTCACCCTGAAAAGGGTATTTTTAAAATAAATAATAAATTTAACTATTGGCAAACATTAAAATTTTAGATTTGCATCCGCTTTACTCACCGCTATGTCTAAATTTTTTTGCACTATTTGTGTGCTGCTCGCCTCTACCTCATTTTGTTTTGCGCAAATTCCCACATCCGTTACAGGCCGGGTAAAAGATGCCGTAAATAACGCCCTGCCCGCAGTTAGTATTGAAGTGCTGAAAGCAGCGGATAGCAGCCTGGTAAAGGCTGGCATAACGGAAGCAGACGGGCATTTTGAAATTGCTACCGGCAATAGCGGTACTTACTTGCTGAGGTGCTACGCTGAAGGGTATAAGCTATTGTATAGTGCGCCCTTTAATACAACAGCATCAGCAACCTATGCCGTGCCCGATCTTACTCTTGAAAGGGAAGTAGCCAGGTTGAAGGAGGTAATTGTTAGCTCAAAAAAGCCAATGATTGAGGTGAAGGCCGATAAGATGGTTTTCAATGTAGAAAGCAGCATTAATGCCACTGGCAGTAACGCGTTGGAACTATTGCAGAAGAGCCCCGGCGTTACTGTTGATAATAATGAGAATATTAGCCTGAAGGGTAAAACCGGGGTGAAGGTATATGTTGATGGCAGAATGATGCAACTGGACAGCAAGGAGCTGGCTGAATATCTTAAAAGCATAAACAGCAACGATATTGAGGCTATAGAAATGATAAGCAATCCCAGCGCGAAATATGATGCGAGTGGCAATGCAGGCGTCATCAATTTCAGGCTGAAGAAGAATAAGAAGCTTGGTACTAACGGTAGTGTGGGCGTTACCTATATACAAGGATTTACACCAAAGGGTAATGGGTCGGTAAACCTCAATTACCGCAATAAAAAGGTAAATATTTTCGGCAATTTTTCCGGTGATGGCGGCAAACGAGAAGGTCACCTTGATCTTGAACGATTGCAGAACGATACACTGTACTCGCAAAAAAGTGTTCGCTTCAGGGATAACAGGAACATAAACCTGAAAGCGGGGGCTGACTACTTTATGACGAGCAAGCAAACACTTGGGTTTTTAGTAACGACCAGCGTAGGTGACCAGTTTTCCAGTGGCGAGAGTAACGCCTTCATCTACGACAGGAACGGCGATTTTGTAAAGCTGCTCAAAGCCAATAACGACAACCCTAACAGCCGCACCAATAACAACGTGAACCTGAACTATAAGTATGCGGATACCGCAGGCAGGCAGCTGAACGTGGACGCAGATTACGGGCTTTTCAGGGGGCGCGGCAGCAGCTGGCAGCCCAACTATTATGTTGATGGCAACAGTAACCTCCTTTACAAAGTGATTAATCGCAATTACACCCCTACGGACATTGATATTTATACAATAAAAGCTGACTGGGAGCAGCGCCTGGGTAATGGCACATTAGGGCTGGGGGTTAAGGCGGCTGAGGTAATAACCAACAACACGTTCGATTTTTTTGATGTAGTGAACGACATACCCGTAAAGGTACTTTCCAGGAGTAATACGTTCAGGTATACCGAAAATGTGAATGCAGCCTATGTGAACTATAACAATAGCCTTTCAAAAAAAATGATACTACAGGCCGGGCTGCGTATGGAGAATACCGCCAGCACCGGAGAGCTGACAAGAGCCGATGGTTTAAAGCAGGCAGATGATACTGTGGTGCGGAATTATACCAACCTGTTCCCCAGTGGTGCGCTTACTTATAATGTAAATAAGAACAACAGTTTTAACCTCACTTACAGCCGAAGAATAGACCGCCCCAGCTATCAGGATCTTAACCCTTTCGAGACCAAAGTTGATGAGCTGACTTATGAGAAAGGTAACGCCTTCCTGAGGCCTCAATTTACTAACACACTGGAACTGACCCATTCATTTAAGGGGGTGCTAAATACGACAATTGGCTATAGCAAAGTGCATGATTTTGCAACCGAGATCACCGATACGGTAAGGAATGCCAGCTATTTACAAACCCGTAACCTGGCCACCCAACAGCTGATGAGCCTGAACATAGGCTCTGGCATACCGTTCGCTAAGTGGTGGAGCGGTTATGCTAATGTCTGGTTCAATTATATGATACTGGATGGTACAATAGGCAACACTGCCGTGAGGAGGGAAATACCCATGTTCGGCGCATATATCCAGAACAGTTTTACGCTTCCGAAAAATTATAGCATTGAGGTAAGCGGTTGGTACAACGGGCCGTCGGTATGGGGTGCTACGTGGCGCGTGAAACCGATGGGTAGCCTGGATATTGGCGCACAGAAGCAATTCTGGGATAAAAAGGCCACAGTTAAACTGACTATAAGTGATGTATTCTGGACTTCTTACTGGAGGTCGGAAACACATTTCGGCGGGCTGGATGTGACTGGCAGCGGCAAAGGAGAGAACAGGACAGCAAGGCTTAGCTTTACCTATCGTTTTGGCAGCAGCCAGGTAGCCGCATCAAGAGAACGGCGCACAGGGCTTGAGGCAGAAAGTGGCAGGATAAAATAGAGTGGACAGTTTGCAGTTGGCAGTTCTCGGTTATTGTTGTGTTGGTTTATGGAGTGCAAAATTGTTCTTTGTATTTTTTCATCAAGCCTATTCGGTCAGTAAGGTAATTGGGGCCAAAGAAAGCGTTGCTCCAGTCATCGAAGTTCTCGTATTGAAAACACAGGTAGAATAGCAGTAAATTAAATCCAAGCGCGGGAATTGCCCCTAACTCTTGGTCGCTTAGCGGCCGCACTTGCCGGTAAGCCGTAATCACTTTTTCAAATACCACCTCAATGTCGTCAGCTGATATTTTATGCATGCTGCGAAAGAAAAGGTAGACATGTAGCGATGCCAGATCGTTCACCAGAAAACCTTTACCCGCAAAATCGAAATCAAAAATTGTTATGTCACCTTCGCCATCGAAAAAGAAGTTCTTCGAAAAATAATCGTAGTGGCAATGCCCCTCTCTAAAGTTGCCTGTATCTAAAGCCTGGAGTTGGGCAACTACTTGTTGTGCTGCGTCCGCCAGCCATTGGTATTCCGTATTTTTATCGTAGTCGGCAAAGCATTGTTGAAGCACTTGTAATGGCCGCGCTACCGTGGTAAATGTGTTGTATGGCTTACGGGTATATTGTAAGCTAATACCCGCAGTTGCATTGTGTATCGCAGCCATTTCACGGCCAATTGCCAGCAAATGGGTATCTGTAAGTTCATGAGTAGCTTTGCCGGGTGCAAATGTAAAAACGACACCCAGCCGCAAGCCTTCCGAAGCATTTATTGCCTGCACCCATCCCCCTTGTTTATCAGGTATCGGGGGTGCTATTTTGCAGCCACTTTGGTGCAGTAAATTCAGCAATTCTATTTCGCCATTTACCTCTTCCGCCGACCTGTGTGCCGATCGGTATATCTTAAGTATATATTTTGTTGCAGTAGTGGTTTGCAACACATACACATCACTTACGCCATGTAGCAACAATTTACAAGTACTTAATTCAAAACCATACAGTTGCTCAACTAATGTTTTCAGGGCACTGGCAGAAAGAATAGAGTATTGTGCGGGAAAGGTTTGCATGGGGTGAAATTAGATACTAAAAAATGGTCGCGCAATTGTGCTGTATGGCGTTGTGTTTTGCAGGCTTCGTTTTATCGTATGCCCTGCCGCATATTGTGTAGTAAATTAACGTATACATGGGCTATACCAGTGTCACTTCCGCTTCAATAACTCCAGTAGCACATCTAGCCGTTGGCGGGCTTCTTCGTTGGCCGGGTCGGCTTCAAGGGCATTTTCGAAATAAGTTTTGGCAGTCGTGTGGTCGTGAAGGCTATCTGCCATCAGTATGCCAAAGTGCAGCCAACTTTCGGCATTCTCAGGGTCTAGTGCCACGGCGGCTTCATAGTGTGTTTTTGCGGCGTCGTAGTCCTGAAAATGATCGTCCAGTATATTGGCAACGGCAATGCGCGCACCTATATCCGACGGGTCAAGTGCAAGGCCGGCCAGGTAATGTTTTTTTGCATTTTCATGGTCGCTGTACTCTTCTTCCAGCAGCATTGCCATGTTAAAGTAGATGTCTGCGTTTTCCGGGTCTAATGCAATTGCTTTTTCGTACAGTTTTTTTGCTTCATCATGCGAATTGAACTGCTCCGTTAATAAGGTTGCCAATGCGGAAAGTGCAAGCGAATGATCTGGTTCCAGCGCAAGCGATCTTTCATAATGGCTTTTGGCGCTATCGTAATCTTCAAACCGTTTTTTCAGCAGCAGGCCATAGTCGTAATGCGCCCTTGCGTTGTCGGGGTCCAGCGATAATATGATCAGGTAATGTTCTTCTGCTTTTTCATATTCTGCGAAATGATCGTCCAGCAAATTGGCCAGGTTATTGTGCAGGTCAGCCTCCTCGGGCGCAATTTCCACGCCCTTTTCATACATTTCCCGGGCACCTTTAAAATCAAAGAGTTTGTGCTCCATTAATATGCCTGCATTGTTGTAATATAGGCCATCGGTAGGGTCAAGGTCAACGGCAAGCTGATAGTGATTGAGCGCGCGCTTGTATTCGCCAATATGCACGCTAAGCAGGTGAGCATAGGAAAAATGCCCATTGGCATTGAACGGATCCAGTTCCAGCGCCAGCTCATAATGGGCTGATGCCCCTTTGAAATCGCTGAAGTTTTCGCATAGAATATCGGCATAGTTAATGTGGTAATCCGCGTCCTTTGCGTCAATACCTATAGCGATTTCCATGTGTTTACGCGCTGCCTCAAAGTCATTCAAATGGAATTTCAGCAGACGTGCTATATTGTTATGCGCAAAATCGTCTTTGGGGTCTATCCGCAATACATCGCTGTAATGTACTATGGCCGTATCAAATTCTTCGAAGCGTTCTTCCAGCAATAATGCAAGTTCAAAATGAGTGCCAGCGTCATCCGGATTTACAACTAATTGTTGCTCCAGCCGCTCCCGTTCCATATCATATTCCCACGCCTTGTTTTCCATATACCTGGGGCAAAATTACCGCAATTTTATGAGAATGATTTGATGAGGGCCGGTAAGCGCGTTTTGGGGGAATACTGATGCAAATGAGGAGCGTACAAATACTGCTACGCAAAAAGCCTGATAACCAAAAAGGGCAGGCCTACCGCAACGGCAAAGCCATAAATAGCATCGAGCCACACCATAGAACCCAATGCGCCAGCATACATGAGCCCAATAATGGGTGTTACAATTATTTTAGTAAGCAGTGGTGTTTCTTTATCGCTGATGTGCTCCCATAACGATTTGGCATCGCCTGTGCTGGGAAAGGCGTGCATGGCAATGGATACGCCAAGGTAAAGCAGCAAGTAATCAATAGGGTAGGCGGCACCTAATTTATATTGCACTGCCGCCGGAAAGGCAATTACAAACCCCAAAATGGTATTCAGGAAGAAAGGGCCGGTACTTATCATGGTTGCCTGCAAATTGGTGGCGGGTTTTTCATGTAGCACATAACCCATGGGGTTTTGGGTCCTGAAGTAAACCACTTCAAAAACCGGTACTTTATACAAGCGGCAAAACAGCTGGTGCGCCAGCTCATGCACAATAATGCCGGGGAAAGTTATGATGCTGATAATAATGCCAAGGCCGGGTACGAAAAACATAATGGTATGGTTTAGTTGTAAATTTCAGTGCCGTTAATAACGCCTTGCGTGCGTTTGTAAACAATTTGTTCACTGTCGTCAATCGTTTTTATCTGGGCGAGTACACTATTCGCTTTTCCCTTGTCGCCGGCCGCATTTGCCGAAAGGGCATTGATCTCCAGCGTAAAGATATTCTTTGGGTCTATTGCGGCAAGTTCTTTACCGTATGCCATGGCTTTTGGAAAGTTTTTACGCAACATTTCTATTCGCGCCTTTTGAAAAATCGCACCTATATTTTCGCTGTTTGTTTCCAGTATTTTATTGCAGTAAGCTATCCCTTCATCATACAACTGTAAATGTCTGTCAGTTGCAGCCATCAGTTGCATGGCCATGTAGTGTTGTGGCGAGGTTGCCAGTATTTTAGTCAGTATTTTTTTGCAGGCATCATAGTTCCCCCAGTCATAAAGCCGGTTAGCTATCTGGAAGGCCGACATCAGTTTTACATCCGGCCCTGCATAAGCGGTATCTACTTGCTGGTATAGTCGGAGGAGACCTGAGGTAGAGTCTTTTGATGCTGTTGTCAGCCTTTCGTCCATAGTTGTATCATAGGCCAGCATTGCTGAAACATAGTTCATTGCCGTATTGGCTTCAGTCTGCAGATCCTCGTCTATATCTACATTAACGCCGTTCATTTCGGCATACATTTGCCGGGCTACTTCAAGGTCGAAATTATAGGCCGATGCTATGAACATGCTCGCCTTGCCATTGGCAAATGCGGGTGCGTTTTGCAGTACTGTTTTAAGGTGCTTTTGAGCGGTAACATACTTGTGCGCTTTCATGGCATTTTGTGCCTTACCCAGTTCTATTGCCGTGCTTATGTAAGGTGGTATCCTTATTATGGAAAGCACCATGACCATTAGTATAATGGCACCAAAACCGTATATCCAACCCGGTACCGGATACTTAATGAATTTATTGCGGCAGCCTTCGCAAAAAGGATTGGGGAAACCTTCCAAGGCAGGCTCCTGCCTGCAATTGCTGCAAATTTGTTGTTCTGTATTTACTGGGGGGATATCGGGATAATTGTCCATAAGGAAAGATATTGGGTTTAGTACAGTAACATACTCTGACTATTTACCGCTGCTATCTATCACATAAACATCTTCATTGTCCTGCTTCATGCGGTAGTTTTCGCGGGCGTATTGTTCCAGCTTTTTGTCGTCGTGCAAAAGGGCGTTCCGTTCTTCGTCCATCTTAGCTACTTCTGTATTCAGGTAGGCGATGTTGGCTTTAATAGCGTCCAGGTCTTTCTGCTTATCGTGCAGGGAGAACCAGTCGTTCTGGTCAAAGAACGAACACCACACTACAAAGGCGAGGCCGGTAATGAAGTATTTGTTGGTAATGACTTTTAAAACCTTTTTCATACAATAGTTTTATCACCAGAATAAAAGTTCACGCAAAGGCGCAAGTACGCAAATAAGCTAAAGCAGTACAAGATTAATATTTAAGAGGCGCGTTTTGTTATGATAACTGAATTCGCGCCTCTTAAAACTTGTAGTGACTGGTAACCCATGCCTGCGACGCAGCGTCTTTGCGTGAGATTAATTATTTACCAAATTTAAGAGAATTGCCCGGATAGTAAGCTATCTCGCCCAGTTCTTCTTCAATTCTTATTAGCTGGTTGTACTTTGCCATACGGTCGCTGCGGCTTGCAGATCCTGTCTTTATCTGGCCGCAATTAAGGGCAACAGCAAGGTCGGCAATGGTAGTATCTTCAGTTTCGCCGCTGCGGTGGCTCATTATTGTATTGTAGCGGTTGTGCTGTGCCATCGTTACGGCATCAATAGTTTCGCTGAGTGTACCTATCTGGTTTACTTTAACCAAAAGGCCGTTGGCGGTGTTTTCTTTAATGCCTCTTTCCAGGCGGTTAACATTGGTTACGAACAAATCGTCACCCACTAACTGCACCTTATTACCTAGTGCGTCCGTAAGCATTTTCCAGCCCTTCCAGTCATCTTCGGCCATGCCGTCTTCAATGCTGATGATCGGGTATTTTTTGCACCAGTTAACCCAGTAAGCAACCAGTTCTTCGCTGGTCATTTTCTTGCCGTCGCTTTTATGGAAGTGGTATTTTTTATCTTTTTGGTTCCACAGTTCGCTGTTAGCGGCATCCATAGCTATAAATACGTCAACACCCGGTTTGTAACCCGCTTTTTCAATAGCTTTCAGTACAAATTCAATAGCTTCTTCGTTGCTCTGAATGTTAGGTGCGAAACCACCCTCATCGCCTACGTTGGTGCTGTAGCCTTTGTCTTTCAATACTTTTTTCAACTCATGGAAAATTTCAACACCCCAACGTAAACCTTCGCTGAAGGTATCGGCACCCAGTGGCATAACCATAAATTCCTGAAAATCGATTTTATTGTCAGCATGTGCGCCACCGTTCAGAATGTTCATCATCGGCACTGGCAATGTTCTTGCATTTGCACCGCCAATATAGCGGTAGAAGGGTAAACCCACGCTTTGAGATGCAGCTTTTGCCGCAGCCATACTTACAGCCAGTATTGCGTTAGCCCCCAGCTTGCTTTTGTTGTCGGTACCATCCATTTCAATCATCAGGTTGTCCAGGCCGCGTTGGTCGGTAACATCGGTGCCGTACAATTCTTCAGCTATAATTTCATTTACGTTACTTACAGCTTTCAAAACGCCTTTGCCACCGTATTTTTTCTTGTCGCCATCCCTGAGTTCCATTGCCTCGTGCTTACCGGTACTTGCTCCGCTGGGAACAGCTGCACGGCCCACAATACCTTCACTGGTGTGTACATCTACTTCTACTGTAGGGTTGCCACGGCTATCTAATATTTGCCTGGCGATAACATCTGTAATGAAACTCATAATTGTGTGATTTTGCCGTAAAAGTAAAACTTCTGTAGCATAAGGGGTAAATATTAAATAAAATTGGGGGTTAATTATTGTGAATGTCCGAAAAGAAGAGCTGTCGCCGACTGAAATATAACGTCAGCAAGCATTACGTCTCGTTTTTTGATTTCTACCCTGCTTTTGTCAGGTTGCTCTGCTGGTTGTTGTCATCGCGTCTCCGGTTCTTTTTTTTCGTGGCGAAAAAAGAAAGAAGCAAAGAAAAACGCCATCCCGAATGCTTTCGGGACCATCGCTCCGCGGCTAAAAGGAGCCCTGCGGCGTGTTTTGTGGAAGCTTTTTTCTCTATTGTCCGCTATCGCGGCGGTCGTGCAGTATGTGGTAGTATTTCCATCAATCGCTGCCGCGGGCAAAAGAAGCCCAGTTACGTGTTGTGCTGAAGCTTGTTAATCTATTTGTCTGCGCCGGGGCTGCGGCGCAGGTGCTACTCAACATTCTTTTTTTACCAACTAATTTGCTTGACAATAGTGTGTAATTATTGTGAATTATTGGGCAATTCATCGCGCCAAAGCGTATCTCTTCGTAGCCAACCCAGTGTGCGTGCCCTGTTTACAGTCCATAAATTGTTATTATGTTGTAACCCTATGGTGTCCCGCGAAGCGGCAAATGGCCCCGGGTTTTGCTGTATAATAGTTATATTGCTATCTGTTGTTTCGGCAATAATAGCTACATGGCCATAAATATTGCCTGCATGCCTGTCAAATATGATCAGGTCTTCCGGTTGTGGTTTGCAGCGGCTGCCATTGCTGAACTGCATTAGGGCTCGTTTGGTATTGTAAGTGCTATCGGGCAGTTTACTATCAAAAAATTCCTGGGCATTGCCAAAAGCATCGGGCATTTTATGGTGAAAGCGCTGGTAGTAATAGCGCTTTACAAATTCCACACACTGGTATTTTATGCCAATGTTGTAGCCGGAATCGGTAGTGCGGCCGTCGCTATGGCCCACCATGCCGTTATAATAAACCAGTACACCGTTCAGGCTATCGAGTGGCTGCCCAATGGTATATTTAGGGTTGGGGTTAAAATTGCTCCTGCTCAGTAACTTAAAAGTGGTGTACAAGCCAATAAGTACGCACACAAGAACTATAATAATGATATTGCGTTTGGTCACTTTCTATTTTTTTGACTTTAAAATAATGGTAGCACTTTTCCCTTTTACATTGTAGGCCGTGAAGCTGTATTTTATTTGGCCATCAATAAGCAACATGCGGGCGGTATTGGGTGCAACGCGCCCTTCGTTTTCGGCCTCTATTCTTAAAATGTTGTAGCCTTTGTGGAGGGGCAGGCGCATTTCTTTTTTAGTGCCTGTTATTTCGTAGTTGGCAAGTATTTTTTCGTTGTGGAAATAAACGTTCACCACATCGCCATCCACATTGCCATAGTCCCACAACTGAACGGTGCAGGTGTCGCTTTCCCAATCCAGCTCTTTATTTCTGGCAGCAGTAATTATTTCGTGCTCATGCTCTACTGGTGGCGGGGCTGGTATATCAATGGGTACAGGCTTGTGGCGGGGTTTTATGGTAACTCCCAGTAAAGAATCACCCTTGGAATAATGCGACATGGTTATTTCGCCCTGCCCGCAGTATTGTGTATACTTTGTGAAGCCCGTAAACCTGCCCGAAAGCAAAAACATATCGCCAACTTCCTGGTAAGCGAGGGTGCCGCTGAAAAAGCACATATCCGGCGGTTTTACCATCAGGATGTTGGGGTCATCATGTTCAGCGAAAGTTATGGTGCGCTTTACTTTGTCAATAGTGCCTATTACCTCTGCTTTGCTGGGTATAGTGTCGTCAAGCCAGGTAAAAGAATAGCCTTTAATTATGTTTTTTTGTTCGCTGAAGTCTAGTTGGTAGCGGTAGGTTTCGCCGCCGGCAACTGCAACTTTACCATCAAAATGGTAGTGGTTCTTCTGGCAATAAGAAGGTACTGAAGCCATAACCAAACTCCAGGCAAATATGTATTGTAGAAAATGAAAATGCTGTTTCATAGTTTAACAGCCGGAAGGCCGAAAAAAAATAAAGGTAGCGAATATCCCGGCGCTTTTGGAAACGAAACAATATGTGGCTATTTTTGTTCATTCATGGCACGAATACCCCATCGCGTTTTTTACATATTGCTGCTTTGCCTGTGCGGGCCGTTTATAGCGGTTAGCCAGGAAAGCAAGCCCTACACAGGCTGGGGTATAGAAGCCAATCCGTTTATTGGTAAGGTAATAAAGCATACTACAAAATTCCATTTGCCAATACCTGAGCGGAGTTCGGGTATGGATGTGAATTTTGTGAGCAAGCGTTACGGCAAGCATGCGTGGGAACAGCGCCGCCGTTTTCCGCAATTCGGCCTTGGCATTACCTATACTAATTATGGCATCGATTCGGTTTACGGCAGGTGTATTGGCCTGTACCCCAATATTACCATGAACCTGATATCGCGCAAGAAATTGGAATGGACCCTGCGCATAGGCGATGGTATTGGTTATGTAACCCATTTTTACGGCAGGCACCCTATAACCGATACGATTAACAACGCCATTGGCAGCCACATTAACGATTACTTTTCATTCAATACCGATATCCGCTACCACATTAACGATCATTGGGATGTGCAGGCAGGCGTAAGTTTTACGCATATTTCAGATGCATCATACCATCAGCCTAACCTTGGTGTGAACCTGCTGAGCCAGCATATCGGCATCAGGTACTTTCCGGTAGGCCGCACACCGAAATGTATTGTGCGCGACTTGCCAAAACTGAAAAACCGTTGGCTGGTTGAAGGCCGTTTTGGCATGGCCTACACGCAAAGCGAAGCACCATTAGGGCCTTTGTTCCCGGTATATCTGGGGTCGGTATATACCAGCAAGCGATGGATAAGTAAGAATAAAGCTTTTGCGGGTATTGACTATAGCTACCACACAGGGGTTTATGCATTTTTGCGCAACAACGAAATATTACCTGGCGAAGAAGCAAAGAATTCTTACAAAACTGCGTTGTTCGTAGGTAATGAGTTTCTGCTGGGCAGGGTAGGCGTTATGCTGCAAATAGGTTTCTATTTAAAACAGACCGCACTAAAGCAAGACATCTACTACCAGAAAATTGGTGCAAACTATTACCTGCTGCAAAAAGAAAAAGGCCCTATAAAAGAACTGTTTTTAACCGGCCTGCTCAAAACGCACAAATCAATTGCCGAACTGGCTGAGTTTGGCATTGGCGCAGGGTTTTAAAAGGTAAAAGGTAGAAGTAAAAAATTAAAATGTTCGTGTAGTGAGTGCAACTGTAGTGCTTTCAATCTAAGATGCGTAATCATTACGGCCATTAACGCAACGGAAATCATAGCGCTGAAAGGCTCATTAAGTGAAGTGGGAAATCCCGAAGGGATGACATTATTATAGAAAATAAAAGTGTATAATATGGTTAAACTCCGAAGGAATGATATAACACAAAACACCATTTTAATGTTTAAATCCTTAACTTAATGACATTGCCTGAAAGGGCGGCGCATGTCAGCGATAGGGAAGCCCCTCGGCAGAAACGAAAAAGCACCCGCACGCGGCTAATGTTCTTTCAAACAAAATATCTATGACCAAAATTTCATTGCCCCATAATATAGGGGAATATGCAGAAAAATATACCAGTCCCGAATCGGAGTTGCTTGCAGCGCTTGACCGGGAAACACATGTAAAGACGGCACGTGGCGTCATGCTATCGGGGCACATGCAAGGCACCTTCCTTAAAATGTTTTGCCAGGCATTGAAGCCTGTGCGCATATTAGAAATTGGCACGTTTACCGGCTATTCTGCAATATGCATGGCACAGGGCCTGCAAGCTGGTGGTGTGTTGCACACTATTGATATTGACGAAGAACTGCACCATATAGCCGCGAAATATTGGGCGCAGGCTGGGCTGGCCGATAAAATTGTGCAGCACACGGGCGATGCCGCTGAGGTATTGGCTGGTATTGATGGCCCTTTTGACCTGGTGTTTATTGATGCCGATAAAGTAACTTACGAACAGTACTACGAGCTCGTTTTTGATAAGGTAGCGCCGGGGGGGTATATACTCGCCGATAATGTGTTGTATGATGGCGAAGTGATGCTGCCTGTTGATAAACAAAGTAAGAATGCCAAAGCCATACATCTCTTCAATGAAAAGGTAAGCAATGATGAACGCGTGGAGCACTTTTTAATGGGTTTACGCGATGGCATTATGATGATACGTAAGAAATAAACATCCTGCACCAAATCAAATATGAAAAACGTTCTCTCGCTATTGGCATGTGCTGTTATCTGTATTGTATTGTTACAGTACAGGGGTGCCAATATAAAGCCGGGAGAGCCCCTTAAAATAACGCAGTGGGATGCTAATGGCTACTACTTGTACCTGCCCGCCATACTGATATACCATGATTACAAGAAGTTGGTATGGCTGGAGGCGATAGACCAGAAATACAGGGTTACGGGTGGCAGTGGCCATGGAGGCGATGGCTACCAGACCAAAACCGCCGATAATGGTAATTATGTGTTGATGTATCAGGGTGGGGTGGCCATGATGGAGTTGCCATTCTTCTGCATGGGCCACTTTATAGCAAAGCAGACCGACTATCCGCCCGATGGCTTTTCGCCGCCTTACCAGTATGCCCTGGGGTTTGGTATTATCTTCTACAGCTTGCTGGCGGCGCTTGTGCTGCGCAAAGTGCTGTTGTTCTATTTTAACGACCTTACTACCGCCATTACACTATTGCTGGTGTGCCTGGCCACCAATTTCATACAATATTCGGCGGTTGATAGCGGCCAGAGCCATGCCTATTTGTTTTTACTGTATGCGCTGGTGTTATACACCACATTACAATGGCACCGTAACCCAACCGTGCTGTGGGCTTGCCTTACCGGCTACATTTGCGGTTTTGCCACTATGACCCGGCCTACCGAGGCCATAATGGTGTTTATACCCCTGTTTTGGGATACCCACACAAAAGAGGCCGCAAAGGCAAAGTGGGCAATGGTGAAGCAGCATAAGCGGCATATTTACTATGCGGCTATGCTGGGCTTTATTGGCGTACTGCCGCAACTCCTATACTGGAAGGCCGCTTCCGGTAACTGGGTATTTGACGTAGGCAGCAAATGGAAATTCCTGAATCCATATTTCAGGGTGCTCTTTGGTTTTGAAAAGGGCTGGTTTGTTTATACGCCCGTTACATTGCTTTTTATTGCGGGTATGTTCTTCATGAAGAACTACCGCTTCCGGAAATCGGTGCTGTGGTTTTGCCTGCTGAATATTTATATCATCATAGCCTGGGACGACTGGCGTTATGGTGGCAGCTATTCCACCCGGGCGTTGGTGCAGAGTTACCCGGTTTTTGCACTGCCGCTCGCAGCATTGGTCGATAAGGTGAGTTTCAGCAAATGGAAGCCTGCATTTTATGTGTTAGGTGTTTACCTGATAGGCGTCAACCTGTTTCAGATAACCCAGTACTGCAAAACCATTCTGCACTATAACGACATGAACCGGATGTACTATGGTCGGATATACCTGAACCCCAACCCCACACCCGTTGACATGAGCGTGCTGGATAGCTGCGAGGTAATTAGCCGGGAAAGCAGCTACGACCATAGTATGGTATTTAAAACCGACAGCTTGATGAATATACAAGCGAAGCCTAATGAACCTCACACCTTTGTGCAGCAACCGATACCAAATGCAACCGGGGACGCATGGGTTAAGGTGAGTTGTACTATTAAAAGCGGCGACTTATGGCAGGGCTACCTGAACGGAACTATTGTAGCCGATACCATTGTTGCGCATTCCCGTGTGCGTTTATTCAGCCCCTTAGCAGATAGCAAAAAGGCTAACCTCTATGAGTTTTGGATGCATGTGCCCAAACGTAGCGATAGCCTGAAACTAAAACTCTCTATTACGTCACCATTTAATTTTGGCGGAGCAATAGAGAGCTGCACAATAACGGCGTGCTATAAAAAATAAGTATTCAATAAGTAATTACAGACCTGAAATGCACAAACCAACTGTCATTGGTGTAATAACCGGGCCACTGGCATCTTTGTAAACACCAGTTATGTTGTAAGAACCAAACAATGTAAAGTTGCCATAACCAATGCGTGCGGTAGCAGCAAAATTCCATGGGCTTACATATCTTTTTGTATTTTCCTTGTCCTTAATGGTTGTACCACCTACTGAGCGGATGCCCTTGGTTTTTGCACCCAATAAAGTACCTACTTCTACACCTAGTGCAGCCTTAAAGCCGTTATTGCGGTTAAGGGTATTACCATAGTAGCGCAATTCAAACGGTGCCTGCAGGTATACGGTAGTAAATTTGTAACGTTTGTATTCCGTGCTGCTCACAAAATGTGCTGCATTACCCAATGCGCCGGTATCGTTAACTGCCATAACCTGCTTATCGAAATAAACAACGGCAGCATCAATGCCAATACCAGTTGCGAAGCTCAATTTAGATTTCTTGATAGGGAAATCGTAGCACAGGTAGGTTTTGAAAACATAACCGAAAGATTTGGTCTTGATGGAATCGGGTTTTGATATCCAGTTGTTATAGCCTAATTCTATCATCAGGAAATCGCGCGATGGCTTAACAATAGGCGCAAGGTGATTGTATAAGCTTGCAGTACTATCTTTAGAATAGGTAAGGTTATCACCGCTACCGTGTAAAGATATATTGCCGCTCTTTTTTTGGGCAAATAAAAGAGCAGTAGGGAACAATACCAATGTAAGCAACACCGCAATGCGTCTGATCATAAATTGAAATTAGTGTGCAAATATAATAGCTGTTGTTCGGAGAAATTGTTAAAATGCTCATTTAAAAGTTAAAATTGACTATGCAGCACTATATTCAAGCCGTTATAATCAATTGAACAGATAGTTTTATTAAGTGCATTTTATTTGCAATGTTTAGTGCGCTTTAAAGATTGCAGTGCCTATTTTTTTCAAGGTTTTGTTTTGTGAATGTATAATTTTACCCCGTGGAATTTAATGACGAGTATTTTATGAAGGAGGCATTGCGGCAGGCGCAACTGGCTTATGATGCCGGGGAAGTGCCCGTAGGCGCAGTAGTAGTTTGGGGCGAAAAGATAATAGCACGCGGCCATAACCAGGTGGAACAGCTAAATGACAGCACGGCCCATGCGGAGATGATTGCCCTCACGGCTGCATTTAATGCCCTGGGCAGTAAGTATTTGCCCGAAGCCACCCTGTACGTAACCGTAGAGCCCTGCCTTATGTGCTGTGGGGCCATGTACTGGAGTAAGTTAGGCTCAATTGTATACGGCACCGATGACGTGAAGAACGGCTACCATAAAACCACCGGCGACAACTGGCCCTTTCACCAAAAGGCAGAATTAAGGAAAGGTGTACTAGCCAATGAATGTGTGCAATTGATGAAGTCATTTTTTGCAGCACGGCGATAGTTGCAGCCGGATATAACTTCGTTTCTTAAACTATTTAAACGCATTCATTTTGCATACCTGGCATAAGCTTGAATTTACGATAAGCGATTTTGCGGAAAGCAAACCAACCGAAATAACCGTTGGCACGAAGCGCATAGGTGTGCTGCGCAAGGGAAGCGACCTTCATGCCTTTGCTGCACTCTGTCCCCACGCCAGTGCCCCCATGTGCGATGGCTGGGTCGATGGGCTGGGCCGCCTGGTATGCCCCCTACACAAATATCGCTTCGACCCCAAGAATGGCCGCAACACCAGTGGCGAAGGGTACAAGTTATTTACCTATCCTGTAGAAGTTAGGGAAGATGGGGTTTATGTGGGGTTTTTGTAGGGGTATGCAAAATGACGGCTCGATATTACCTGTCATGAGTAGATTTAATAATTACATTTTTCGTTAACTTTACAATATGATACGCACGGTAGTAACACCTAAGGACACGGACTTGCACATTGCCATACCAAGTGATTATGTTGGTAAGCAGGTAGAGGTACTTTTGTATACTACCGATGAGCCTACGCAATTGCCCTCTACTGAAATAATTGTAGATATTTACGCCTACAACAAGGATATTGACGATGCGATGAAGCGTATTGACGATGGGAACTTCACTACTCAGGAGGATCTTGAAAAGGAAATGGAATCATGGTAGAGAAAGTGCGTAAGGTAGTCTGGGATAATGAAGCAAAAGAGTATTTAAAAATCAATACAATATATTAAGCTTGAAATGATGGAAGATTGGGTTTATGTGGGTTTGTAGGGTGCTAATACGCATCTTATACCATTACCAATTTTGTAAATGATATGGGCGTATGGGTAACGTCAAATGGCACTAATTGCCACGACTTTCAAGTCGTGGTTGGTAAAGCAAAAAGCTGCGGCTTTAGCCAAAATACCCGGCGTCTGTGTTAGTTCGGCTAAAGCCGTTAGTTACATCTTTGTTCCACGGCCTGAAGGCCGTGGCTATTGAGGGAAGGGCAATTTGGCACATGTCAATTTGAAGGTGTCAAGTATTCTTTTTGTATGTATAGTGCCATAAAGGGTGGCGAACCGTTCCGTTTCCCTTCATCCCGGCTTTCGGCATTCCATTTAATAATAGCGTCCCTTACTTTTTTATCGCAGCCATGAAAGCCAATAATAAGACCTGGTTTTATAGAGTACATACCTATGCTGCTGTATACCCCTTTTTTGAAATTACCTTTCGCTGTGAGAATAACTAATTCAGTGATTAGTTTTTTGGCTTCACTTTTAGATTTATTGACTTTATTACTTTGGGCTTTTAAGACCTTGCGAATTTCTAATAACTTTTCGTCACTCCTATTATACATGTCTTTACACATCAAAGTTGCTATTTTATCGCATGCAATCAAGCGAATCGAAACTTCCTTAAGCACATAAAAATAGCCTGCATCTCCCGATGCAGGCTAAAAAATGAATATCAAAACTCTAATTTATTATACGAGTATTGCCAATTGCTAACTGTAGACTGCCGACTGCAAATTGTCAACTGCCAACTACTAATAGCGTCCTCTGCCTTTGCTGCCGCTTCCGCCGCCACTGCTGCTGCTTCCGCCGCCGTATGATTTTACGTCTCTTGAAAAACGGGTGCCACCGCTGCCGCCTTTGTAGCCGCCACGGTCACCACCACCACCGCCAGATTTGTTGCCACCCCAGCTTCCGCCACGGTCACCACCACCACCAGCACGTGGTTGTTCTGCTTCTTCAAGCCTTACCTTGCGGTTCTTGAATTTCTTGGTTGCCAGGTGTTCCTTAATGTATTCTGCTGCATCAGCAGGTACGTTAAAGAAGCTGCTCAGGTCGCGAACGGTAACACGATCAATCATGTTAGCTTCAACGTCTGTGCTTTCTGTAATGAACTGCGTTAAGCGTGCAGCATTAAGGCCGTCTTTTTCACCAATATTAATGAACAAACGAACGAACCTGCTGCCACCCGAACCGCCACCTGCACTGCGCGCTTTTGTTTCAAAACCTGCATTCAGGTCTTCAGCACCAGCATAAGCGTCAATAGTATCTTTCAGTTGCAACCAAATCAGTTTGCGTATCAGTTCGTCTTTATCAACGTTAGCGAATTGCTCATGCATGCTATCGTAATACATTTTTGCAAACTCATCTTTAGGGTCAGCATTAGCAATCTGCTCCATATAGAAGAACAAACGCTTGCGAACCACTTCAGCACCATCAGGAATATCGCTCTTGTGGAATTTCTGTTTAACTAACCTTTCTATCTGGCGGATATTAGATATCTGCTTAGGAGAAACGATAGACATACAAATACCTGATTTACCAGCGCGGGCTGTACGGCCGCTACGGTGTGTGTACACCTCAGGGTCATCGGGTAATTCGTAGTTAATAACGTGGGTAATATCGTTTACGTCAATACCACGTGCGGCAACGTCGGTAGCCACAATAGCCTGCAATTGCTTGCTCTTGAAGCGGTCCATTACCTTGGTACGCATTTTCTGGTCCATATCGCCATGTAACGGGCTCACATGGTAACCCATTTTCATGAGTTTTTCCGAAACTTCCTGCGCATCCTGCTTGGTACGTGTAAATATGATACCGTAAATGCCCGGAGCGAAGTCCAGCAAACGGCGCAATGTTTCGAAACGGTTGTGGTGATTTGCAACAAAATACTGGTGGTCAATGTTTTCATTGGTAACGTTAGCCGCTGCTACTGAAAACTCTTCCCACTGCTTCATGAAGCGCTTGGCTATGCCACGTACTTCATTACTCATGGTAGCCGAAAATAACCAGGTTATTTTTTCAGCAGGTGTATTTTTTAGTATCAGCTCAATGTCTTCACGGAAACCCATGTTCAGCATTTCATCGGCCTCATCTAATATCACATATTTCAGGTCTTCGAGTGATATCGCTTTGCGCTCCAGAAGGTCAATAAGACGGCCTGGAGTGGCAACCACTACTTGTGGGTTAGCCCGCACATCGCGGATCTGGCCCATAATTGGCACACCACCATAAACGGCAGCAATGCGCAAACCTTTCATACGGTCGCCGTATTTGTTCAATTCGGTTTGTATCTGCATACACAACTCGCGTGTAGGGCTCAAAACCAGACATTGTACAGTTTTTACACTTACATCAGTATGGTGCAACAACGGTAAGCCGTAGGCGGCTGTTTTACCGGTACCTGTCTGCGCTAAACCGATAATATCTTTCGGATCGGTTAATAGCGTAGGTATTACTTTCTGCTGGATAGGTGTTGGAGTTTCGAAACCGAGTTCGGCTAATGCCTGTAATAACTCTTCCCTCATGGGGAAGTCTGAAAAAGAATTCATTAATAAAGAACTTTATAAATATGAAGTTGCAAAGTTACAGATATTTAACGAGAAATAGCGAATAAAGGGCCATTTCACAATTATTTGTGATTAAGATATATGTACCGGGCCACTCTTGCAACTATGGTTTTTCCATTACATTTGTATATCTCATGGCTATTATCACCATCAATACCCCGTTTAATATTGACCTTGAATTCAAGATCGCCGATTTTGCGAAAAGAGTTTTTGCGTGGGTTATCGATGTTATTATCATTTCGGTATATTTCTACCTGATGGTGAAGTTTGGCTTTGATGTGGTGCATTTTGGCGGCGAGGGGGTTGGTTCGCTATTTGGTTTTCTGTTGGTAATACTACCCGTTATTGCCTATCAACTGATATTTGAGATTTTCTTTAACGGGCAAACGCTCGGTAAAAAAGCGGTTGGCATAAAAATTATTGATAAAGAAGGCAACGAGCCATCGTGGGGGCAATTTATTACCCGCTGGTTATTGTGCCTGGGCAATTTGTTCATTTATATTTTACCATATTTTATAATCAGCAACCCGTTTGCCGTTATCGGGTTTATTTTCCTGTACCTGCCCGATGTTGTGGTAATGCTGATATCGCCTAAAAACCAGCGTATAGGCGACCTGGCTGCGGGTACCGTGGTCATTGATTCCGCATACAGAACGGATATTGCCGAAACTATTTACCAGCAGATAGAGGTAAAGGATTATGTGCCGGTTTTCCCGCAGGTAATGCGGCTTACGGACCGCGACATTAATGGGATACGCAACCTGCTCAATATTAAAAAGCCGGGTAAAGATACTGAGGCTTATACCTTACAGGTGGTACAGAAGATAAAGAAGGTGCTGGGTATTGAAAGTGATATTGACGGCAACGATTTTTTGCAGCAACTGCTTTTCGATTATAATTACCTCGCAGGTAAGTAGGTTGATAGCCGGCATTCTGACGGTGCTTTATTTTTACCAACCAAACATATAATTTAGCGGCTCAAATCAGCATATAACTTTATGAAAAAAACACTCATTCCCCTGGCTATTTTATTGGCACTTTTTCCTGTTGGCATATTCTTCGGTTGTAAATCAAAGGCAGAAGTAATAAAAGCTAAGGTGCAGGAACTGGTTGCTAAAGACCAGGCCGCAACAGAAACTTTACTCAAGGCATGCGAGTCAATAAACTATGGCGAAAAGGAGTTGCAGCCCATGTTTAAGCAATCGGTTGAAGATCGTAAAAAGGTAATTGCTGAATTGGCAGCTATAAGTGCCGATGGGCCTGATGTAATGAAAGACTCTGCGCTTAATTTTGTAGAGCGGGAAAATGAGGTTATAGGTGCACGGGAACTGGCAATGCGTACGCATGGTGCTGTAGTTGCAAGCAACAGCCAGTATGGTTTCTATCGCGATAAGCTGCTGCGCACGCGTGATGTTGAACAATACGGGGCCACATTTACTGCAGCAAAAAGCCAGTTGATCACCGATATGGATGGCATGGATGAGACTTACCACATACTCACTGAAATGCTAACTGATTTAATGGCGCAAGAACAGCGCATGGCTGGCATTGCAACCCAGCACGAAGTTAAATTCAATGCACTCTTCGAAAAGTATAAAACAGGCCAGATCGTTTTTCTTGAAAGTGGCCTGGGCCTTTTAACTAAGGTAAGGGGAGGGCTTCAAGCAGAATAGGAAGTTATTTTTTTGGTATAATTTATATTGTTGCGTTTATATATAATTATTACCTTTACCCTAACCCGGCTGCAAATGAAAAGATCATTGCTTTGTTTCCTCCTGCTTTCTTTATCGTTGTGCACAAGTGCACGTATATGCGGCATGCATTTAAAGTTGCACTACGTAACGCCTGCAACGCAGCCTGTGCCTAAGGCTCCAGTCTGTTTCATTGGCTTCGGCTCGGGTATCAATAATTCGGCAGGCATATTGGGTTTAGAATTCAATTTGTCTCTGGCAAAGCATGTTACGCTTGATGCAGGTGTTGGGCCAAGTACATGGGGTAATAAGCTGTTTATAGGTTCAAAATATTATTTGCGGTCGCCACAGCGTGGCTTTGCGTTTGGCGGTGGGTTTACTTTCAATTCCGGCCAGGAAAACAGGACCGCAAAGCTGGAAACCATTAATGGCCCCCAGCGCGTAACACTTACCTTAAAACCACAACTGAATGCCTTTGCCGCAGCATATAAATACTGGCGGCTAGGTAAGCGCAATAATCGCTTTTATACCGGGTTGGGCTGGTCAGCCCCGGTAATGCACCATCATATTAAAGAAGTGTATGGTAGTCCGCTTTCGCAAAAGGGCAGGGACCGCGAAAACAAACGCTCGCCAGGTGGGTTAATGCTTTGCTTTGGTTTTTCTTTTGCATTGTATCGTGCTTAGCCGTTAACTTTGCCGCATAATTCATATTGTTGAAAACTACGTTCCGTTATCTGTTGCAGGGCCTTTCTTTAATCTGTTTGCTATTATTAATAGCAACGCCATGCTTTGCACAGGCACCGGCCGATACTACCATACCCAAAAGTAATCAGCCGCTTTTCCCAACCCGCAATACCCAACCCGATACTGCATTTGTAACGCATGCCGATACCAGCCGTTCCGTTGTAAAAGATGGTCCGTTTCAGCCCAATGCCAAGCGTGCTGGCCTGTATTCGGCTATATTGCCCGGCTTGGGGCAGTTTTATAACAGGCAATACTGGAAGGTGCCGGTTATTTACGCGGGCTTAGCGGTTGCAGGCTATTTTATTAACGATAACCTCACTAATTACAGGGCATACCGTAAGGCATACATAGGCAGGATAAACAACCCTTACCCTACCGATAAGTATGTTAAGGTATATACTATTGATCAATTACAGCAGTTGCAAGACCAGTACAGCAAATTCTTGAACATGTCGGTTTTGTTTACCGGAATAGGGTATACGTTGCAAATAGTAGAAGCCATGACGGGTGCCCACCTCAAGAATTTTGATATTTCCCGGGATATTTCCCTGCACATGCAACCGGTAATTTACCCCAATGCTTTAGGCTTAGGGCTTGTTGTAAATTTCTAATACAACATAGTTGTACATTTTCTTTCCCATCATTTTTATAATTATTTAATAATCAGGCGTTTGCTAAAAATGTCAGATTGAATTTTATTTTTCTACATATAGTATTCGTAGCCCATGCCTAAGTGATTGGTAATGAAAGATACTGTATTTACAGTAGTATAACTAAAAAAAATATTCTAATTTTTTCCAACCCTTATGACATTTGTCCTGTCTTTATTAACAGAACGCTAAAATTTTAGCGGTCTAACAAAATCCTCACCTTTAACTCATACTTAAAAAAGTTATCCAATGAACATCGGTTTAGCTATCAAGTCAATCAGAAAGAAACTCTCTATCACACAGTACGAACTTGCTGAAAAATGTGACCTTTCTCAAACTTCCCTATCACAAATAGAAACAGGAGTAAAACGCCCGAGCCAAAGAACCATATCGAGAGTATGCACCGTTCTTGACATTCCGGAATCCATCATATACATTGTAGCTATGCAGGAAGTTGACGTGCCGGCAAGCAAGAAGAGTGTATACGATCTTGTTTATCCGTCAATAAAGAGCCTTGCGTTACAAATGGTAAGCGCCGAGCATCTTGGCCTGATAGGTGAAGTAGCCTAAACTACAGCATAAAAAGCTTTCAAAATATTACCCCCGCCCCAATACTATACCGGCTTTAACTACTTTTAATCTTTTCACCTGCATCATTGGTTAAAGCCGGTTTTTTTGTATCCTTCCACGCTCCTTTTCCTTTTTATTCTTGAAATTTTCGTCAGGGTGCGTTGCGCCATGAATTAATTTTTGACTTACGCCTATCTTTACGGCATGTATAGCTATGCGCAGGCATTTCAGGAAGTGAAAACGAAACTAACCGTACTGTACGATGAACGGGAAGCTGCCGCTATTGCGCATGAAGTAATGTCGCATATAACGCAGTTGAGTAAGGTGCAGCGTCTGGTGCAAAAAAATGACGAGTTGACTGCAACCCAGCAACAAGCTTTTACCGATGCTCAGCAAGCGTTATTACAAGGTATTCCGTTACAGTATGTAACGGGGATAGCTTGGTTTATGGGCAAAGAGTTTGTCGTAAATAATAATGTACTGATACCCCGGCCAGAGACCGAGGAATTGGTGCAATGGATAGTGAATGAGAACAGCAGCAGGACAATAGATATTTTTGAAGTGGGCACGGGTAGCGGTTGCATTCCGGTCTCCCTGAAATTGGCACTACCCGATGCCACTATCTCGGCATGCGATATCAGCACAGGTGCGCTGGCAACGGCCGCAGCCAATGCACAACGGCTAACCGCTGATGTGCAATTTTTGCATGCAGACTTCCTGGATACAACGGCACGAAATAAACTGGGTATATTTGACGTTATAGTTTCCAACCCGCCATACATACCATTTTCAGAAAAAGAAAGATTGCATACCAATGTAAGGGACAATGAACCGGGCATAGCCCTGTTTGTGCCCAATGAAGATGCTTTGGTGTTTTATAAAGCTATAGCTGATTTTGGTAAGACGCACCTGAAAGAGAACGGGGCCATTTATTGCGAGCTGGATGCCGACCACGCAGAGGCCTGCAAAGATATGTTTGAGCAAGAGGGCTATTGGGACGTTACGCTCAGAAGGGATATGTTTGATAACTGGAGATTTTTAAAAGCCCAAAGGGGGTAGCAGCGTCTTTATAAAAATGGGTAAACGATTCAGTAAGCACGACAAAATATTCATCGGTATTATTATACTGGTGCATGTGGCGTTTTTTTTACTGGCACTGCACTACACCCGTATTTACATGGGTGATTCGTACGAATACATTTATGAAGCACTGAATATAAAAGATAGCTTTTTCTTTTACAGTGGTAACCCGGTATTGCCCATTTCTCCCGAATACATGACGCAGCGGCAGCCCGGCTATCCGTTGTTACTAACAGCGGTATATTTTTTTACCGTAAATAACTGGGTAGTTGTAGTGTTGCAGAATCTGCTATCTATCTTCAATATTTACTATTGCCGGAAGGTTTTTATGCGGTTGGGCTTCAATACAAAGTATGACTGGTTGTTGTTACTGCTTGTAATAGGCTACCCCTCTCAATTTATAAATGCGAATACCATAGCGCCTGATGTTGTATTACAAACCTGCACCGTATTATACTTTAGCCATTTTGTGCAGTTATGGCACAACAAAAATATTAAACATGCCGCATTAATGAGCGTTTGGCTGGTAGCAGGTTTAATGGTAAAGCCTGTTTTGTATCCGTTCACATTGGTACATTTTATTTTCCTGCTGGTACTTTTTGTTTACTGGAAGTTGAAGTTGCAGCGGATGGTTGTAGTGGCATTAATACCTATAGTAGCGGTGCTTTTATATAACTATATCAACTACAGCCGCACGGGTAAATTCCATTTTTCCAGCAATCAGGCGTTCAATGCTATCTACTATTATTATCCTTTTTTAAGTGCCACACAAGGCATGGATAGTGCCAATAAATTTTTGCAACAAGAGCGTGCAACTATTAATGCTATACCCAACTACAAAGACCGTTACGATTATGCCAACGAACAAGGGATAAGTATGCTGAAGGGCAATTTGGTGCCATACCTGGCATTTCACTTTAAAAATAGTGCGCGTATTTTCGTAGACCCCGGTAAAGCAGAAATGGACCTTTTTACGGGTAAGCTTACCTTCGGGAAGTTGTATAGTAAAAAGCAGGCAGGCTTTTTCGCTACCTGGAAAAACAGTGGCTTTGGGGGTATGGCTTGGTATTTTAAGGAAAACAACTCCATGCCGTTTGTTATACTGGTGCTGCTGCTGAACTCCCTGAGAGCGTTCGGTATGGTATTATTTTTTCTAAACAGAAGGGTGAATGGTATGGTGCGGCTGTTTACTTTTATGCTGATAGGTTATTTTGCCTTTGCGGCCGGCCCCATAGCCAATACCCGGTATTTTATACCGGTATCGCTTGTTGCTATTGGTTGCGCTGTTTTGGGATATACGAGTTACCTTGCCGCTTTGCAGAAGAGGAAAACGCTTAATGTTGCGGACGCCAAAGGCAGTTGAGGCTGTTTTCGCCATTACCTGGCTAACAAAGCATAACTAACTATAAAACGGATAATATAAATAAGTGGTCACCCTTAAAAAATATACACCATTTCTTGCATCAGCCCTGCTGATGTATGCATTGCTTTACCTCATTTACCCCAATTACCAATATTATATTGACCCGGATGGGACATCTTACCTTACTATTTCGCAACGCTATGCTAATGGCGATTACACCAGGGCCATAAATGGCTACTGGAGCCCATGGAGTTGCTGGCTAACTGCGGGGCTTATAAAGTTGGGGTGGGCTGCAATACCGGCATCTGTAATTATTAATACTATGGCGGCCACGGGTTACCTGTATATATCGCAATCATTTTTTCTGCGGTTCAATATGGACAGGATGTTGCAGTGGATGCTGAATCTGGCGCTCGTTATATTCCTGTGTTTTGCTATTTTCTGGCAATCGTTTGCCGATCTGTGGGAGTGCTTTTTCCTGCTTTCAGTCCTGCGCCTGATGCTTGCAGATGGCTTTAGTACAAAGCCCGTATTGTGGGCAGCTACTGGCTTTATTGGGGCACTGGCTTACTTTGCAAAGGCATATTCGTTCCCCTTTTTTATATTGAATACTGCTGTTTGCGGCTACTTTATTGCAGGCGGAACCAGGAAGCAATGGCTGAAAATATGTGCGGTGGCTGTAGGCACTATGATAGTTGTAAGCCTGCCCTGGATATTTGCTTTGCACACCAAGTACGGCATCTGGACAACCTCTACGGCGGGCACATTAAACACATCATGGTATCTGGTTGGCCATCCGCACTGGAAGCAAGGGATAAACCTGTTATTGCCACCTGCATACCCTGATAGCCCCTATTACTGGGAAGACCCATGGTTTGCCAACGGAGAAACACCACACTTTTGGAGCTCCTGGCATTTGTTCGGATTACAGTTTTTACGCATCGGCTTAAATTTGTGTAAGTTGCTGCGAAGTTCATTGGAGCTTTCCGTATTCTTTCCCGTTATTGGTATACTCGCGCTCTTATCGCTCCGCAACAAAAAATGGCGGGCTTATTTTACCGGCGATTCAAAAATCGTTGTCTATTCTTTTTTATTATTCCCGCTGGGTTATGTGCTCATCAACTTTGAATCGAGGTACTTGTGGTATATGTTGCCTTTGGCGTTGGTGTTAGGGGGGAATGTATTGCGGCAAATAGAAGTAAAATATAAAAAATTGTGGGTGGTTTCGCTTGCAGTGTCTTTGGCTGTGTTTCCGGTTTGGGGGTTAGTTAGCATGTACGATGCCGGAAAGCAGGAATTTCAATTATCAAAATTATTACGCGAAAATGGTGTTAAGGGTACATTTACAAGCAATGCGCTGTCTGGAAAAAGCACACAGAGAATGGTGCGGCTGGCATATTTTTCAGGTAATCCCTATTTCACTATGCCCATTGGCCAACCATACGGAGAAAATATGTGGTCGGAAATAGACAGGTACAAGGTAAATTATCACGTGGTGTGCATGTATGACGGCTTAGAAGACGATATCACGCATCTGATACCTAAAGATAAAAACGGCCATACTTATTCTTGTGTTATGGATAAACATAGTGTTAGTTGCAGGAATTTATACTCCAATGGATGTGTTAGAATTTCTGTTTTTAAGATAAACTAAAGTAATTGAGTAGTATGGTAATATGAATGCTGCCCACGCAGGAGCATATCGAGGTACTGATTCCTACATAAGCCCTCACGCACATTCTTTTTTGTATTTTAATTAATCTGTTGTACATTTGCATTGAAACAAGCAAAAAGAGGGGACAAGTAATTGTCCCCTCATTTTTTAAGTATGGCTGAAATAATTGAAAAAATACAAGCTTTTATAGAGCCCTTGCTCGAAGGAACTGATGTATTTATAGTTGACATAAAAATTAAACCAACTAACAACTTTAAGGTATTCCTTGATGCCGATGGTGGTTTTTCCATTGAAAAATGCGTTGCCGTTAACCGCAAACTATATCATCTTATTGAAGAGTCTGGCATGTACCCTGATGGCGATTTTTCGCTGGAGGTAAGTAGCCCGGGTATTGATGAGCCCCTTACCATGTTAAGGCAATATAAAAAGAATGTAGGGCGCAAAATAGCGGTAACCGATACGGAAGATAAAGAAACCGTAGGTATGCTTACTGCTGTTAGCGATGAGGCCATTACAATGGAAGTAAAAACAGGTAAAACGAAGGAAATAGTGACCGTAGAAATACCGTTTGCAAAAATTAAAAAAACGATCGTACAAATTATTTTTTAACATGTTCTTGTCCGTAATCAGGGGGATAAGGAAAAACTAAAGTATATGCCAAGTATCAATCTCATTGACTCCTTTCAGGAGTTTAAAGAAGCCGAAAACATTGACAGGCCTACACTAATGAAGGTATTGGAAGACGTGTTCAAGACGCTGCTGCGTAAAAAATATGGCAGTGACGAGAACTTTGACGTTATTGTGAATGACCAGACTGGTGACCTTGAAATTTTCAGACGCCGCGAGATAGTGGAAGATGAATTGGTAGAAGACGAAAACAAGCAGATACCGTATACAGAAGCGATAAAAATTGAAGCCGATTACAACGTTGGTGAAGAAGTATATGAGGAAGTTGATGTGGTGGAATTTGGCCGCAGGGCTATTTTAGCTGCAAAGCAAACCCTTGCAGCACGTATAGGCGACCTTAAAAAGAACAACCTGCTTAAAAAATATGCCGACCGTGTGGGCGATATTATTACAGGTGAAGTTTACCAGATATGGAAGAAGGAAATGTTGCTGTTAGATGATGAAGGTAATGAATTGATCATGCCAAAATCAGAACAAATACCAACCGATTTCTTTAAGAAAGGTGAAACAGTACGTTCGGTAGTTAAGAAAGTGGAAATGAGGAATAATGCCCCGGTTATTATTCTCAGCCGCACACACCCATCGTTCCTGGAGAAATTATTAGAAATTGAGGTGCCTGAAATTATGGATGGCCTTATAGTGGTGAAGAAAATTGTACGGGAACCAGGCGAAAGGGCGAAAGTGGCTGTAGAAAGCTATGACGATCGCATTGATCCGGTTGGTGCATGTGTGGGTATGAAGGGTAGCCGTATACACGGTATTGTGCGTGAATTGCGTAATGAAAATATTGACATTATTAACTACACCAACAACGTTCAATTATTGCTGCAACGTGCTTTAACGCCTGCGCGCATTAATAAAATGAACCTTGACGGAGAGAAAATGAGTGCAGATGTTTACCTTGATCCCGACCAGGTTTCACTGGCAATTGGTAAGAAGGGTGTGAACATTAAATTAGCTCAGGAACTTACCGGCTATTCAATTGATGTGTTCCGCGATGTGAAAGAAGAAGTGGAGTACGATATTGATCTGGAAGAATTTACAGATGAAATTGAACCGTGGGTTATTGAAGAATTGAAGCGCATTGGTTGCGATACCGCATTAAGTGTGCTGGATCTTTCAGCCGAAGAACTGGTTCGCAGAACAGATCTGGAAGAAGAAACAGTACGCGAATTGAGAAATATATTGGAAGCTGAGTTTAAAGACGAAGCAACCAGCTAAAACATAAAACCCCGGATAGGGTGAGATTACTGTATCCGGGGTACATTTTTTTCATGTTTTACGAAAATGAGGGCTTATGATGTAAAATTTTTAGCAAATAATAATATTAAGTTTTTACACTTAACATAAAAACAGTGATACAGGGCGGTAAAACCTACTTCTTTTAAGAGAAAATGACGTAGGTTTGTACTGTGTGAGGGCCGGAGAGCATCCGGCATAGATATTTTGACAAGGAAAAAGAATAATGACAACAACAACATCAAAGACACCCAGGTTACTGGAAGCTGCTAAGGAATTTAATATTGGTAGGGAAACACTCGTTCAGTTTCTGACTGATAAGGGTTTTCCTATTGGCAGTAACCCCAGTACCAAGCTCACTGAGCCAATGTATAACGCCCTAACGGTAGAATTCGCGCAGGATAAACTGGCGAAACGCAGGAGCGATGAAGTAGCATTGCCCAAGGGGTCGTTGTTTGATAATCTTAAAAAGCCAAAGGAATCGCTGGAACTCCCAAAGAAGGAGAAGAAGGAAGATGCCCACGTACCTGTAATACAGGATACCCCTAAACCTGTGGTACAGGCAAAGGTGGAGCCTGAAAAGCCAAAGGCTGAGCCTGCGGAGCCGGTAAAAAAGGAAAATATTAGTGCCCCGGTATTGCCTTCTTTGAAGGTAGTGCAGGCTGCACCTCCCCCGGCACCAGCACCGCCGCCGCCGGCACCTAAAGTGGAAGCCCCTAAACCCGAGCCGGTAGCAGAGGTTGTGGAAAAGAAGACACCAGAAGCCCCTAAAGCCGAAGTAAAGGCTGAAGTTAAAGCTGAAGTGGAAGCACCCGAACCGGAACACATGGATATTAAAGTGCCTAAAATTGAAGGGCCAAATATCTTAGGTAAAATAAATCTTGATGAAATGAACCTTTCATCGCGCCCTAAAAAAGGCACGGTGGTTAAGGCTAAAGATACTAAGGCTGTACCTGCTAAAAAGGAGGACAAAGCACCTGTTGCAAAGGCGGAAGAAGTTACCCCAAAAGCACCTGTTGCTACAGAAAAAGCACCTGTTGCGGTTGCGCCACCAGCGCCCGCTCAAGTAGTGGTACCGGTTGCGGAGCCTAAAGCCCCGGCGGAAACACAAGAAGCAGCCGCAGGCGAAAGTGACGATGCCAATAAGCCTGAGCATATTGAAATGAGGGCCCCAAGATTGGAAGGCCCTAAAATAATAGGCAGAATTGAGTTGCCGGTTTCACAACCATCAGGCAGTTCAAGGCCTAATGACAGGGAAAAACGCAAGCGTAAACGCATACCTGTTGAAAAACGCCCTGAAGCATTTAAACCGGGTCAGCCGGGTAGTGCACCAGGTCAAGGTGGCCCTAACCGTGGCCCGGGGCAAGGTGCTCCTGGTCAGGGTGGTCCTAACCGTGGCGGTGCGCCGGGTGAACGCAGATCTCAACCAGGCGGTGGCGGCGTAGGCAGGCCTCAGCCAGGTGGCGGTGGTGTTGGTCGCCCAAGTGGTAACGGCCAGGGTAACAGACAAGGCGGTGGCACAGGCAGGCCGGGCGGAGGTCCGTTCAGGCCAGGTGGTGGCCAGGGTGGCGCACGCAGGCCATACAGCAATGAGCCGGTTTCTCAACAACAACAAGAAATTGATGCAAAAGCAATTCAGGATAAGATAAGGGAAACACAGGCCAAATTAACAGGCTCTACCCGTAGCAAAAACCTTAAAGCCAAATATCGCCGTAATAAGCGCGATGAAATGGCTGAAAAGAGAGCTGCTGCCGAAAACTCAGATCAGGACAATGTAATACAGGTTACCGAGTTTATTTCGGTGAGCGAGTTGGCAAGTTTGCTTAATGTAAGTTTTGCCGATGTTATCAGTAAGTGTATGGGTCTTGGTATAATGGTTTCCATTAACCAGCGCCTTGATGCTGAAGTTATTGAACTGGTAGCAAGTGAATTTAGCTACGAAGTCGAATTCATTAACCTGGAACAAGGTGTTGATGAAGAAGAGGAAGAAGTTGATTCAGACGATGATCTGCTGCCGCGTGCACCAATCGTTACTATTATGGGTCACGTTGACCATGGTAAAACTTCGTTGCTCGATTACATTCGTAGTGCGAATGTGGTTGCCGGTGAAGCGGGTGGCATAACCCAGCATATTGGTGCCTACAAGGTAACAACTGCAACAGGTAAGAACATTACCTTCCTCGATACTCCGGGTCACGAAGCGTTTACCGCGATGCGTGCACGTGGTGCCAAGGTAGCTGACGTTGCGGTAATAGTTGTAGCGGCTGATGATGCGATAATGCCTCAGACGAAGGAAGCAATTTCCCATGCACAGGCTGCGAATCTCCCTATGATATTCGCTATTAACAAGATTGATAAGGTAGGCGCTAATCCTGAAAAAATTAAGGAGCAGCTTGCCGGTATGAATATATTGGTGGAAGACTGGGGTGGTAAATTCCAGTGTCAGGAAATATCTGCCAAGAAGGGCTTAAATATTGACATATTATTAGAGAAAATAGGTCTGGAAGCTGAGTTGCTGGAATTGAAAGCAAACCCTGACCGTAATGGTTCTGGTTCTGTAATTGAGGCTTCTCTGGATAAAGGCCGCGGTTTCCAATCTACTATCCTTGTACAGAACGGTACCCTTAACCAGGGCGACATGGTGGTGTGTGGACAGTACTTTGGTAAGATAAAAGCGATGTTCAACGAACGCGGACAGCGTGTTAAAACTGCAGGTCCTTCTTCGCCGGTACAGGTACTTGGTTTGAATGGCGCACCACAAGCGGGTGAGAAATTCAAGGTATTCGAAGACGAGAACGAAGCTAAAGAAACAGCCAACCACCGTTCACAGATCATGCGTGAACAAGGTATACGTGCACGTAAACACATTACACTCGATGAAATTGGTCGTCGTTTGGCATTGGGTAACTTTAAGGAACTGGCTGTTATCATTAAGGGTGACTTTGATGGTTCGGTTGAAGCACTAAGTGACTCATTACAGAAACTGGCAATTGAAGAAGTTGCGATCAATGTGGTACACAAGGGTGTTGGACAGATTACCGAGAGCGATGTATTGCTGGCAACAGCATCAGATGCTATTATCATTGGCTTCCAGGTGCGTCCGTCATTACAAGCAGCGAAACTGGCTGAACAGGAAAATATCGAGATTCGTACCTACTCTATCATCTACGATGCAATTGAAGAGATCAAGAGTGCGATGGAAGGTCTTCTTGAGCCTAAGGTGGAAAAGAAAACAGTATGTAACGTTGAGGTGCGTGAAGTGTACAAAATTGGCGGCGTAGGTACTATTGCAGGTTGCTATGTACTGGATGGTAAGATTGCACGTAACACCCGCATCAACTTGGTGCGCGATGGTATAGTGGTCTTCACCGGCGAACTGGCTTCTCTGAAACGCTTTAAAGATGACGTGAAGGAAGTAGCTACCGGCTACGAGTGCGGTATAGTTGTGAAGAACTACAGCGATATACGGGTAAGCGACATTATAGAAGGCTTCGAAGAAGTAGAAGTAAAACGTACATTATAATATATTCAGAACATAAAAAAATCCCGGTAGTTATTAGCTGCCGGGATTTTTTTTGTGCCTGTCGGAATCAGAATTTTCGGAGTTTTAGAATTCTCACGATGCTCATTTTTAGACAACCCTGTATGCGCACAAGCCCGACGGGCTTGAACAATAATAGCCGGGAGTTCAACTCCCGGAAAACAGAGCAATAGGACGAAGTCCGAAGGACTTCAACAAGAATAAAATGAGTCTAAGAAACGCTAACCATAACAACAATGCATCAAACATTCCGCTCATTCCGCAATTCTGTAAATTTTGATTCAGACGACTTTCCATTACCTTTACGATATGCGATTACGTTGGCGCCTCGCGCAGTTTTTCGAGATAATCTGGTGGCGTTCTTACATGCGTGGTAAGGACAATGCCGACTATTTACTGAAAAAGAAGCAGTACTGGCAGCAACAACTTGATGACTGTGCCGATGTATTCCAGATACACGACAGCGATACCGTATTAGATATGGGCTGCGGACCAGCAGGCATATTCATTAATCTGCCCAATAACACGATAACGGCTGTTGATCCGTTGCTGGATAAATATGAGAACGACCTTTCCGTCTTTACTCCAGCCAATTACCCTAATGTGCGTTTCATAAAATCGACCATAGAAGCATATCAGCCGGAACAGCAATTCGACTATGTGTTCTGCATGAACGCCATTAACCATGTGAGCGATATAGCTAAGGGTTTTGAAGTATTGGCTGCGGCGTGTGCAGCTAAGGGCAAGATGATCGTTAGCATAGATGCCCACAAAAACTCATTCCTCAAAGCCATTTTCCGCATTGGTCCCGGCGATGTGCTACACCCACACCAATACAGCATGGAAGAATACATTGCCTTCCTGAAGCGGGTAGGTTTTAAGGTAGTAAAAACTATAAATCTGGAGCCGGGCTATGTATTTGATCTTTGTCTGCTGGTTGCGGAACGGGGGTAGTTCTATTTTGATAATACGCACATTGTAAATGATTATAGTAATGTAATGCGTATGGCAGGCATCCTGCCGTAATTTTGCAACATAAAAAACAAACACTATGACAGCATTTTTAGGTATGGGCTTATTAGGCTCTAATTTCGTTAAGGCTATGCTGAAGAAGGGCGAGCAGGTTAATGTATGGAATCGTACGGCCAGCAGAGCAATGGGATTGGAAGAATTTGGCGCAAAGGCTTTTGAAAATGTTGCAGATGCAGTAAAGGGTGCTGGGCGCATACACATAGTAGTGAAGGATGATGCCGCTGTTAATGAAGTATTAGCGGCTGCCAGTGCAGGCTTTACGCCAGGGGCAACCATAATTGACCACACCACAACATCGGCCAGCGGTGCTATTGAGCGCACTGAAAAATGGGCCGCACTGGGTTATACTTATTTGCATGCTCCCGTATTCATGGGCCCGCCAAATGCGCTGGAAAGCACCGGTACTATGCTGGTTTCCGGCAACCAGGAAGTGATTGCCAAATGGCAGCCCGCGCTGGAAAAAATGACCGGCAAGGTTATTAATTTTGGTACAAGGGTAGATAAAGCTGCAGGCATGAAGCTGGCGGGTAATCTGTTTCTTATTGGCATGACGGGAAGCGTTGCCGATACACTGGCATTGGTAAAAGCATTAGATATCCCGGTAAGCGATGTATCAGCATTATTTGAAAGCTGGAACCCGGTTGGCATGTTACCTGCCCGCATCAAAAAAATGACCAGCAATACGTTCGACCAACCATCATGGGAACTGAACATGGCGCGTAAAGATGCCGGCTTAATGATTGCCGAAGCAAAAAAAGGCAACACCAAATTAATGGTAATACCTGCCATTGCTGCTGAAATGGACACCCGGATCGCAGAAGGTTTAGGTAATATGGACTGGACCGTAATTGGGAAAGATAGCGTAGGCAACTAATGTAGGGGCAATCCCTTGCGGTTGCCCTGTGTCGGGCCGGTCGCAATTATTATGAAGTCATTACAAAAGATAGTTTCAGTACATCATGTAGGGGCAATCCCTTGCGGTTGCCCTGTGTCGGGCCGGTCGCAATTATTATGAAGTCATTACAAAAGATAGTTTCAGTACATCATGTAGGGGCAATCCCTTGCGGTTGCCTTATGCAGGCGGGGTGTTACAATGTAGTCAATGTAAAAGATAGTATAGGGCAATCCCTTGCGGTTGCCCTGTGTCGGGTTGGTGTTAAATGAAATGCGTGCAAAAGATAGTGTGGTAGATAGCGTAGGGGCAATCCCTTGCAATTGCCCTATGTAGGGTGGGTGTTAAATGAAATGTGTGCAAAAGATAGTGTCGGTAGATAGCGTAGGGGCAATCCCTTGCGGTTGCCCTGTGTCGGGTGGGTGTTAAATGAAATGCGTGCAAAAGATAGTGTCGGTAGATAGCGTAGGGGCAATCCCTTGCGGTTGCCCTATATAGGCGAGGTGTTACAATGCCGCAATGTAAAAGATAGCGTAGGGGCAAATCCCTTGCGGTTGCCCTATTCTGGTGAATCCCGTGTTATGCCGGGCAACCGCAAGGGATTGCCCCTACGATCAGAAAATGGATGTGTTTTTTTATCCCTCCCGCCATTCCTTACCTGTCATATTCAGGAATACATCTTCAAGGTTGGCCGCTTTTACTTCTTTGGCGCGTTTAAAGCCGGTAGCCAGTAGGTTATCTATTAGCTGGTTGGGTGTATTAATATCTATAATGGTTCCGCTGTCAATAATGGCTACACGGTCGCATAACTCTTCGGCTTCGTCCATATAGTGGGTGGTCAGCACAACAGTTGCGCCATTGTCGCGTAGTTGCTTTATGAGTTCCCAAAGGTTACGGCGGGCCTGTGGGTCAAGACCAGTCGTGGGTTCATCAAGAAAGATAATTTTCGGCTTATTGATTAGCGTTGTAGCAATTGAAAAACGCTGCTTTTGTCCACCGGAAAGGTCTTTAAATTTATTTTTGGCCTTATCGCGAAGGTTCACGGTATCGAGCAGAGCCATTGCATCTACGTCTCGGTTATACAGCCCGGAAAACAGGTCGATGATCTGCTTCAGGTTTAAGTTAGGGTAGTAACCGGCAGCTTGCAATTGCACACCAATAATGTTCTTAATGGCCTGCGGGTCTTTATCCAGGTCTAATCCGTCAACAATAACCTGGCCCGAAGTTTTATCGCGCAGGGTTTCAATTATTTCCAGCGTAGTGGTTTTCCCCGCACCATTAGGCCCCAGTATACCAAATATTTCACCTTCCTTTACCTCGAAACTGATACCCTTTACCGCTTCAAAATCACCGTACTTTTTGTAAAGGTTACTTACCTGAATAATAGCCGCCATTGTTGTGCTTGTTAATAGGGTGCAATTTACGGTAAAAAAGCCTGAGTGAGGGATGTGCGTTGCAATTGTTGTTGCCCAGGCTTTCGGTTACTTTTTCCCCGTTTGGGTTAACCGTAATTAACCTGCACCATCATAATATTATGTCATTACGTCCGTTTATTGGTAATGCGCTATTGAAGCCATAGAATTTTACTAATTTAGCTACCAGTTATGATTTACAGAAGTAAAGCGCCCTTGCGCATTGGCCTTGCAGGAGGCGGAACGGATGTAAGCCCCTATTGCGATTTGTATGGCGGGGCAATACTCAATGCAACTATTTCGCTGTATGCATACGCTACCATTGAGCCTTTAAAAGTGCCACAGGTTATTTTTGAGGCGGTAGACAGGAACGAAACCGTATCGTACGACCTTGCTGAAACCCTGCCCGTTGATGGAGTGCTTGACCTTGCGACAGGTGCTTACAACCATATTGTAAAAAAGTATGGCCCTGTGCCATCGGGTTTCAGGCTCTCTACCATTGTAGATGCACCTGCGGGTTCGGGCTTGGGTAGTTCGTCAACGCTAATGGTGGCCATTATAGGGGTATTCGCCGAATGGCTTAACCTGCCATTAGGCGAGTATGATGTAGCCCAGATGGCCTACGATGTAGAAAGGGTAGAACTGGCCATGGCTGGTGGCAAACAAGACCAATACGCAGCAACTTTCGGAGGTGTTAATTTCATGGAATTTTATGAAGGCAATAAGGTTATTGTGAATCCGCTGCGCATAAAACCGGAATATTTATACGAACTGGAAAATAATCTGCTGCTCTATTTTACGGCAACCAGCCGTTTGTCATCGACCATAATTGAGGCGCAGAGCCAGAATGTAAAGGATAAGAACCAGTCTTCCATCGATGCCATGCACAATCTTAAGGAGCAGGCCCAGATGATGAAGGAAGCATTGCTGATGGGTAATATTCACGAGATTGGCGGGATACTCGATTTTGGTTTTAAGTTTAAAAAACAAATGGCCAAAGGCATATCTAACGACAGCATGGATGAAATTTATGAAACAGCCCTTAAAGCTGGCGCAACCGGTGGTAAGATATCGGGCGCAGGTGGCGGCGGTTTTATGATGTTCTATTGCCCCGCCAATACGCGTTACAATGTAAAGAAGGCACTGCAATCATTTGGTGGCGAATTCACGCCCTACCAATTCACAGAGCGTGGGCTGTTTAGCTGGCATATATAATACCACTTATACATAATAAACCGGCACAGTTACGATTGTTGTGTACCTACCGGCACACGGTTTATTTAATTGGTTACCAGCTACAAACCTTTTGCACTTACCAGCGCAATGACATGAGTTTTGTGCCGTATTTTGATGTATAAATGGTATAAGTTGATGATTTTGGAAAGTTGTCAAAGCGGATTGTCTGAACTATGATTTTTTTGATTTTTATGAAGGCCATGATTTTTTTGCTGAGTATCTCATTACTTCGCTTTGACAACTTTTCAAGAAGTTGTCAAAGCTGATACAGACGCAGGATGACAAAACAATGAACACGTTGCAGATTTGACAACTTTCTAGAAACTTGTCATAGGGGATTGCCTGAACCATGATTTTTTCTGAATATCGAATTATTTCGCTATGACAACTTTCTCAGAAGTTGTCATAGCTGATACAGACGCAGGATGACAAAACAATGAACACGTTGCAGATTTGACAACTTTTTAGAAAGTTGTCAAATCGGATTGTCAAAGCTCCAACAGACGCAGGATGACAAAACAATGAACAGGTTGCAGATTTGACAACTTTTTGGAAAGTTGTCAAATCGGATGATCTGTGAAGACCAAATGAAGTGCTATATCTTGCCTTTAATGTGTAGCACCAAATCGAGGAACGTATGGTCGGCTTTAATGCCGGGGCGCCAGGCATAGCCCATTTCCATAAGGTCGAGCACCTCGGTTATTGTTGCACCTTCTTTTCCTTGTTCACATGCCAGTATAAAAGCGGTATCGCTCAGGGCTAATGTATTCAGTATGTCGTGACTAACAATGATGAGCGTATTGTCTTCATCAAGGTGCGAAACCTGCATCAGCAACTCATCTACTTTATCTTTTACAATCGGGTCAAGGCCGGAAAATGGCTCATCGAGTAAAATAAATTTATTGCCGGTAAGCACCTGTTGCAAAATGCTTACACGCTGCCTTTGCCCACCCGAAAGTTGTGCCGGGAATTTCTTTAAATGATCTATCAGGTCAAATTTTTTGGCATAGCTTTCAATCATGTCCTTAGCCTCATTGTCGCTGTACTTTTTGCCGCAATTGGAAAGACCGATCTTCAGATTGTTGAAAATAGACCGATGCTTGAAAAGGATATAATTCTGCGGTACGATACCCACCTCGCCAGCAACAACAGGCTTTTGTTGTTCGCCAATAGTAACGGTGCCTGAAGTGGGTTGTATGAGACCCGCCATTATTTTAAATAACTGGGTTTTACCTATACCACTGCGGCCTATGAGCGATATCACCTGACCCTGAATTACATCGGGTCGCATAATATTGAATATCTCAAAATTTACATCGCGCAGTATCTGCCTGTCATCATACTTAAGGTTAATGTCCGTTGCTTTTAAAAGCAGCTTTTCTCTGTTGTATGCAAGCATTAGTTACGGGTATTAAATGTAGTGTAAGGGAAAAACCATTTTCTAAGCAGGGACAACAAATAGTCAGAACAGATACCCACTGCAAATATAATGACCAATATGCCAAACACAGAACCAAGATCAATGTACTTGTTCGATTTTATGAGCATTGCACCCAAGCCACCTTCTGACATTACCAGCCCCTCTACCATGGTTATCATGATCCATGATATAGCGAAGTTCTGGCGCATCACTTCAAACACCTGGTCTAGCTGACCCAGAATTACAATCTCCCACCATGCCTGCCAGTTGCTCATGCGCAGCGATTTGCACAACTCAAATTCGGCCTTATCAATACTATCTATCACCGAAACCAATGAGGTGACAAAGAACGGTACTATACCAAAAATAAGCAGGCTTATTTTAAGGCCATGGCCATTACTGGTAAGCAATGTGAATAAGAATATAAGACCCGAAAGTGTAAGGTAGCGGCACTTCATTACAAAGCGGGTAATGGGTTTAAATACTGGTATTACATACAGGTATGAAAACACCATGGCTATTACAATTGAAAGACCCATTGCCTGCAATACCAAACCCAGCGTACTAAAGAAATTTTCAAAGAAAATTCCATCTGAAAGTATCTTGGTCATTGAGGTGAGTACCCGAGTTGGCGTTGGCAACAAACCTCCACCCGATAGTTGCCACGCAACTAAGGCAATAACCAATTCGCCCCCTAAAAGTATACTGGCAGCAGACTTACTGATTCTGCCGAATGGTGAAAAAAAATCAATAGCTCTGTTTTTTAGAACGGGCATACCTGTTGTTTTTGTAATGAGGTTAATGCGGGTTACTTACCCAATACAATCTGCACCCTTCTGTTCTTTGCTTTACCAGCTGCGGTACCATTGTCTTCAATTGGCTTGGTTGATCCGTAACCCTTAACGGTAATGCGATTTTCTTTTATGCCTTTGCTTATTAAATAATTTTTTACAGCGGCAGCCCTTTGCTGAGAAAGTGCCTGATTTTTTTCTTCTGTACCAACATTATCGGTATGCCCATACACACCAACTGTAAGTGCTTCGGCCACAATAGAGCTTTTCATGATTTCATCTAGCGCGGTATATGATTCCGTCTTTATGGTAGCACTGCCTGTTTCAAACTGTATCTGGTACGATTTTGACGACACTTCACTGGTTATTTCACCCGCATATTCTACTTTCATTGCCTTACCTTCCATTAATTCAGCATGGTTAGCAATAACCGATTGCAGAAAAGATTTATCAACTACCTTGGCATAAGCAGGATAGCTGGGTATCAGTTCAGGATACATTTTTACCATAATATCGCCGAACGAACCATAAACAATGCGGTAGCGGTCGATAGCATCTTTACCCAAACCAAACATATTCGCTTCATCAGAAAGGTTAAACGACATAGAACCACCTAATGAAACATTGAGGCCCTGCATGTCTTTATCTTCAACGCCATTGTAATATTTTAACCAAAACTCGCCATTCTGCTCTTTGTAAACAGTTGCGGAAACATCTGCTGCAAATTTCTTTGCTTCATTGAAAGAACGGATCTGGTCGCCTGACTGCGCCAGATTTATAATAATGTTCTCGATATCAGTGCGGTGGTCGTAGGCGAACTTCTTTATGGTAATGGTGATATTCGGCATCTGGGTTGAATATTCCCTGGTGGAGGCAATGCTTACCAATCCGCCTTTTTGTTTAGCAACATTTACATCGCCCGGTGTCCAAGTAGCAATAGCGTCTACACCCACTGTTGTGTCTATTGATGTCTTTTTGCCATTTACGAGCATTTTGCGCTTTTCCTTATAGCCTGTGATATATTTTGCAGGTGCATCCAGAAAGTCATTAGCAGAGACCAGATTTATCGCGTTCCGGTCGTAAGTAGTTTCATCAGGATTCACTTTAATATTGTTATCACCAGCCCATTTCAACAAGATGTTCATGTCACCATCCCGTAGCACGCAGGCAACGGTGCCACCAATTGCAGACTGTGGGTTTTGCTTCCAGCTAACCGGTGCCATTACTTTATCTTCGCCATACGACTTACCCATTGCACAAAATGCGATAGGCTGAAACTCAGGCCCCAATGGTTCCAACTCTTTAGCCAATGCAGCAAAGAAGCCCGGCATACCATCGCCCATGAAAGAAGCGAATACACCCGTAGTGTTCGGGTTGTTCTTATAGTCTTGCGCAAATTTTACAATGTCAGCAATGGCCTTATTACAATCATCCTGCCTTTCAATACTTATCTGCAGTTTTGATTTGTCCATCAGTGAATTCTTGGTGGTCAAAGGGCCGCCATTCGCATACATGAGTGGAAACTGAGCATTCCAGGCCATTACCTTCCAGGCTATTTTTGTGCCACCATTTACTGATGGTTCCGTGGACGGAATGCCTAGCATAGTAGCATTACCTGAAAGTGATGCTTCAGGGGCATCGGGCAACATAACCTTACCAATATCGGTCGATTCTTTAGCAGCTTGCGGGCGCTTGTCCCACCAATATACTTTACCTAAAAAAATGCCACCAATTACAAGAAGGATAATAACAATTTTCCCGGAGGTTTTAATTTTAACTGACATAAGTGTGTTGTTTGAAGTAGTAATAATTTAGCTTAACAGGTTATTGTAATAGTCGGTATCTACCTTGCCCGGGGCAGCCGGAGTAGATGATACCGGCATGGTGATTTTTGCAGGAGCGCTCGATGAATTCAGCCTGTCGTCAGGCACATAATTTTCAAGCATTTGCAGGCCTTGCTGTTCGTAAGTAGCATTGTCCAGGTCAATAGAGCGCATGAAGTCAGACGAATAAGAAATTGCCTTTTTCATATTGCCCAGTTTGTCGGCAATATCTTCTTTCAGGTATTCCATCGATTGTTCTACCAACAACTTCTTTTCAGGGTCGCCCTTGAAAATTTTCAATGCAGAATTAAGCGCCTGGTTACCGGTGGTAACAGAATTGTAAAGGTCTTTTTTCAGATTCAGTTCGTTCTTGGCATCTTCAATTAGGTAGGCGCTGTTCTTGTATATTTTGGTCAGGTAGTCGTCTATCTTGGTCAGGTTTACGCTAATGGGCGTCAGTTGTTTTACGTATTCGTCAAGTCGGGCTATCTGGCGGGTTGCGTTACCTAATTCCGGCAGCATATTGTTTTCTTTTGCAGCTTTAGCTTTAGCATAAAGGTGGGTCTTTTCATCTTCCTTCTCCTTTATTTTCATGTCAATGCGCTCCTTCTGGCCCTGCACGTCAACTGATTGGTTATAGAGTTTTTCGCGCTGTTTTTCCATATCGTTAATATAGTCTTCCGCAATTATAAAGGGGTCCAGCTCTATAACAACACCCACCAGTTTTTTCATGAGTATCTCATAAAAATAAAATAATGAAAGCCTTAGCTTACGGTTGGTTACGCAATACAGGAAGGCGGCGAGGCAGGTAAGCGCCACGGCAAAATTGAACGTATTCCAAACCACTAGGGTAAGAATAGGTATAACGTAGTAAGCGATAGATACCAGCACACCGATACCAAACAGTAAGCCAAATTTGCCACCCGGCCTGTTCCAATATGACTTCAACTTATCAGCCTGGGCGCCACTAACAGGGAATATCTGTGTTTCCATAAAAATTTAAATTAGTTGGGTTAGTTTCTGAATGTCGGTTATTATTTTATTGTAGATAGCCCGGTAAGCAATGGTATAACTGCCCTTGCTCGATGAAATTTTTGTGTCGTACTGAACCATTTCGGTTTTGTAGGTGGCAATAGTTGATTGTGCTTCCGCAATTTCCTGTGTCAGCTTTTTTATCATCTCCGTATTATCAGCTATTTTCTTTTCAAGTCCCGATATTTTGCCTTTACGGTCTTCTACTTCCTGGTTGGCCTTTTCGGCAGCGGCCTTTTCAAACTGTGCTTTGTCTGATTCCAGCACGGTAATATAGTGGCGTGCCGTTTCCAGTATCTTATCTTTCGTAAGGCCCTGCATGTTCAGCGTAGCGAAAACTGTTGCTATTCGGGTATTTTCATCAGGTATTTTTGATTCCAGCATATCCATCATTTTGCTGAACTCATAGTAATCGAGTCCATCAAGATTAGCTTTATCAAACACTTCCTGAAAATGCCTTGAAAATTTGTCAATATCCTGCTGTGTCATAGGGCTGGTGTAAGCAGCCTGCTTTTGCGCTGTCTGCTGGTTGCCCTGCGGTGGCGGTGTGGGTGGCGGAGTATTGAAATTGGGAGATGGCGATGATGGTACACTGCTTGCGCCTGTTGAGGTTGCAGAGGTCTCGTCAAATTCCACGAACAAGCCCAATGCCTTCTTTATAAAATCGCTCATAGATATTTTTAAATGTCAAGATTTATGTATTCCTGTACATCTGTAACAAAAGTCTTAAAAATAAAGCAAATAACATACTCATTGCCATATCAATTGCCAGATATAGCCACAAATAGGGCTCATAAGTTAATAAATTTAACTAAGTCTTGGATATTGAGTGGGCAGTATTTGCCTTTAATGCCTCCGTTTCTTGTCATAGATGAAAACAGGGCGCTGTTGTATATTTTGTGGCAATGCAGGCGCATAGTATAAGTGCGGAGCAGTGTTACCCGTTTCAGTTGGCGCCGAATAGTAATGACCGTCATTACTCACTTCTGGCAGCAATGATAGTGGCTCCTTGCCATTTATGAGACTGTGGTGACCTGAGGCATTAATTGGTGCGTCAATTGACATTTCCTGTTCTTTTGCCCTTTCCAGCGCTACCAACGCAAATGGGTCTTCGGTAGTGGTAACCACAACAGCCTTATTGCCATATAACCGGAAATTGTAAAAAACAGGTTTATCGCTTTTTGCAGCATCACTGGTGTTTAGTGTTACAGTACCAGTGCAGGTAACGGCCCCGCTAACAATTTTTATGCTGTATTTACCATCCGGCAGCAAGTTAGTATAGTACAGCCCATCGCTTTTAAGCCAGGCAATTTCAGCCTTGCCATTACCTTCAACCGTTACTTTAGTGGGGTTAACTGGTTTGCCGGTGGCATCCTGTATTTTGCCCATGAGCGGGTACTGCTTTGCAAAACCTGTAAGGGCACAGGCAAGTAATGATAACACAACAGCAACTGTCTTTTTCATAAATTGGAAGGTAAAGTTAACTTTATTAGTAATTAAACACCGCAGGGGCTTTTTGCGCTTTGATCAGGGCCCGTTCCATAAAAGGATCGCTATCAACTGCCGAAACAAATGCCTTTGTACCCAAAAGCCTGAAATTATAGAAATAGTGCTTGCGGTAAGTGGGCTGCACCTTGGTGGTTGATTCGTAGGTGACTTTGCCTACTATAATGTATACCTTATAATCGCCCTGTATCATGGAATCAGTATAATACAAACCTTCGGAAGTAACAACTGCAGTGTAGTCCACCGCATCCCGGGCTACGATAAGCCGCGCATTGCGGACAGGATTATTTTGCTCATCCACTATCTTCCCCATCAACATACCCTTCTGAGCAACTGCAATATGAACATAGAACGCCAGCAAAAAAATCAGAATTGTTTTTAGCATAACGAGAGGATTGAACACTAAAGTTAAGGAAGTTGTGCATATATTACAACTTTTTTTGCAAGCCTGTTTTGCAGGTTGATGTGCGCCAATGCTTAACTTTGCTACTTGCCAATTGCGCCAACATGAGCGATAAAAACCAGCAACAATGACTAATGAAATACTGAATGCCGCAAACAAGTATGCGCGGGGATTGAAAAATGTAGAGGCCAGGCGAGCTCAGTGGCTGGAAAAATATAAGCAAGTTCGGGAACAGCTAACAGCAATAGCCGACCAGCTGAATGAGAAGGCCGACTATAAACCGGGCTACTTTGTAGATACCAGCCATGCTTATAACGAGGAAATAAATGGCACCTGCGCCAATATACCGGCAGTCACTTTCAGGTCGGGCTCTATGCCCATGAATGTTTCGTTCAGAAACGCAGTATCCGGGCACAAAGAATATACCGAACATGGCTTTCATGTTACCTTCATGCCTGCCATAACAGGCCAGGTACTGGTATTGCTGCAACTACACACCAGCAGCCTGGATAACCAAAAGCCGGAAGAAGTGAACCTCGCCGTTATTGATACGCCGGCCGCTATAACCATGAACGATGTGGACGCACTAATGCTGAAAGCTATAAAAATGGCATTCTATACCAGCTTTACGGGTATGATAGACCTGCAGGATGAAGAAGTAACTACGACACAACCCAAATACAACCCAATAGGGTTTAAGCGATATGAAAGCACGGAAAAAGTTAAGTAAGCTATTTAATATACCCGAAAAATTATCGAATGCAAATCATACAAAGTGTACAGAATAGAATTTATGAATTTCGTGGTGAGCGTGTTATTCTTGATAGAGATCTTGCTGCATTGTACGAAGTAGAAACTAAAGCACTGAATCTTGCAGTAAAAAGAAATATTTCCCGCTTCCCTTCAGATTTTATGTTCCAACTCACAAAGGAAGAGTTCGCAAGTATAAATATTCAGGTAAATCACTTAGAACAGCAGGATGCTCAGCGCGGTTTGAGGTTGCAAATTGAAACCTCAAACAACCGGGGTGGCACCAGGTATATGCCTTACGCTTTTACGGAACAAGGTATTGCAATGCTAAGTGGCATAGTCAATTCTTCCAAGGCAATAGCGATGAATATAGCTATCATGCGTGCATTTGTTGAAATCAGGCGCATTGTACAAAGGCAAAATGATTTCACGGAACAGCTTAACGAGATCAAACAAAGATTGGGAAACCACGATGCTCAATTATCGGAAATTTACGATGCAATAGAAAATATCCTCGATGAAAATGTTGCTAAAAGAAAGTGGGATGACCGCGACAAAATCGGTTTCAAAAAATAATACACACCCGCACATTACCAATATGCAGAAATTGAAAAAGTTAAGTAAGCTATGCTGGCTAGCGTTATTGCTGGTAGCTTGCAACAGTAATAACAAACCTGTTGAAACCAGCCAACCAGCAGTTGACACCAAAACTGACCAGCTTATACCCAAGGTCATATCCTACGAAATTGTAAAGGAGTATCCGCACGACCCCAAGGCGTTTACCGAAGGTCTTGAGTTTAAAGATGGTTTCCTTTACGAAAGCACGGGAGAGTATGGGTCATCAGACATCCGTAAGGTGGACCTTGCTACAGGCAAGCCAGCCATTACAACCAAAGTGGAAGCCCGTTTTTTTGGCGAAGGGCTTACTATTCTGAATGGTAAAATTTACCAGCTTACCTATAAAGAAGGCAAAGGCTTTGTATATAATTTAAAAACACTGAAGCAGGAACAAAGCTTTGCATTTGTTGCGCCGGAAGGCTGGGGCATGTGTAATAATGGTAAGGAACTGATATTTGATGACGGTACCAGTACACTCCATTTTATTGACCCCGCCACCTTTAAAGAAGTAAAAACGCTGCGGGTACTGGATGAACATGGCCCCGTTAATGAAATAAACGAACTGGAAATGATAAAAGGGTTCATTTATGCTAACCAGTGGCAAACTGAATTGATACTTAAAATTGATACCGCAACCGGCCGTGTTGTTGGCCGTGCCGACCTTGGCACCCTGCGCGAACGTGCCGGCATAGCACCTATTTCTGGCCGCCGTGGTATGCCGGAAGTACTTAATGGCATAGCCTACGATGCCGCCAGCAACCGCATATTTATAACCGGGAAATTCTGGCCTAAATTATTTGAAATAAAATTAGATAATTAGACATGGCATATTTTTTGCTGTATAATAAAATTCAAACACACACTATGAAATTAACGCTATCGACCGTTATTACGCTGCTGATACTTTGCTTTTCTGTAAACTTTGTATTTGCAGGCTTTCCTTTAAAAGTAGTGACTACAGGCAGCTCGCAACAACATGTTGGCACGTACGCGCACAAAAATAATTTTGCCGAAAAAGTATTCAATTTTGCCAACAGGGTAAAGCAACGCTTTGCTCCCGATCGGGGTAGTGGCCTCTCCTACGGCAGCCAATCATTAATTTTCGGGCTGTTAAGTGTTTTTGTGTTCCCTCCACTTTCTATACTGGCTATTATTTATGGAGCGAGAGGGATGAAAGCCGGTGGGCGATCAAAAGGTGCGGCCACAGCAGGGTTTATTTTGGGTATTATTGGTGCTTTTTATCTTTTAGTTGCGCTTGTATTAGTTGGCTTTTTTCTATTCGCTTACGGCCTTTAAGCATCGCGATGCGATCGCCTTCTTAAAAACAGATCTGCAAGTACCAAGCCAGCTATAACGTTTACCCCCAGAACTATATAAATAAAAGTGCTGCTGAAAACCTTTTCGGCGTGCAGTGCCCCGAGGTTCATTTCTGGCAATTTTATAGCTGATGCACTGGTAGTATGCACATTGGCAAAAGCATAGGCAATCAGGGCTACGATGGAGACAATAAAAAATGTGGCAATGCCTCGCAAAACAAATGGATTTACATATTTGCTGGCAGCAGGGGCAACGGTAGTTTTTGCCACCGCTTCCATTACATTTTTAGCAAAACGCAGCGACGGTTCTTCTGTTTCCGTAGCATTCAGCAAGGTTTGGAAAGACATCAGCTCTTCATACTGGCGTTTTACCTGCTCGTCGGTGGCCAGCAAAATACGTATGCGCTCCCCGTCAGCAATGCTGCAAGTGCCGTCAATATAATTCCAAAGCTGTATTTCCAATTCGTTTTGTTCCATCTTTTAAGCAATTAAAATCACTGTTGTCCGGCAAAAAAAGTAATCATCGACTGAAATGTAGCGCCAGCAAGCATTACAGCGGATTTTTATTATATTCTACCGTGCTTTTGTCCGGCTTCTTTACTGGTTGTTGTCATCGCGTCTCCATGTTCTTTTTTTGTGGTGCCGCAAAAAAAGAACCAAAAAAAGCGGCACTTTTGCCTATCGCTGCCGCGGGCAAAAGGAGCCCTGCTGCGTGTTTTGCTGAAGCTTGTTACTCTAATGTCTGCGCCGGGACGGCGGCGCAGGTGTTACTCACTTTTACAAATGATATTTTAATCGGACAGTAGTGAATTAAAATTAATCATTTTCGGGCAATTTCATTGACTTAGCGGTGATCTCTCCTTAATCCTCGCCCAAAGAGAGGAAGATAAATGCCTGCGGCTTGCTGCAGGGGATAGTGACCAATTTTTAAGCTAATGCTTTGCCATTTCAGGGTTACCCACTCATTTCGCTACTAAATTTTGTTTCCATAATTTCTTTCAGTTTTGCCCTTGCCCTGAATAACCGCACCTTCACATTGCTGGCGGATATCCCGGTGATTGTCCCAATCTCATCAACCGACTGCTCTGCCAGGTAAAACAGTGTAATGATCTCGGCATCCGCTACCGGTAAAAAACGCATCGCCTGGTCCAGCATCCGTTGCTGCATTTTCTGTTCCAGCAACATACCCGGTTGTAATGCCTGACCCGAATGCTCCGCCGCGCTCAGCAAATAGTCATCGCCGGGAAAAACAATATCGCTATCCTTTTTCCGCAATTGAGAAAGGCAGGTATTATGTGTAATACTATACAGCCAGGTGCTGAATTTACTATTGCCCTTAAAATCGGCCAGGCTTTTGTAGGCTTTCACAAACACATCCTGCGCCAGTTCTTCGGCCAGTTCGCGGTTTTGCACATACTTAAGCACTACCGAAAATACATAGCCCTGATACCGCACCACCAGTTTGCCATAGGCTGCCGGTGTACCGTGGAGTACCATTTTAATTAAAGCTATATCTTCTTCCTGCCCTTGCATGTGTGTAGTATAAGACGCGCGTAAACCATGTATGGTTACACCCGGCCAAATAAAAATAAAACTACAGTTTTTTGTAACCACCATTGTGGTTGTGTAGTCTTAGATGGTACAACTGTTTGCAAATAGTGACTTAACAATATTTACAAAACACTTAAAACACATTACTATGGGACCGGAAGCAATAACCGCAATGTTCTTTTTTCTTACATTCTTTGGAATGATATTTGGCATTGTTTATTTCAGGAACAGGGAAAACATGGCCATGATAGAGCGCGGTATGAACCCGCGCAGTATACCCATCGCACCCAAGCCATTCATTAGTTTAAAGTATGGTTTGCTGCTGTGCGGCGTCGGGTTGGGGCTTTTTCTGGCTTTTCTGCTTAATGAATATATGACCAACCACGGGAGTGCCGACCGTAATTTTCCGCAAATATATTTCTCGCTCATCGCCCTTTTTGGTGGCTTGGGTCTGGTACTTTCTTATCGTATAGAGAAAAAAGAATGGCTGGACAAGAAAACCGAAGACCAATACAAATAAAAAACAATACAACAGCCACATGTCCACAGTTAAAGCCACACGGGTACACTGAAAGCAGCCATAGTAAAGGCTTTACATAAAATTCAGATTGTGGATATCTTCTTGCTGTCACCGATGTACGCTGTACTATTTTGACCTACTTTTGACCTATCAATGAAGGAAACAAAAAAAGCTATAGATATGTCAGACGACAAGTTGAAAGTCCTGAAGCTGGCGATGGACAAAATCGAAAAAGATTATGGTAAGGGTTCGGTGATGATGTTAGGTGAAAAAGGCCATGACCCAATGGAAGTGATTAGCACAGGTTCTATAGGGCTGGATGTAGCCCTTGGAGTTGGAGGTTTACCCCGCGGCCGTATTATTGAAATATACGGACCGGAATCATCGGGTAAAACAACCGTTGCTATTCACACCATTGCAGAAGCACAGAAAAAAGGCGGCATCTGCGCTATAATAGATGCGGAACACGCTTTTGATTCAGCATACGCTACCAAACTGGGTGTTGATGTAGACAGCCTTATTATTTCACAGCCCGATTATGGTGAGCAGGCATTGGAAATTGCCGACCGCCTCATATCATCAGGCGCTGTAGACGTTGTTGTAATTGACTCCGTTGCGGCACTGGTACCTAAGGGCGAGTTAGAAGGTGAAATGGGCGAAAGCAAAATGGGTCTTCAAGCCCGTTTGATGAGCCAGGCGCTCCGGAAGCTGACTGCGACTATTTCCCGCACAGGCTGCTGCTGCATCTTCATTAACCAACTGCGTGAAAAGATTGGTGTTATGTTCGGCAACCCGGAAACAACAACCGGTGGTAATGCCCTGAAATTCTATGCTTCCGTACGTTTGGATATCCGCCGTATCAGCCAGATCAAAGATGGTGATGTTGCTAATGGTAACCGCACCCGTGTAAAAGTGGTGAAGAATAAAGTAGCGCCGCCTTTCCGTCAGGTAGAATTTGACATCATTTTCGGAGAAGGAATCAGCAAAATTGGTGAGATAATAGATATGGGTGTCGATTTGCAGATCTTGCAAAAAAGCGGCTCATGGTACAGCTACAACGATAGTAAAATTGGCCAGGGCAGGGATTCTGTAAAGCAATTCCTCAGTGATAACCCAGAAGTAGCCAATGAAATAGAAGGTAAAATACGCGCGGCATTACAGGTTGTGGCTTAGTGCCAGCCAGCGTTGCATACTTAGTAAGTACAATGAGAACTCCCTTCGGTGCATGCCGGAGGGAGTTTTTTTGCTTTTGTTAGATATAAACGAAATAAAATTAATAAATTGTTTATTTTTGTTTGAAAATGAATGTTTGGGTTAGAATTTATTATACAGCCGATTCATTGGAAACTGGGAATTTTATATACCGAAGACTATAGCAATCTCGCACTGAAAGATATTGGAAAGTGTAGGCTAAATTTAACTAAATCATAATGAGAACACAAATTGCCAACTTACTGAACATTGATATTATAGCTGATACAATCGTAAGTTATGTTTCGTATCAAAATAACATACCATTCGTTCGTGAAATAGTTTTGCGAAATGATAACGATCAGACTATTGCCAACATATCAATACGGATAACGACAACACCAATTTTTTCAGACACGCAAGTGTTGATTCTGGGTGATTTAGCAAGCAATGAAACGAAGAAAATATCATTAATTGACATAAAATTCCAGCATGAATTCCTTGCTAAGCAAACGGAGGCAGAGAGAGGTTTTTTGAATATTGAAATATTATCTGCTACAGATACCATTGCCAACATCAAGAAAGAAGTAGAAATATTGGCATATAACCAATGGGCGGGTACTCGTTCATTGCCTGAACTATTAGCAGCGTTCTCATTGCCGAATGACCCGATTGTAGATACTTTGATTTTTAAATCTGCTGAGCGACTGAAAACTCTTGGTAGAGGTACGACAATGAACGGTTATCAATCTAAAAATCGTGAAGATGCTTGGCTTCAAATATCGGCTTTATACAGCGTCATTGGAGAAGAGCACATTCATTATTCTGAACCTCCTGCATCTTTTGGTACAGAGGGGCAAAAAATCAGGACACCTCAAAGGATCTTATCAGGAGGGATAGCTACTTGTTTGGACACAGCTATGTTGATGTCATCTTGTTTAGAACAGGCAGGTTTAAATCCCGTTATATTACTTAAAAAAGGCCATGCCTGGGTTGGTTGCTGGTTAATTAATACAACATTTCCTAATGCTATTTTTGACGACTGTCAAGGTGTTCGTAAACGTGTTGCTAGTGGAGAGTTTATTGTATTTGAAACCACATTTTTGTCTCAACATCCGGTTCAATTATTAAAAACCGCTTCAGATGTAGGTTTGAAACATCTTGAAGATGATAGTGAATTTAACATTGCTATTGACATAAAACGCTCAAGAATTGAGCAGATAAGGCCATTGCCATCGAAGCATAGTACCATAAAATCGCCGGATCGTACATTTGAAAAATCCACCATCATCATAGATGCCCCTCCGCAGTTACCTCCGCTTGACTCCGATGCCATTATTATTGAGGATACAATTACAAATACCGCGCAAGGGCGATTAAATAGATGGAAAGCAAAATTGCTAGACTTGACGCTTAGAAATCGCCAAATAAATTTTAAAGAAAGTAAGCTTACGCTGCCATTATACGTACCATCTCCTTCACACTTAGAAGACACTATTTCGCAAGGTCTCGAATGGAAGTTCAAGCCAGTTATTAAATTAATGGAAGGAGATGACCCTAGGAGTGCGGCGCTTGCTTATAAAAGATTGGGAGAAGAGCCATTAAAATTGATGGCACAACAGTCTTTGGATCAAAAAGAATTGATCGCACTTGTCGATTCAAAGTCACTAGACTCTAAGCTTTACAATATTTTTTCTGCTGCCAAACTAGGATTAGAGGAAGGTGGGGCTAATACTTTATTTTTAGCGTTAGGATTTTTAAAATGGACTGAAGACAGCAGAGCAGAGCAATCGTATATCGCGCCTATTTTATTTGTACCTGTAACATTAACACGTAAATCGTTGCAAACTGGATACGCTATTAAACGACATGATGATGAAACGATAGTTAACCCCACTTTACTTCAACTTTTAAAAGAAAATTTTCAACTAACAATAAACGGGTTAGATCCACTACCAACTGACGATAACGGAGTAGATGTAGCCAAAATCTGGCAAATATTCCGCCTTGCAACTAACGAATTACCTAAATGGGAAGTAACAGAAGATGTCTATCTGGGTATTTTTTCGTTCACCAAATATCTGATGTGGAAAGACTTACAGGACAGATCTGAGCAATTAAGCAAAAACAGGATTGTCAATCATCTCATTGAGCACCCACATGAGCCGCTAACAATAGAAACTGACATCAGCTTCAGAAATGATCTGGACAATCGCCATACGCCTGCTGACCTTTTAACACCATTGCTTGCCGATTCATCTCAGCTGAATGCTATTAGCCGGGCGTCAGAAGGATATGATTTTGCTTTAGAAGGCCCCCCCGGTACCGGCAAATCTCAAACTATTACAAACCTGATCGCCCATACTTTGGGGCAGGGTAAAACCGTGTTATTTGTGTCAGAAAAAATGGCAGCGCTAGAAGTTGTAAAAAAACGGCTTTCTGCAATTGGCTTGGACCCATTTTGTTTGGAGTTGCATTCGGCAAAAGCAAAAAAAATAGAAGTTCTTAGCCAATTAAAAGTTGCTTTAAATTCGACAACAACCTTTACAAATGAAGAATGGCGAACAGAAGCATCAAGATTGAAAGCTTTACGAGATGATTTGAATGAAATGGTAACGGCCTTACACAAACAGGCAATGAACGGATTAACTGCCTGGGATGCAATTAATATTGTTGTAAAAAATCGAAACCTAAATGCTGTTGATCTTTCGTGGATTGGCAGCGAAACACACTCGGCTGACGACCTCCATCGTATCCGGGAAGTATCACGTTCATTGCAATCACTACATTCTGAACTTCCTAAAATAGCGGCTTCAGAACTTGCTCATATCCATCAAACTGAATGGACTAACGCATGGGAAGAAAATATGGTAAAAGAGGTCCAAGTGGTTTTACAAACTTGTAGTGTGCTGCAATCTTCTGCACAATCCTTATTGTCATTTCTCGGACTGAATGTAGATGCTATAAATTACGGACATCTCAAACAACTGAGAGCATTTTCTGATACACTATTGGAGGCATCTTTAATTCCCAAATCATTTATTATTCATGCTGATAATGAAATAGCCTATTCTAAATTAAATACCCTAAAGGAACACTCAAAAACGAGAGTTACTCAGTGGAAGCAATTGGCGACAGATTTCCGGCCGGAAGTTTGTTCTCTGAATGCGGCTAATCTCCGTATTCAGTGGAATGCGGCCCTAACTACATGGTGGCCTAAACGAGTTTTTACAAAGAAAGCCGCACTTAGGCAAATTGTACCATATACACGCTTGCAAAAAAGCTACGATGCTATTTTGTACCCAGATTTTCTCACAACTTTGGAATTACTCAATTCAACAGATGCTTTTTTAAAGGAGCATGAGAACGATGGTAAATTATTGCTTGAAAACGACTATAAAGGATGGGAGACTGATTGGGAAATAGTGACTAAGTACGAAACATGGGCTAAAAACTTTACAGATGATTTAAATCGGTTTCTCTACAACTTGAACGGCGTAAATGGCGCACAGTATCGCTCATCAATTTTAAAAATTGTAAGTGAACAACAGTTTTTATTAACTGCCAATGGAAAATTAAGAACCGGAATAGAGTTATTTAATGCAAAGTTGTTACAATTTGAAGCAAGTTTACAAAGAATAGATAGACTGACTTCAAATAATAACATTCAGAGTGTTGTGAATGTCGCATCATTGGAAAATGTTAAACAAACATTAAACGGTTGGGTAAAAAACAGGCAATATTTACGTGCATGGACAAGGTGGCAATATCTTAAAATGCTAGCGATACAATTAGGATTAGAACCAATAATTATTGCGTTGGAAATTGGTGATACTAACTTAGCAAATGTTGACCAACTTGTAGAATTCAGCTATTGTAACTGGTGGCTTAAAATGCGAATCGATGAAATGCCTTCATTAAGAAATTTTTCGAGCGCGGAACACGGACGTAAAATTTTACAATTTCAAGAAACAGACAACAAATTCCAGCAATTAACTGAAAGGTATATTGCAGCTAGGTTGGCATCTAATGTACCAAAGCAATCTACTGCTCAAAAGCCTAGTGCAGAAATGGCATTGCTATTACGCGAAATTGCAAAACAGAGAGCGCATTTGCCGGTTAGGAAATTGTTGCAAGGTATCCCATCTTTATTGACAAAACTTAAGCCATGCTTACTCATGTCACCCCTATCTGTTGCCCAATATCTAAATGCAGATGCCTTTTTTGATTTAATAGTTTTCGATGAAGCCTCTCAAATTCCCGTTTGGGATGCAATCGGAGCAATCGCACGCGGCAAACAGCTTGTAGTTGTTGGTGATCCTAAACAATTACCTCCTACAAGTTTTTTCAATAGTGGAGATGATTCAAATAGCGAAGATGACACCACGGTAAAAGATTTGGAGAGTATTTTAGATGAATGCTTGGGTGCGGGTATACCAACATTGCACTTGGAATGGCATTATCGAAGCAAATACGAAAGCTTGATCAGTTTCTCGAATGATAAATATTATGACTCAAAATTAATTACTTTCCCATCCAATACTACATCTGATAACAGTGTCACAATGAACATTGTACCTGGTATTTATGATCGAGGTGGAACAAGAACTAATCAGGTGGAAGCTGAAGCAATAGTAAAAGAAATAACAGAGCATTTTCTGGATGCTACCCGTAAACAGATTTCAATGGGCGTAGTAACCTTTAATATTAGTCAAAAAGCACTTATTGATAAGTTACTGGATGAGCAAATGGCAAAGCAGCCGGAATTGGAAAGGAGTATATCGGAGCATAGCACTGACAGGCTATTCATAAAGAACCTAGAAAATGTTCAAGGTGATGAGCGGGATATAATATTGTTTTCGATTTGCTTTGGTCGTGACCATGCCGGTAAGCTTCCTATGAATTTCGGGCCCCTAACTAAAGAGGGAGGACAACGCAGGTTGAATGTTGCAGTTACCAGAGCGAGACTGGGGGTGAAGATTTTTAGCTCAATCACCCCAGAAGATATTGACTTAACTAGAACTAAATCTATTGGTGTTAGGGATTTGAAGCATTACTTGGAATTTGCACATAGGAATCAAAAATATGGTAGTGATCAAAGAAATTTATTACGGACTAATCACAGTATAATAGAAAAACAAATTATAGAAAAACTAGAAAATAAAGGCTGGATGGTTCATTCAAATATAGGCTGCTCTTCATACAAGATAAATATAGCCATTGTTCACCCTAAAAAAACTGGCGAATATCTTTTAGCTGTAGAATTAGATAACCCAAATTATTCCAACATTCCAACAGTTAGAGATCGAGACCGACTTAGAGAAACTATACTTAACGGATTAGGATGGAAAATTCAAAAGATATGGGCATTCGACTGGCTATTGGATCATGAAAAAGAAATTGGCAAACTTGATACTATGTTGACAGAACTAATGTCAACATAGTATGTCAGTTGTATATCTTAAAGCGAAAAAATTCAAGATTATTACCCAGCGAATCCTCTATCTTGCACTTTTATAACTCACTGAATATAATCATTATTGCTGCGGTGTTTCAGCCAGTCTAATTTCCGTAATAAATGGATGTGTTTGGGGCAACTTACCACTAAAACAATAACAATGCTAAAAAGAGAATTACCACCAGTACATCCCGGTGAAATACTGCCTGAAAACTTTATTAAAGAAAACAATTTGGCAAGAACGGGTAGCTAATTGCACCTCGTACATCCTGCGCCTTCATTCTATAGCAAATTTTCAATACATTAGCAGCTAGTGGTTGAAAATAATGCTCATCCCCATACACCAATTATGAAAAAAACGCTGCTTCTTTGCGCTATCCTCACATTTATTGCCGCCTGTTGCTATGCTAGTGGAGAGCAAGTGTGGGTGTATATATATGACCAGAGTAGTCGCCACTATGGCTACTTTTTACAAACTTCTGCCACTGGCACTGAATGGATAGAGTACGACTGCATTGGCAATAAGAAGAAGTTCACCTTTACCTGTATCGATTCCAAACCTCAATATGTTGTTTTGCTGGATAAAGAGCGGCACACCTATGTTAAATTAACAAAGGATGCCTGCTATCTCGGGCACTCCCGCGACGACATAAAAGAAAAAATATACACTGGCAAATGGGGCGGAAGAAATACAAAAATCGATGCAAAATATCTTGACGAACATTGCAATAGTTACTTTACCTATGAATATAAAGGGGTAAAACATGTGCTGGCAAAATTCAAGGGGGCATCGAGCGAATTGTTTGCTGATATTGATATGAGCAACCAGTTGCTATTGGATTTTTATTTTCCAGACCAGATCCAGAAAATGGATCGGATTGTTATGCACCCATTTGGTACCAATACCTATCTGCAACTTACGAAAGATAAAATTTCAACCGTTAATTCTACGTTCCTTTCTTCTTCCCTCACTTTTACTGAATTGGCAACCGAAAAATGGACCAAGGGCATTGATTACGATGTTGCAGTGGCTATAGGCAGGAGCACCGGCGACAGCCTGGGAAATGTTATGATGACGGGCAATTTCTATTATTCGGCCATGCAGAGGCAAGGGTTGGATACAACAAAGGTAAAATTAGCCGCCAGTGCCATTGCCAGCCATTATTTAAAGCTCATGAAAGCCGATAAGATGAGCATCCTCAATGCCGCCCCGACGACAGTATCAGTTTACGACGACACTAAGAAAGAACTAACCATCATTAACGATGGCGACATGTATAATGTACCTATGACGGGCGCAGAAGCGGCAACCGTATTAAAAAACGCTGCTAAAATTTCCATCTCGAATAGAAGCTACTATTTCAATGGCAAAAAATTTATGCTTGCTGCCTTTACTTTATCCTTCCCCGGCAGCAAAAAGAGCTTTAAATATAACGACAGCCAAAAAACGATGGCCAAAGAGTTTTTAAAAATTGACGATATAGTGGTGCCCATGCCTAAGTAGTAGCGGGATAGCACTTTTTCCCGGACCACTGACCGAAGGATGGCCCCGTAATGTACCTTTTACTAACTTTATTCAAAATATCAGCAATACCTCTAACTTCCCATATTCCTATAAAAAAGGATTGCCCGGTTTCTGCAACCAACGACCTGCAAAAAATGAAGGCGGTTGAATTTCTAAAAGAAGAACAGGAGGAAGATGTTCAGGAATGGCAAAAAAAGAGGTGCGGAAGCGAGTTGAGGAAGCTAATAGTAGACCATGCATTTTAGTGAATGCGAATATTATTTTTCACTGTTGTCCGGCAAAAAAAGTAATCATCGACTGAAATGTAGCGCCAGCAAGCATTACAGCGGATTTTTATTATATTCTACCCTGCTTTTGTCCGGCCTCTTTACTGGTTGTTGTCATCGCGTCTCCATGTTCTTTTTT
>JBBRPD010000007.1:0-123583 GCA_038228575.1 Chitinophagales bacterium | reverse complement strand
TCTTACGCATGTCAGTAACAGGCTGGCAAAGCCAGTAACGACAACTATGGGACAATTGAAGCATCTCTATACTGATTTGTCAATCAGCAATATTAGAAAACACCCCAGCTGTCTGCAAGATGTACTTGCCGGGATGGATACCTCTGAAATTGTTATCGCGTTTGAAAATGGTGGCAAGAAACTGGTAAAGTTCAAGATGGTTTTTTCGGAACTTTTTTGGATTTTCAAAAAAATACTCACTCACCACTGCCAAAAATTCTGCATTGTTTTTGAGAGAATAAGGGTTAATGTCAGAATGGCCCTTTTCTATTTTAATCATTTCTTTCTTTATTTCATGTAACCATGGGCCTACAAATGGCTGTTTAACGAGCATGTGTGGTAGTCCGTCAATTTCCCCGTCTTCTTTATCCAGCATGTGTACAAATTCATGTATACCAACATTGTGCTCATTGGGTAAGCCATTAAAATCTGCAAGCAGGTCAGGTTTTGAAAGAATGACCACACCATTCATCGACCGGTTGCCCACCATGCCGGATATAAATTCGCGATGTCCTTTATACCGCTTCGTTCGGAATTCTTCATCAAAACTATTGGGATAAATAAGCACTGTACCCACTACTGGATAATTGTAGCCCGGGAAAGCAAATGTTGGTATAATCGCGCTGGCAGCCACCAATACCCGAATAGTTTTGTCAAGCTCAACTTCAACACCTTCTATGTGTTTCGTCGCAAGAAAAAGCCGTACACGCTCCTCGAAATTCACCTGCTCACTTTCTTCAAGTCCCTGGTAAAAAACTACTTTCTTTTGGAGGATGTCTCGCCACGTGTGTGGGAATGGTTCTGCCAGTTTGAGGAGCAACAATTTCTTTTTTCTTTGCACCGACAAGATGCTTGCAACAATACCCGCTACGGCGGCAATAAGGATAATTAGAGAAATGCTATAATTCATAAAACAAAGTTGCTGCGCGTGGCTACGGAAATTGTTATATGATTATCTACAGAAAATTACATCACTTCCATGTGTCTTTATCCTGTGTTTGCTAGCTTAATCTTTTAACCATTACCACAATGCTGCCCCAGTTATTCCACTCATAGCCTTTAACGTCGTTGGCGAAGAATGAAAGAACCGCGTTTTGCTTTATGTCGAATTCGTGTTGCCTGCCTATTGCAAATGCCGCTGCGTCATTGTTATTATAAGTACCACAAAGGCAGAAACATCTGGCTCCTTTTACACGCTGGCCAAACAGATTAGCGAGTGGGTTAGGGTAGCCATCAGCGCCGGCGGGTATTATCATATCTACCCACCAATTTCCCTTATTGCACCAAACCTTATAGGCTTCACCATCGCTTACCGTTATTTGATCGTTGGAGTAGTCAGCGGATGCTTTAACCTGTATGATCTGCGTTTCACCAATATTCAATTTATGCAATTTCGGGTTTGCTTTCATGGTATAAAGTTAGGCGTAAAACTTGCACAATTAAGAACGCTTTAAATTTCACCAAACACTACGTAATAGCAGCAAGGCAGATGCTGGATTTTCTTTTGTTCACATACCTTAGCTTACCTGACCTCAACGGTCATAGCATGAATAATTAGCCGGGCAAATACATGAATATTTGCCCGGTTTTATGATTTCATTTAACGGAATGGTTACACCAGCAGCAGGAAGTTTTTATCGTTGATCGTAAAAGCAGACCAATCGATGCCTAATATCTTATTAATGATACGACCCACTTCTTTAAAGGTGCAGGGTTTTACTGCATACAAATTTGCCCCTAGTTCCTTACTTTTTTTTATGCTGTTAATGTCTGCACTTGTGGAATACATTACAACCGGTAGCTTACTTAGTTTCGGGTCGTTGCGTATCTGTGTAAGTATTTCAAAACCATCCTTTTCCGGCATATTGATGTCTAGGATCACCGCAGCTTTTTCCAGAGATCGTTCTTTGATACATTTCAGAAAACTCTGTCCATTAAGGTAAGTGTGTAGGTCAGTTTGTATTTTTGTTTCGGTTACTAAAGCTTTGACGGCATCGGAAAATATTTCAATATCATCAATATCATCATCCACATAAAAAATCTCGTTTGCAATCATGGTAAATATTTAAAAGAAGAAAAAAGTTACAGGTATAACAAAGGTACAAGCTTTAACTGTACGTTAATTTACGGCTTTCAGTTTTCTTCTTATGTATTTTAGTGATTAGATTAATTTGATGGCTGTATATATATGTAAAGGCTTATTTCTTCTTTAATTCCTCGTTCAGTTCGTGGATAGTTAAACGCCTTTTATTTTTCACCTTTTTAAAATGAGAGGGAGGAAAGCCAGTACATTTTTTAAATTGCGCGGAAAAGTGCGCAACGTTGCTGTAGTGCAGCTTTTCAGAGATTTTGGAAAGGGAAATATCATCAAAGATAATTAGTTCTTTGGCATATTCTATTTTCAGCAAAGTAAGATAATGGGTAATAGTGTACGATTCTACATCAGAAAAAAGACCGGATAGATAGTTGTAATCGTACTTGAGTTTCTGGGTAAGGTAAGTTGAAAAATTTTCTGTAGGGTATTCTTCAGCACGCACATAATCAAAAGCATAGCGCTTAATTTTTTCTATAATGATGCTGGCATTGTTTTCTACAAGTTCAAGACCCACTTTGCGGATGATGCTGTTGAGTTTTACTTTTTCTTCCGGTTCAATTTCTTCAGTAATATCCACTTCTCCTAATTCTACCCGCGTAGGGTGAAAATGCATTTTGGTAAGTACGTCTCTCATATACACCTTGCAAGTTTCACATGCCATGTTTCTGATGTAAAGTTTCATAGTATCAGGTTTTTGAATGTCAATGCCGGGTTATTCCAGCTAAACAGCTATAAATGTGACATATAGTTTGAGACAAAATTACATCGCGGTAAGCGGCATGTGTTTATAGATTTACACAATATTTTTACATATTTTAGATATTTTTATTTTTTTGTTAAGTTGCTGATTTATAGCGCTTTCTTGCAAAAGCCTTACTGGTATTGGGTTTGCTATAATTCGACATGTGATTTGTATATACGTTGGCATGCAATTGCATTTTTATGTGAGGTATTTGAAGTTTTCGTAACAAATAATATTTTATTGTTATTTATTTTGCACCTTTCATATATTTGACATGACTGCTTAAGCGAACTACTCTAAATTTTTTGACTCTAAATGTTTAAACGTGTCAACTATTTTAAATGAAAAGAGACACCTGAACGGTGCCTCTTCGGGAATTGAAATTATTCCTTTAAATCAGGCAACTTCGCTCACAGTTTCTAATGCGGCTTTGCCTGCGTTGGCGAGATTGGTCAGGTTTTTAAGCCCCAGTTTTGAGCCAATGAGCCTGCTTGCCAGCCTGCCTTCCGGTGTTTGGAATTCGCTTGTATTACCGCCTGGTATATTGGCCTTTATACCCTGATATTCTGTAACATAGGCTTGGATCTCGATCAGGCTGTTGGAATTGTAGGCGATAGTATGCTGGTACACCATTTGCAATACGAAATTACCGAAATCAATAAGGAAATTGGGATAAACAGTGCCGTTATCTCCGGTTGACGTATTGCCATTCAATTGAGATTTACGCAGCGTAGAATTGATGAAAAATATGCCAGCTATTCCCATGTTGATAGCATCATAGATTTTAATGAGTTCAGGATTGGTTCCTGCTACCGATTTGCCAGCCTGGTAACTGCCATTAAATGCGGTTCTTGTTTGTATATGAGTGTAATTATTGCTTTTGGGTATGTAGCCACTGGTGTTAAATGAAGAACATAGTGCGCCGGAAACCATGCCTGCTATTATTGCATCAGGCGGGGTGCCCAGGCTTGTGTAATCAGCATCGTATATGAATGGTACGTTGCTCATGGTGTCCAGTTCCCAGGCTTGTGGCACAACATCAATGGAATTGAATATGTGGGTGTAGGTAAAGCTTATGGGGTTTGGGGTTGGGTTGTTGGTTACTAAATTTTCATAGTAAGTCGCGAAATTAATGTCACCCGGCGTTGGTCCAGCAGTAGGGTAGGCAGCCACTGCATTTACAAGGCTGTTTGAATTCCACGTAGATGCATTTTCAAACAGGTAAAGGGCCATAACCGGTGTTAGTGCGCCACCCAGGCTATGTCCGCATACGGCAAGGGTTTGAGCGCCAGCACTGGCACCGAGTGTAGTGAGATAATTTTGAAGCGCAGTTACAACATTGTAACCGTTGTTATCTTTTATATTGTTCAGCAGGTTATTAATGCCATTATAGGTTCCTGTAGAAAGTACCGCTGTTGCGGGCGCGTTTGTTACTGCCGATACGGTGTTCCATGGCTGGGTTGTGCTTACATCAAAGTCCTCCGTCATCCAGTCGTACATGGAATTTGAATTGGTACCCGCTATACCAACCACAAACAGTTTCTGGCTGCTGTTGTAAAATAATGCAACGGTATTGTCGCAAATAATTTTGTTCGTGTTGGGGTTGTTGGTCCATACATAGGGGCCCCATATACAATCCCATTGTGTGCCGGCTGCGGCACTTCCCAGATAGTTGTTAGTTGCTGTGGCAGTTCCCTGGTCATCGGTAAGTACCGTTGAAACTACTGCTTGCACATAGGTTTGCATGTCAGCTACCGACGGAAAATCCATGCCAAATGCGGCATTTACTGTTTGTGACAAAGCATGTATCTGGTTGCTTTGTGAATACGTGTTACTCATGATGCTTTACTTTTAAAAGTGAGAAATATAAAGTGTGACTGTATTTTGGTTATTTACCTTTTCTCTATAGCCTTTCATATAAAAGGAATTTTCAGCACAATTCAGAATGGATAATTCATCAAGGTTTGTAGTGCAAAAATACAAGCGTCTGGCGCGTGATATGTCAGTAATTCTACTATTAAAAATTGCGGGAAATACGCAATTTTTAATTTTATTATAATAATGTGCAGAGGATTTATAATTTTAATCCTGACAATTAAAATATTGTTATTTTAGAGGAACCAACGCTGCTATTTATTTATAAAACCACCACATATTTATGGCGAAAGCTCAACCATTCCAGCAAATTACTGGCAGGGACAATAACCTGAAAAACACCGACAAGTCTGCTTTGTATGCGATAGTGCAGGCGGCAGTGAACGTGGAATTATTTACAATTCCCCTTTACATGACCTCATTGTATTCCCTGCATGGCACGCACCAGATAACGGGGCAGAATAATGATTTTTACCTGGGCCGTATGTGGCCGGGCATGTCAACGACCACCAATCCCAAATCGGGAAATGAAAAGGCGTTCAATGCTCTTTTTTGTGTTTTCATCGCTGAAATGCTGCATTTGCAGATGGCATCGAACATTTGTAAGGCAATAGGCGTAACGCCATCATTCACCAGCCCGCTGATGATGGACCAAAGCACTTATGGCTGGAAGTGTTATGGGCCAACCAACACGGTAATACCGCATATCCTGAACCTGAAGGATACCAAAAGCCCCTACAATAAAATTAAGGTAGATGTAGGTGCGGTAAACAAAAATCAGTTGGCACTATTTCTCGCTATTGAGGAGACAGAGGATAATGCTGAAAAGATCATCACCGATAAAAGTAAATACTTTCCGAAGACCCCGTTTGATAACTGGAACCCTAAAATGACAGAAGTAGACCTGCCTATGTTTGGTTCTATAGGGTATATGTATCTTACCATGTTCAGGTACATGGCCATCAGGTATGAAGACAACACCACGCTGTGGGACTATGTGTTTCAGTCAGGCAGCTTGCAGCGCGATGTATTCAATGCGAACACACCACCAAGTCATGTGCCGGAATACCCTACGCTCAGGGCTACAATTGATCAGGAAAAGCAGGATGCCGCTCTTAAACAGGTGATAGACATGATTCAGGGTATTACCGATCAGGGTGAAGGAAAAGGTGTGTTGCCGGAAATAAAGGAGCTTGCGCTGGCTATGATGCTCGCTCCGCAAAACCAGAAGCCTATGCTTATGGCTGTGCAGCCGAATTTCCAGCCCAATGCTGAAGCTATGGAGACCGATTACCCTACCTACGATGAAAAGGGCGTTAAACTGCCTAAATCGCGGGATGCGGCAGCACGTGTCAAGTATGGTAAAATGGACCATTTTGAGACCTTCGAATTTGTGAAGGAACTATTTGATAAAAATGAATTGTATACTTGGGAACAATGGCACAAAGACGGTAAAACCTGGACTGCTGCCATGTTACAGACTTCAGAACATGTAAAAAACAAATACCCGATACCTGAAGCAGAAGATGTGGCAGGCGCGCTTAACAGATTGAAACAAAACGACCCTGAAAAGAATTACCAGATGCTGAGCAGCGTTGTTGCTGGTGCCATTAAAGGGGTTACAACCGTACTGAACGACTATTGGAATGGGAAAACGGCTACATTCCCGTTCCCGTCCATGAGTGGTTCGGGCGACCGTATGTCGTTGTGCTGGGCCGTTTTTGGTAAAGCTCCCGATCTTAGCCTAGGTATTGAGCCCAAAACACCGGGAATCCTGTACCATGCGTGCCAGGGTCTGAACATGGATCATAACAATCCTGATAATCCCGCGCATTGTGCAGCCGTGGCGGTATACCATACCTGCAAAGGGTCTAATACCTGCGCTGCCGAAGGCGGCTGCGGCTTTGTACAAAATGTAAAAGGGGGAGGTAGCTGCAGTGGCAGCGGTTCGGGCTGTGGTGGCAAATCGCCTGCGCCAGCTTCAGGTAATACTCCGGCTAAGCAACCGTCAGGCTGCGGTGCTTCCGGTCACCCGTCTTCTTGCGGTGCGCCTGTGCAGCCATCTTCCGGTTGCGGCTCTAAATCAAATTTAATGGCCATGCGGAATAGCGGTAAGCCTGGCCCGGCAAACCCACACACTTCGCAGGCACCAACTGCAACCGCCAACGGCTGTGGCAAACCAGCCCCTTCAAATGGCTGTGGTGGCCCTGCGCCAAGCAGCTGTGGTGTTGTGCCACCTACCGGCCCCGTATATTACAGTGCGCCGTCAGACAATAAATGCGCCAGTTTTGGTGGTTGTGCGGTACCTATATCAGCTTCGCAATTGTTCCCTGCAACACCTGATGGTAATAAAACCACTGGCCAGATGGAATTATTCAATTTCCTTGGTTCGCAGTTCCAGTCAACACCTATTAATTATATGGACTATAATGCCGGCGACCTGGTTTATGATGTTGCATGGAATGCCTATATTGCGGTATTGCAGGCAAGGAACAGGCCTATACCGGCTAAACCAAAGCCGAGCGATATACGCCTTGCATTTCCTCCATCAACCTAGTAAATAGCAATTAATGAACAATATTATAACCTCACGCCTAGGCCTGCCTGATCTGGGCCTGGGCGTGGGTTTAAGAAATAAGCACTTCCACCATTTACTGCATCATGCGCCACAGGTTGACTGGTTCGAGATCATTAGCGAGAACTACATGGATGACTATGGCTTTGCCCGGCATGTGCTGATGCATATCCGCAAGCAGGTGCCGGTAGTAATGCATGGTGTTTCACTTTCCATTGGCAGCACCGATCCGCTGAATATGGTGTATTTGAAAAAACTGAAGCAACTGGCTGCCGATATAGAACCCATGTGGATATCAGACCACCTTTGCTGGACGGGCGTTATGGGTGTAAATACGCATGACCTGCTACCTATGCCATTGACCCACGAGAGCCTGAAGCATGTTGCTGATAGGGTAGACCAGGTGCAGAATTATTTGCAGCGCCCACTAATACTCGAAAATCCATCAACCTATCTGGAATTTAAAGCGTCGGAAATGCCTGAATGGGAATATCTCGGTGAACTGGCAAAAACCACGGGTTGCGGTTTATTGCTCGATGTGAATAATGTTTTTGTATCGGCACATAATCATGGGTTTGATGCGGAAGAATATATTCGCAACATACCCGCAAAACACATTGTGCAGATGCACATTGCAGGCCCTACTGATTATGGCGATCTGTTGGTTGATACACACGACCAACCTGTGCCACACAAGGTGTGGCAGTTGTATAAACTGGCGCACGAACTAACCGGTGGCGTAAGCACATTATTAGAATGGGATGCCAACATACCGGAATATGATGAGCTGGTTGCAGAGTTATTCAAGGCGAAAAAGGTGTTGAAGGGCGATATGGATTTGCCTGAAGTAACTATTGCAGCAGTCAATGAATTACCGGTATCTAACCCAGTTCATTTTCAACTGGAGGCACAATATGATTAGGCAGGATACACAGTTGCTGCAGCACTGGATGAAAGAAGTAATTACCACGCAGGGCAGCATGCAGTACAAGCTGCAAAGAGCGCGGCAAATGCACCAGTTAAATGAAGTTGACGTGGTAGCGGCAACAAGGGATATTTCAATTTATTCGCGCATCCAAGTATACACTTCGGGCTACGTGATGCGGCTGTTTGAATGTATTTGTGCCGATTTTCCGGTATTGCAACAATTCATGGGGGACGCTGTTTTTGATCAGTTTGCCAAGGCATCATTATTATGGAGCCCGTCAACCTCCTATTCGTTATACGATCTGGGTACCACTTTTATTAGCTTCCTTGAAGCCACGCGGCCGAAGCACCTGGCAGTTGAAGATGAGCAAGGTGCCTTCCTCCATTTGCCTGTTGAAATTGCTCGAGCCGAACGGGCGCGTAGCGAGGCTTTGAGAGCAAAAGGGGCTGAAGATGCGGGTAATTTGAATGCTGAAATATTTCCAGAGCAGATTCTATTCAGTGCACATCAAATAACGCTGGTTGCACCGGAGTGCCTGCGGTTGGTAGTATTGAAGTTTCCGCTGAAGCAACTATTCGAACAGGCCCAAAAAGGCGAACCAATGGAAATACCAGAACCAGCTGAAAGCTTCGTTGCCATAAGTAGAATGAATTACCGCCCGACAATGGAAGAGCTGGAGGAGTGGCAATTTTGTTTGCTGAAAGCCTGTGAAACCCCTGTAACGCTTACCCATGCACTCCATGAAGCTGCCGCAGTAACCGGCATTGCCTACGCAACCCTTATGGCCGAAGCCTGTATTTGGCTGCCCGTATTGCAGCAAAAAGGTTTTTTAATGATTACGGTGGAAGGTGGTGGTTTGTTTTAGTGTTAAGTTGAAAGTCAAAAGTCAAAACGCAGAAGTGTGACGAGTCATACCAGTTCTACATTAAAACTGCACTATTCGAATGATACTTAGCGACAGCCGTCTCCATTACTTTTCTTTGTGCTGCCGCAAGGAAAAGTAACAAAAGAAAACGGCACTTTATTTCGGTAATGTTTGTCTTTTAAATGTCTCAATGAGGGCTTACGCCGTTTGGCTATCGCTCCGGGGCCAAAAGAAGCCCACCTGCGTTTTCTGCTGAAGCTTTGTACTCTATTGTCCGGCGCACGCAGGCTTCTTAAACAATGTGTATTTAGCCAGTCTGTCAGTAAATTATTAGTACACTTTACAAGTCTATTTGGTATCATTGCACAAATGATCCAGACATCCGTCACCAAAGCCTTAACATAACGTATACAACAAAGGCGCCCGATCGGCGCCTTTGTTGTATATTCTACTGATCGTTTATTCTTTTATTAGTCTTTGTACTACCTTTTCATTGCCCGAAGTGAGTTCCACCATGTAAATGCCGGAAGCAAACTGGCTCAGCGACATACGTACACTGCCTGATTGTTTAATGCCGAGATCTTTTTGGTAGATAGATACCCCCGAAAGATCAAGCACCCGGACTGATACTTGTTCAGCCTTAGCAGATGTAAAGGTTACGTTTACATCGTCTGTTGCCGGGTTGGGAGCCACAGTTACTGCAAGTGGGGTGGTATTTACTGCATTTGAGCCTGGCTCCATACTAAGTTCAAAGCGTTGTTCGCCCTGCGTTTTAGCATCGGTTGTTATACTGAAATGGTATTCCGTTCCCTGCTGCAACAGTACAAACTGTTTCAGCAATTTATCATGCAGGTACAAGTGCTTATTATCGGGCACGCTTATGTTTTCAGCCTTAACAATGTAGTTTTGCGCGGTGGTGCTGTTTATGCCCAGTGGCACTACATTACCTATCGTGAATGGCCTGGAGTCTATTGCTAATTTCTGATTGTCTGCCGACAGGCTGTAAAAATTGAGGCTTGCAGGCGATGGTGGCTTGGTAGCATCAAAGTCCTTATCTTCTTCGTTTTTAGCATTACTGCTAAACCGGAGATACAGCATATCATACAGGTGATAATCTGCATCATATAGTTTCAGGGTAGTGTATTCGGCTTGTTCTTTAAGCAGATTAGCAGTTATTGTTCTGCTTTTATTGCTTTCGCTGAAATTTAAAGTATCGCCATTATGCGCAGCCCTTACCTGAAACGCGCAATTTTCTGGAAGGTAGTAAGGCACAGCGCTTGACGCAGGATAAAATATTACTTGGAATTGGCCCGCGGCACCCAGAAAAGTGTTCCAGATATAATAGCCTGCACCGGTTACATTTCCTGAGGCTTTAGCATTGAACAATACAGTTCCTATGTCAACAGGAGATGGGTATGGGTTCCCTACCATATTGTAGTCCTGGTTAGCACCCCCGCCTTTTTGCAGGGTTACAGTTTGGTTTCCCTGGTTTACAGGTCCCCATTGTTCAATATTTACAGGTGATGGCGCGTAGGGCGCATAGCCCAGCCCTTCGCCTTTTGCTCCGCGCATAAACAATCTGATCCCCTGGTGGCGATGCAGTCGGTTACTATCGGCTGTTGCGTATGCGCTGGTAAAAGGCCTCCATCCGGGATCTGAGCCCAGGCCCGAATTACCCATCAAGGGGTTATACCTGAAAGCTGACGGTGCGTTAGATGCCGTACTGACAAACCCGTTGGCAGCACCGCCTGTGCCCGTTACGTCAATATAATTCTGCACCTGCGACAGAGAAGTATAAGTGCTGAAAGGATGGCTCCAGAAGCGGTATCTGCGCAAACCTGCCCTTATGTATTGTCTTATAATTACATTGCCTGTTATGCCTGCCCCTGTTGCTGGAATCGGGTCAATAGTCGCACAATTGGAATAATAATATTCGTTGGAATCACTGCCCAGTATAAGGCTATCGCCCGTTGCTAATGTGCCCAATGTAAGCGTAAGTGATTTGAAAATGGTCATTTTGGCGCCGCTGGTTATGCTTGCGCCATTGCTGTTATTTAATTCAAGATAGGTAACCGTACCTGTGCCCGATATTGCCTGTGCTGCCGCGCCATTCAATATTACCTTACCACCCTGGGCAACGAACCCGTTATTGATAAGATCGCCTTTTACAGCAACTGTTCCAAACGTATCAATGTTCACCAGTACCCCCGAGTCTATTGTAAGGTTATTAGCGTCTCCCGTGGCCGATGTGGCTACTTCGGGTGCGTAGGCTGTTAGTGGTATGTGCACATTGTCAGCGTTGGTAGGCACAAATCCGCAAGACCAGTTGGCTGCTGTGTTCCAGTCTGTAAGGTGACCAGTAGTTCCGCCGATCCAGGTCATGGCCAGCGGGTTAACTACAATTGTAGTATCAATGGTTGTGCTGCAAACCGGGTTGTGGGCGTTGATCAATCTATAGCTATGCGATGATGTGATTGAGCCTGTTCTGAGTGAGTAAGTGCCGCCTGTTAAAGTTGCGGTTGTTGTTGCACCACCATCTATAGAATAGTCAATGCTTGCGCCACTTGTACCCGTAAAGATAATGTTGGTTGCGTAGCCCGAACAAGGTGTGGTTGCCGATGTAATTGCAGCATCAGGATGTGCGTAAACCGTTGTGGTAAATGATAGCGGACCACTCGTACAGGGCCCGTTAGAAACCGTGATAGAGCCGCCGAAAATACCTGAAGCACTTGTAGGTATGGTAAGGGAAATGGAAGCACCCAATGATGCCGCAGTTACGTTGGTGAAACCTGCTGACAGTGATGTGGCATCCCAAACAATGCTGTAGGTTGTTGGTCCGCCGGTTGCGGCTGAATACGAAATAGTGGCACTGCTTATGGGTTGGCATACACTTGGGTTCGCGCCTAATGCTATAGATGTCGATGCATTAATAACTGCACTGTCATTCATATAGATGGTGCAACCAGCACCACCATCGGCCAGTATTTTATAAGTGCCTGTAGTGGTGAATGTTCCAAAACTTAGCGCGCTTCCGGTACCTGCAACCGGACTGCCCACGGTTGAAGCACCTCTGTATAGTTGATAGCTGATGCCGCTTTGTGAATTGGAAAGACCAATGGCAACTCCGGTTGCCGAGCAGGCTGTGCCGCCCGTTACGCTGTAGGTAGTTGGGGTTATATTAATTACACTACTGCCTGACATATTGGTGGTGCAACTTCCTGCTCCTGTACCAATAAAAGTATATGTGCCAGCAATTGCTACTGTGCCATAGGTTAGCGATGACCCGCTACCCGCCAGCGGGCTGCCAGTTGCAGAAGCGCCGTTAAATAACTGATAGCTAACACCACTCTCAGATCCTGAAAGTCCGAGGGTTACGGCCGCGGAGCAACCACTGCCGCCGGTTAGGCTATAAGTAGCAGGGCTAACCCTGCGGGAAACAGTTACGCTGCCTGTCATGGTGCGACTGCAACCAGTTGTTGCGTTGGTGGCTGTAACTGTGTATGCAGCAGTAGAATCTGCAAATGTTCCAAAATCAAAAGCTGCACCTGTTCCTGCAACCGGGCTGCCCACATTAGTGGCACCTCTTTTCAGTTGGTAGTTCACCCCTGTATCAGAATTGCTCAGGCCAATATGTGCGCCAGTACCCGGCACGGAGCAATAGATGCCTCCACCAGTTATGGTGTAAGCAGTTGGCAACGGATTAATATTAATAGTTTGTGTAGTTACATTGCCTGTGCAGGTGCTGTAGATATCGCGGGTGGTAACCGTATAAACAGTAGTTGCGGCAACGGCCGTTGCGGTAGGGCTGGCAATTGTGGTACTGCTTAAATAGGTCGCTGGTGACCAGTTATAATTGTATGATGGGGTAACAAACCTCCACGCCTCACCGGGGCCGGTAACTGTATAGTATTCGCCATTTTCTCCGGGAGCAGTTATGGCTGCCGAGCCGGCTGAATTCTGTATGCCGCAAACAGGGTAGTAAATGCCACCTTCGTTAGCGTGAGCTATGTACATTTCAATAATGTTGGTTGTTTCATACAAAACGATCTGGCCTGTATTGGTGTAGCCTCCGCCAAGGTCTGGTACAGCATTAAAGCTCACTACGAATTTTCTGTTTGGTGTAGTACCTACCGTTGTGTATTTGATATCGCCTACGGCTGCATTCAGATCCTGCCAGAAAAGCGATACCATGCCGGCTGCCGCTGTTGCATCGGGTAATGGTATGGGAATGTAGTCGGTATTAGCTGCGCCAAAGTTGATGAATCCGTTGGTGCAAATGCGCACGGTGGTGAAGTTGCTGCCATAATACCGGAATGTAAAAGGTATGGTCGCATTGAGCGAAGCATCATCGCCTGAAGGTCCGTTGGTGCCGCCTGCAACGGTTACCGGGTTATAAGGTATCGCGTAAATAAGTGTAGTAGTTGGGCTCACAACAACATCTGACAATGCAGAGGTTCCGCTATTACAAAAGGATGCTGGCGTGGCGGTAACATTTACAGAAGGCACCTGATCTATAATGCCAAATACCTGGCCACCCGTAGTGCAGGAGCCCGTAGTACTAGTGGTGGAGAATGTGTAAGTACCCGCCGCATTTGCAGTAACACCGGAAATGGTAGGGTTCTGTAAAGTTGAAGTAAAGCTGTTGGGCCCGGTCCATGAATAGGTACCAGCAGCCCCAACTGTGGCGTATAAATGGAACGTTGTACCAGTGCAGGCAGTGTCGGCCCTAAGGGTAACTGTCGATCCATTTACCGTCATAGAGCGTGTTGCAGGGCTGCCGCAGCCATTGCTGTAAGTAATGGTTACGCTGCCGGCGTTGATTCCTGTTACTACGCCCGTGCCGCCAACAACCGTTGCTAGGGTAGGGTTGCTGCTGGTCCAGATGCCGCCGGCCGTTGCATCGGCAAGTGTGGTGGTTGCTGTAGCGCATACGCTGGTAGCCCCTGTAATTGATGCCGGTGGCGTGCTGCCTACGCCCAATGTTGCTGTAACCGAACAAGACCCAATGGTATAGGTAATGATAGTAGAACCGACCGTAGAACTGGTGTTAAATATACCCGTAGAACTACCTATGGTACCTACTGTGGTTGGCGAATTGGTCCAGGTGCCACCGCTTACGCTGTTGGTAAACGAATTGTAGGTGGTTAGCGTGCAGATGGCCACTGGTGCAACTGCAAGGCTGGTTCCCGTAATGGCCGCTGGCATAGTATTTACAGTAACCGCTTTTGTTGGTGCAGTACCGCAGCCGTTAGAATAGGTAATGGTAACTGAGCCGGCGGATACGCCGCGCACAATGCCTGTCGCTGTATCAACGGTAGCACGGGCAGTATTACTGCTGCTCCATACGCCGCCGGCAGTAGCATCGGCCAGGGTTGTGGTCGCACCTTCGCAAACGCTTACGGCCGTAGCAGGGGTTATTGCAGCGGGTGTTGTAATAACGGTTACTGCAGTTGTAGTAGCAGGGCAACTACCTACGGTATAAGATATGGTTACCGCGCCAACAGCTACGCCGGTAACAGCACCGGTTGACGAGTTTACCGTGGCACGTGCAGTAGCAGAGCTGCTCCAGGTACCACCTGATACTGTATTGGTGAATGTTATTGTTGAACTGGTGCAAATGGTAGCAGGGCCTGTTATTGGCCCGGCTGCCGGGTTAACGGTTACAGTTGCAATCTGCCCGGTGAAAGTCTGTACACAAACGCCAGAAGTGATGGTGGTTAGCTCATATACTGAAGTCGCTGTAAGCGCGCCAGTAGCCAGTATCGCTGTTCCAGATGCATCGAGCGTAATAGTAAGTGGTGCACCACCGTTAATAGTGTAGGTGGCTACTGCCAGTGCCGGACCGTGAAAAGTTATGTTAGTGGTGTTGTAAGCGCAAATAGTAACGGTGCCGCTAATGGTGCCGGGTAATGTACCCACCGTTACCGTGGTGTTGGTTGTATTGGCGCAGCCCGTTGCGGCATCGGTAGCCGTTAACGTAAAAATAGTGGTAGCACTTATGGGGCTGGCTGTAGGGCTGGCCGCTGTAGCGCTGCTCATTATGCCTGAAGGCGACCACGCATAGGTGTAACCACTCGTAGGCACACCGGTAAAACGCCATGCTTCAGCCGTACTTACGGCAAAATTTTCTCCATTGCGGCCAGGCGGTGATATGCCAATTGTACCTGTCAGGTTTTGAACGCCAACGGTTGCTTCAACATCCGAAAGGCTATGTGCAATCAGTATATCAATTATATTGGTGGTTTCGTATAAAATTATCTGCCCGGTATTGGTTGATGAACCATCATAATCAGGCACGTTATTGAAACTGATAACGAATTTTCTGTTGGGCGTACTGCCTAACGTCTGGTATTTGATGTTGCCGGAACTGGTGAGGTCAAGGTCATGCATGAAGAGCGCTACAAGGCCCTCCGGCGCATATACATCGGGCATAATATAAGCTGTAAGATCAGTAACCGGTGTGCCAAAATTGATGTAGCCGTTCGTACCTACGTTTACCGATGTATAACCCGTGCCGTAGAAAAAGAAAGTAAAAGGGATGGAGATGACGGTATTATCATCATCGAGCCCGCCCAGAATTGACGTGCCTGCAGTAGAAACTGCCGAGTAGGTGATGCTTGTAACGGTATTGAAATCGGTATTGGTTATGGTATTGGAAAGTGTAGAAGAGCCTCCCGAGCAGGTAATTGTGGGTGTAGCCACTGCAGCAACAGAAAATGGAGCACCAAGGCCAACGGTAACCGTGCGGGTAACCTGGCAGGAACTGATGGCCCCGGTTAATGTGTAGGTTGTTGCTACGGAAGGTGTGGCGCTAACCGATGCTCCAGTTGTGGCACTGAGGCCTGCCGCAGGCGACCAGGTATAGGCTGTTGCGGTGCCCGAAGCGGTAAGTGTTACGCCTGTACTGTAGCAATAAGTAGCCGTTGTAGGGCTAAGGGAAACAGTAGGCGGTGTTATAGCAGTTATGGTATCGTTCTGCCCTGTAATTGTTTGGGAACAAGCACCTGATGCAACGCTGATGAGTGCATAGACCTGTGTAGAGCTAATGGACCCCGTAACCAAGGTATCAAGACCTGCTGTGTTTAACGAAACTGTAATAGGGGAGCTTCCGTTCAGTTTATAAGTAGCGGTGCCATTGCCGGGGCCGGTGAAAATAACTCTTGCAGTAGAGCCGGTACACACAGCACTGTTAGCACTTATTGTACCTGTAATAGTACCAATGCTAACGGTGGTCGATGCTGTTTTGTAACAACCACTGGCAGGGTCGGTTGCGGTAACGGTAAAAGTTGTGGCACTGGTAATAGGCGATGCTACCGGGCTGGCTGCTGTGCTGCTACTCAGGATGCTTGAAGGTGACCAGGAATAGTTATAGTCAGTTGATGCGGCTACACCTGTAAAACGCCATGCTTCATTGGTTGTAGTGAAATCAATGTAATTCCTGCCTGGTGCGCCTAACCCACGGGAAGCTGTTAAATCCTGTATGCCGGTAGTTACATAATCAGCTCCTGACTCTGTTACGCTGGCCAGGAGTATATCAATATTGTTGCTTGTTTCGTAAAGTATTATCTGACCGGTATTGGTTGCAGCACCGCTAAAGTCGGGTACCGCATTGTAGCTCACCACGAATTTGCGGTTGGGTGTGGTTCCTAAAGTTTGATACTTAATATTGCCCGACGATACCAGTGAAAGATCGTGCCAGAACAATGCAACTACGCCTTCCGGTGCCGAATAATCGGGTAAAGCAACTGGCGAATAGGAAGCATCGGGTGTTCCGAAATTAATAAAACCATTGCTGCAAATATTTACGGAAGTATAGTTTACGCCATAGAAATTGAAGTTGAAGGGAATAGTTACAGTGGCATAATTATCATCTTCCCCAGCCAGAACAGACGTTCCGGCGGTTGAAACCGCTGCGTAGGTAATGCTGGATACTGTATTGTAGTTAGAATTGTTAATAGTATTGTATATGGTAGATGCCCCGCCTGAACATGTGGTGGTGGGTGCAGCAGTAGCTGCTAATGCAAATGTTGCTTCGCTGGTTGACCCGGTTATTGTAGATGTTGCTGTATTGCTGCAGCCTGATGTGGTGCCGGTTACCGTATAGGTAGTTGTTATGGTAGGTGTGGCAACCGTAGTAGCGGCGGCAGTGGTACTAAGCCCAGCGGCAGGTGACCAGGTGTACGTGGTGCCACCCGAGGCAGTTATAGAAACGGACGCCCCATAACAAGCCATACCCGATGGGTTATTTACTGTTACCGTTGGTATTGCCCTAACTGTTACTGTAAGCGTTGCCGCACTGCCGCAACCCGTTGTGTAGGATACTGTGGTGGCACCGGTAGACACACTCGTGAGTAAGCCGGTGGCCGAATTGATGGTTGCATTTGCAGGGGCACTGCTGGTCCATACGCCTCCCGGAACGGCATCGGAAAGTGCCATGGTAGCGCCAGATGCGCCACATAATGTTGCCGAGCCGCCAGTTATAGCAGTTGGGGTGGCAGTGTTTACAGTAACAGCCTTTGTCGCCATAGGGGCACTGCTGCCGCAGGCCGATGTTGCTGTAAATGAATACACGCCTGCTGAAAGTGTACTTGTTGTAAAAGCAGTCGGGTTTTGTAATGTAGAACTAAAACTGTTGGGTCCGCTCCAGGAATAAGTTGAGCCACCAGTTGCGGGTCCGGTAAGGGTTAGCGTTGAGCCTGCACAAACAGGGTTGGGAGTAGCAGTTATTGATACCGCAGTAGGCGCATTACAATAGCTTACGGTAAGTACAGGAACAGCACTCGTACTGCCGTTTATGGCATAGGTGCGTGTAGATGCGGACTCTACCCAGCATACTGAAATAACGCCCGAAAGGTTACTGGAAACAAAGGTTACAGCGGCGGCAGTTGTGGCCATTGTTTTGGGGCTGGCTGCAACGGTGCCCCAGGTTGCCGTATAAAGGCTGGTTGTACTTGCTGTGCAGGCACCATAAATACTGGTAGCAGAAAGTGCCGAAATATCGCCTGCATAGCCGTAAATAGTACATGTGGGCGTGCCGGCACCACCAACGGCCGTGATGGTAAAACCGAGTGTTACGGTGGATATAACACAACCTGCCGGGATTGAAAGTGTGCTGAGGTCAAAAACAGCATAGCCCCTGTTGGCGGCATTAGTTACAGATATATCTCCGGTCGTTCGTCCCGAAGTTGTAGCCCAGCCTGTTGCGGTCGGGTTTAAGGTAAGCGGTGTTACCGCCCCAAATGAGAAAAACGTTATGCAAAGTGCTAATAAAAGAAAAGAGAGATGTTTCATAGCGAGTGTATTTTATAAAGTGTATTAAGGTGATTGATTAATGGATGATACAAAATTTCAAAGAGCACGCGAATAGCAACTAAAAGTAATATTGAAACCATATATTTTTAATTGGTGGGCTATAAATGCTTTCCGGTTAAAAATATAGTCAAATATAAAAATTCGAATATACAAATAAATGTCGGCACATGCAAGTAAGTTAGGAAATTTAATATTGGAGGATGCAAATAATGTAAGGGGCTATAAGCAGCCCAATTTTGAAGTAGTTGCAACCCATGAAAAATCGGTGTCGTTATTTTCCTATTGTTATTATATATTTTTTCCGTAAATTGGTGAGTGAAACTGACTTTGTATGACACATTTATTTCTTGGGGGTATGGGCGATGGCGATTGGTTGCCCTTTCTATGGGTATTAATAGCCATAGGCGCACTACTGCAAATTGGAGACTGGTTGTTGAAATTAGTAAGAGAAAAAAGGCGAAGAAAAGTTGAACGGCTTGCCCAGATCAATTTTCAGGATGAAGAAAGCAATTTAATTGACAATAGTGTAAATTAGCCGCTGGTGATATTATACATGTATCTTTTGACTGTGTCTGGCAATGGAAATTGGTTGCCAATAATGGGTGTACTACTGGTAGTGGGAGCAGCTATGCAGCTTATAGACTGGATAATAAGGTATTTTAAGTTTCGTAAAAGAAAGAAACTGTTTGAATTAGAACGCACCATCATCACCCATCCCGCTAAAGAAAATACCCTTGATAGTTTTTCCGCGAATTAATTTCAAGTTACTGTTAATCAATAATTTAACGTTTCGCTTTAGCTTAAACTAGCTCAATTGGCTTAAATATCGGAGAATAGGTTAATTTTGCATTATCAAAACTAAAATCAATAGCTGATAATGAGTAGGATTTATCTTGACAATGCCGCAACCACATCTCTCGATCCTGAAGTACTGGAGGCAATGATGCCCTTCCTGACTGAAAAATTCGGAAATCCATCGTCAGTCTATTCTTACGGCAGAGAAACGAAATTAGCTATTGAAAACGCCCGGAAGTCTGTTGCCAAGATACTAGGTGCCAATCCCGGTGAGATATTTTTCACTTCTGGCGGAACGGAAAGCACGAATACAGCTATACACGCTGCCGTTCGCGACCTGGGTTGCAAGCACATTATCACTTCTCGTCTCGAACATCACGCTACATTACATACAGTTGAATTTTTGGCCCATACCGGTCAAGCTAAACTGAGTTTCGTTAAGCTTACTGCAAATGGCCACATTGATATGGCAGATCTTGAAGCGCTCTTAGCTGGTAGCGAAGACCGCACACTGGTTACGCTAATGCACGCTAATAACGAAATTGGTAACCTGATGGATATTAAAGCCGTTGGCGAATTGTGCAAAAAGTATGATGCTATTTTCCACAGCGATACGGTTCAGACCGTAGGGCACTATCCGTTTAACCTTAAAGATATTTACGTTCATTTCATTAACGGTGCCGGGCATAAATTCCACGGACCTAAGGGGGCAGGCATACTGTACGTTAATGAGAACGTGCAGATAAAACCATACATTAACGGTGGAGCGCAGGAGCGCAATATGCGTGCCGGTACCGAAAATCTGTATGGCATCATAGGCTTTGCCAAGGCTTTGGAAAAAGCTACCGAAAAATATGAGACCGACAGCACCTACGTTAACGGCCTCAAGACCTACATGGCTGCTGAGCTGGTTAAAAACTTCCCTGGAGTAACCTTTAATGGTGATACTATGGGTAAAAGTTTATACACCGTGCTCAACGTATCTTTCCCCAAATCAGAACGGTCTGAAATGTTATTGTTTAGCATGGATATGGCTGGCATTTGCGTTAGTGGTGGCAGTGCCTGCACTAGCGGCGCTAATTCCGTAAGTCATGTTATAAAAGCCATCTATAATGGGCAAAGCGAAAACATGGTGCCTATCCGTTTTTCCTTCTCTAAAAATAACACCAAAGAAGAGATTGATGCTGTCGTAGAGAAGTTGAAGGAATTGATGTAAAAAGTTACCTTAAGAAGCGGCCCCTATGCTCGTTCACCAATTCCCCGATATTAATATGGTGAGGCAGCTCAGAAATGATGCTCCTGGTAATGTTAATGCATGGCGGAATATCGCGCTGAACATAAAATGTAAGCAGATTTCCCGTACCGGAGTAGAAAGCCCTTATTCGTTGTTTTTGAACAAGACGGGCCATAGCTTTTGTAAAGTGAGTGGCCGGCAATACCGGATAGAAACCGACCAATTTTTGTTCACCAGGCCGGGTGATATTTATGACCTGGAAGTGGACAACCTGAAGGGGACTGAGATATTCAATATCCATATTAACAAAGACTTCGTTGATAGCTGGGCAAACACACTTTTAACGCCCGACGGGCATCTTTTGGAACGCGCTACTAAAAATACGCATTTGCAACCGTTTTTGTTCACACAACTCTATGCGAAAGATGGTGCTATTAATACCCTCGTCAACAATCTCGGAAATTTGGAAGGAGACGATGTTCAGGGGTTTGAACTTGCGCTGGGCAATATTGTGCAATACCTGCTATTGTGCGATGAAAATGTAAGGAAGGAGATGGCTCGCTTACCCGCCACAAAGGCATCGGTGCAGGTAGATATATACCGTCGCCTGACAGTTTCCAAAGATTACATCTACAGTAACTACAACCGCTCCCTCGATCTCGATGAGTTGAGTAAAGAAATCGCCATTTCAAAATTTCATTTCCTGCGCTTATTTAAGGCTTGCTATGGCGTTAGCCCGTATCAATACCTCACCAATGTGCGTTTAAATAAGGGCGCACAACTGCTAAAGGAAACGGGCCTGCACGTTAGCGAAATAGCTGATGATCTTGGTTTCGAATACCCGAACTCTTTTATTAAATCCTTTCAGAAATCATACGGGGTTTCCCCTTTGCGTTATCGCAAAATACAATAGCGGTAAACTTTACAATGTGTGAATAATATAATTTTTTGGCCACATCCTGTAACAGCGGGCCATATAGTCCCTTGTATCTTTGTGTTGTAATCCGGAAGGAAACAACAACCGGAAAAAATAAAAACAATCAAAATCATTTTTAAACACTCAAAAAATTAAGCCATGAGATTCGATCGCGCATTTTTAGGAATTGTTGCCGGAGTTGCAACAGGAGCATTACTGGGAATTTTATTTGCACCAGATGAAGGTAAAAAAACAAGGAAGAAAATAATGGACAAAGGCAACGATTACAGCGATGCTGTAATGAACAAATTTCATGACCTGATGAACGTTATTACCAACAAGTATGAAAACGGTGTTGACGAAGCGGAAGATATAGTTGCAAAAGGTAAAAGCAAATTTGAAGAAGTGAAGAACAAGTACGAAAATAAGTACGATGAGTTGAAAAAGGACGTGAAAAACGCTACAGCTTAGTTATATCGCGCTTGCCCATTTTTACAACTGAACCTATACTATACCAAATAAATTACAACCACCATGAATACTGATGCAACACCTATAGAAGCGCTATTTGAAAAGGCCGAGGATTATGGCAAAACCACCATTGAGCTATTGAAGCTAAAAGCTGTTGATAGATCTGCCGACTTTGTCTCAACCATCGCCGCTCACATAGTCACTTTTATAGTTGTTGCATTATTTACTTTTATCGTAAGCATTGGTGCTGCGTTATGGCTCGGCGAACTATTAGGGAAAAATTATTATGGCTTTTTTGCTGTAGCCGGGTTTTATGCGCTGGTAGCCATCATTATTTATCTGTTCCGTCATGAATGGATAAAGACACCGGTAAGTGATTCTATTGTTTGTCATCTGCTAAAAAAATAACCTGCCATGAAAAAGATGACAAAGACCGAGGCTTTAACTCAGGCAATTTCTTTGCTTGAAAAGAAAAAGGCAAATGACCTTTATGAATTGAAGGAACAATTCCACCAGGTAAAGCAAAGCCTGATGCCAATGAACGTACTGAAGTCTGCTTTACATACTGTAAGTCAGTCGCACGAAGCACGAGGCAATATATTAAATAATATGATTGGCATTGCTACCGGTTATCTTTCTAAGAAAATTGTAGTACGCGGTTCTCATAATCCGCTTAAAATGGCTCTTGGTGCGCTATTGCAGTTCACCGTTGCAAAGGCGGTGGCAAAACATCCTGAAAAAATAAAGGAAGTGGGCGGCAACCTTTTGCACAAGCTCTTCAATAAACTTACTTCGCGCCGCCATTTGGCCGAGCAAGCTGTTAAATCGACCAACTAGCATAGCTATTTGTTAATCAATGCGCTACATTTTGTCTTTCCTACTTTTGCTTTTTTGGGCTGCAACATACGTGTGAATCTTGTAATTGATAGCTCAAATGGTGTAACAAAACCGGTAGCCACACTTAGTAAATTTGTATTACAAAAGAATAAAACTGGTTACTGCAACCGTTCATCCTATTATTTATCATTTTAAAATTCGGTACTATGCAACAGCATCAGAACGTTCGCGAAGCGAACACTAGGCAATATGGCCAACGGAAAAATGAAGATAGTGCTATGCAGCAAATAAAGTTGGGCAAAGCGCACAATTATACTACCCTGCAAACCTATTCTAATATCGTTCCTATTGAAAAGGCGGTACGGGAACACAGGGGGGAAGAAAATTATTAAAATCAACTATTTACTAACCATTAAAACAACTTCACCATGGGAAACTTACTGTATTTAATCGCCGTAATACTTATCTTATTTTGGGCCATTGGTTTTTTCGCCTACAGTGTAGGGGCAGTAATACATATATTGCTTGTGTTAGCCATTGTATCTATTCTGTTGCGAATAATTTCGGGCAATAGCACCACTTAAAACTGATTAGTCATGAAGCAGGAACAAATGATAGCGGAAACAACCATCACTATAGCAGCCGCGCCGGAAGATGTGTGGCATGCAATTACAACGCCAGCTCAAATAAAAAAGTACCTTATGGGTACAACTGTAAAATCGGACTTTAAAGCGGGTAGCGCCATTACCTACGAAGGTGAATTTAATGGTAAGAAATACCACGATAAAGGCGAAATTAAGAAAGTGATACCTAATAAGGAATTTCAGTCCACGTATTGGAGTTCAGCCGGAGGAAAAGAGGATAGCCCTGAAAACTACAATCTTGTTACTTATAAGCTTGACGATAAGGATGGTAAAACTAAAGTGACCTTGACTCAAGACAATATAAGAACGGATAAAGAAAAGGAGCATGTGACTGAAAACTGGAAGGGTGTTTTGAAGAAGCTGAAAGAAGTGGTTGAAGCCAAGTAAAGTATAGGAGGCAATGTAGCTGACAACTAATAAATAGAACGCAGTTATGAAAAACAAGACAGATTCACCAAAGCCTGGCAAGAAGCATTCGCAACCACGCCGGAGGTATACCATGCCATCATTTTTGCTTCCGCAGATCAATTACATTTATGGCAGGGACAATGGTTACACAGAAGTATTAAGCGAGCAAAGTTTGAGATGTTTTGCGGCTGGAATAGATCCGGATACCGGACGTACTTTCCAATGATTCGGAAAGGGCAGCGTTCTACATTCTCAACTATAATGCGTTCATTGTGTCTTTTTATAAAATCTGTAGATGCGTAGGCTTAAGAAAATAGCTATAATATTTGTTATAACCGTTACCGTATTGGTAACGGTTGTTATTTTATGTGCATCGCCCATTGTTAAGTACATAGTTGAAAAGTATGATGAACAATATAGTGGCAGAAAAATAACTGTGGGTTGGGTATATGCCAATCCTTTTACGGGTTCGGTGACCCTGCACGATTTTAAATCGTATGAGCCCAATGGTGACAGCCTATTCCTTACTGCCGAAACATTGCACCTAACTTTTACAATGACGAAGCTGTTGCATCGCGAATATGAAATTAGCGACCTAACTTTAGATGCTCCTGTTGGCAACATAATACAAAAGGGAGATGAAGTTAATTTTACAGATATTATCAACAGGTTTAAACCCAAGCCTTCTGCACCAGAGAAAAAGCCTCGTGCAGTGCACTTCAGTATAGTTTATTTAAACGTAAATAACGGGATTTTCAGGTTCAGAAATCCTGCTGTTCCCGTAGACTATTTTATAAAGAATGTATCTATACGGAGCACTGGTAAACGTTGGTATTCCGATAGTACAGTTGCTGATATCTCTTTTGCTGCAGGAATTGGTACCGGAGATGTGAAAGGAAATTGCATGATAAACTGGAGCAACCTTAATTATTATTTTTCGGTAGATGCAAAAAAATACGACCTTAATATTATTGAGCAATACCTAAAAGACCTTACTAATTTCGGAACCTTTTCATCTTACCTGGATGCCAACTTAAGTGCGAGAGGTAATTTCAAGATCAGGGAGAGTATTAATGCACAAGGGCGAATGGTCTTTAGTGATTTTCACTTGGGGAAGGGAAAGGGCAAAGATTACGCAGCGTTCGATAAGCTTACATTTCAAATCAGGAAGTTACACCCATCGGGCCACGTTTACGATTTTGATTCTATTTCACTGAATCGCCCTTTTCTTGAATACGACCGGTATGACAGCCTAGATAACCTGGAGGCTATGTTCGGCAAGGCGGGTGCTAATGTGCGCAGCGCATCGGCCAACGCTGGTAACTACAATCTGATAATTGCATTAGGCAGATATATTAAGGCTCTGGCGCGGAATTTCTTTAAAAGTAATTATATGGTGGATAGGGTAGGTATATATAATGGCGATGTAAGATTCTGTGACTATTCGATGGGCGAAATTTTCTGTGGCGGCCTTTCCCCGCTGTTCATTACGGCTGATTCGCTGAGCAAGGATAAGCCAAGAGTACAGGCCTTTCTAAGAGCTGGAATTATGCCGTACGGCTCACTAACCGCAAGTTTAAGCATTAACCCAAAAGATAGTTCTGATTTCGATTTCCTTTACAATTTTAAAAAGTTGTCGTTGGCGGCATTTAATCCCTATACTGTTGCTTATACTTCTTTTCCTTTAGACAGAGGTTCTCTTGATCTTAATGGCACATGGCATGTGCGCAACGGAATTATACAAAGTGCCAACCATTTGGTTTTCCTCGATCCCAGGGTTAGTAAAAAGTTGCGTAATAAAAATAACCGCTGGTTGCCCATGCCTTTAATAATGAGCGTTGTGCGCGAAAGAGGTAATGTAGTTGACTACGATATACCCATAACAGGCGATCTTAAAAGCCCAAAATTTCATTTTCACGATGTGCTGAAGGATGCAGCGAAAAACATTTTTATAAAGCCAGCAACTACGCCTTACATTGTACATGTAAAAAATGTAGAAGCGGAGATTGAAAAGTCGCTCAGCTTGAAATGGGCGATGAATGATTGCTCATTAAAGGGCAAAGAAGAAAAATTTCTTGAAAAAGCTGCCGATTTTTTACGCGATAATCCCGATGCTCACCTTACAGTAATTCCAGAACAATACACTGAAAAAGAAAATGAATATCTCCTTCTGTACGAAGCAAAGAAGAAATATTACCTGCAATCAGGGCATGGAAGTGCCAAAAATTTCGATGAACATGACTCGGAAGCTGTGGCTAAAATGTCAATTAAAGATGCTGGTTTCGTAAAACAGCTGAATCGTTTCGTGAAAGACTCCACAATATTTACGGTGCAGGAAAAGTGCCGGTTTTATGTGACTGCATCAACCGTGAACCATAAGTTGGAACTGCTTGCAGCCGCACGCAAAAATGTATTCCTATCATTTTTTAAAGAAATTGGCGTGGAAAAGCAGGTTAAGTTTGCTGCTACAGTAAACACAGTACCGTTCAACGGCTTTTCCGTATACCGCATAAAATATAACGGTGAATACCCAGAAAGGCTTGCAAAGGCGTATAGTAAAATGAGTGAGCTGAATGACAAGGAGCCCCGAAAAAGATATAAAGAACGGAGAAAGAAGATCTTTGGTATTTTCTAATCCTCTGTTTCGCGGCTATTGAAAAATGTACTATGATAAAATAGCAATTTTGGATAGTTTTACAGAAACGATACGCACTAATTTTGTGTAAAATTCATTCATATGTTAGTTGCAGGTTTTATTATATTAACGCTGGTCATAGCCGCGCTGCTTATAGCCGGTGCATTTAGTGTTTCGATGGTAGTAATTGCCGAACCTTCGAAGAGAAATGCTTTCAGACTGCGGTTTGTATTGATATTAGCTTGCTGGCTGGTGTATGTAGGTGCTTTGTCTTCAAGTGGTATATTGTTGGTTCCCGGCTTTCCACCTCGCTTTCCTTTATTGCTGGTGATGCCAGCATTCATGTTCATTTCGTTCTTCTTTGTGAGCGGCAAATTCAAGCATATTATAGCGGCAACCCCGGCAAAATGGTTAGTATACATTCAGAGTTTCAGGATATTTGTCGAACTGTTGCTGTTCAAGGCTTTTTTAGAAAATCTTGTGCCGCGCGAAGCAACATTTGAGGGCTATAACTTCGATATCATTATAGGTATCTCCGCATTAATAGTGCCATCGCTGGCTTTCAGAAATGGCAAAACCAATATGCCAGTATTGCGCTTTTACAATTTAGCGGGTTTTACCACATTGGCAATCGTGATTTTCGTATTTGTCACTCAATATTATTTCCCCGCTGTCTGGCATAAACAACCATCAAATGCACCTATTGGTGTTGGCGGTTTTCCATTCGCATTTTTACCGGGTTTCTTAATGCCAGTGGCTGTATTTATACATGTATTTTCACTTGTAAAAATCAAATCGGGAAGCAATAATTAATTTTGGTTAAATAGCATCTGTTTAAGTTTTTCAGCATCTTGTAGCATCTTGTCGTTAAGTTCGTCAAACCTTGGGTCCGCATTGCTAACGGTCTTATTATTTTTATCCAGCCACTTTACCAGGTGTCCACTGTAAAAATAGCACCAACTCGCATCCATAACAGTTTTAGTTTCATCGAACCAAACACTGTCGCCGGTTGTTGCGGCTAGTTCTTTCGTAAGATATTTGGGCTGGTTGTAATTATATTCTTCCTGTTTAACGGCAATAAGCTTGTTGTTATGAAAAAAGTAATCATCTTTTCGTCTTCCCCTTTGGGTTGATGTAACGGAACTGGCGAGTTTTAATTCATTGCCATCGAAGTAGCCGGTTACTTTCCCTGCCTGTGGGTTTCGGCTGGTAAAATCAATTACTTTTTGCTTGTAACTGCCGAGTTGCTCCATTATTTTTTTGCACTTGTTCTGTTCTGGCGCTACATCGTCTTCACGGCAGGCACTGAAACAAGTTACGACTATGATAAAAAAAGCGATGAGATACCTGTTCATTTTTCAGACTTAATAATACTATGCGAAATTAAGTTTTTTGCTACAGTTTCCTTTCTAAATATTACCTTTCGCTCATTGTTATGCAACACTGGGAATTATTGTTTTTTTTTGGACTCATAGCCTTTGTCTATGCCTCAGTTGGTTTTGGCGGTGCATCCAGTTATCTGGCATTACTGGCGGTATACCAATTGCCCGTTTATGAAATGAAACTCACCGCATTGCTGTGCAATATAATTGTGGTGACCAGCGGCAGTATTCTGTTTATTATTAAAAAGCACGTCAACTTTAAAAAGATATTACCACTGGTTGCCCTGAGTGTACCTGCCGCGTACCTGGGTGCGCTTATGAAACTGAATGATGATACTTTCTTTATTATTTTGGGCACCAGTCTTATTATTGCTTCCCTGTTGTTGGTTTTTGAAACGAAGGGTATGGAGCAATTACCTGAAGGTAAGGGGCAATTGGTAAAGGGAGGCATAATGGGTGCAGGCATTGGCTTTTTATCAGGCATGGTGGGCATTGGAGGCGGCATATTCCTTTCGCCACTGCTTAACCTCACAAGGTGGGATGTGCCCAGGAAAATAGCTGCAACCGCATCGGTTTTCATCCTGGTCAATTCTATTTCGGGATTAGTTGCTCATTTTCAGAAGCCCTCTGCAGGCCCGGTCGACTATTGGCGCATAGCTGGTTTGGGGGCCGTTGTATTCATTGGTGGGCAGTTAGGCTCCCGGTTAGGTATTATGAAGTTCGCTCCCTTGCTCATAAGGCGGGTAACTGCTGTATTAGTATTTGCCGCCGGTGTGCAGGTGTTGCAGAATCATTTACATTTGCATGGGTAGTATTATGAAGATAACAGTAATTGCTTTCGGGGTAGCCAGGGAAATTTTTGGTGCCGGTTCTATTGAAACTGAATTGTATACTGATGCCTCGGTAGGTACGCTACGCAATTTACTGGAACAGAAATACCCTCGGCTTGGCGACTTGGCATCTTATATGATAGCGGTAAACAGCGAATATGCCGAACCGAATATTGTGTTGGCCGCAAGCGATGAAGTTGCTATTATTCCTCCCGTTAGTGGCGGATAAATCATAAGTGTTTTCAATCCCCGGTTTGTTTTGTTTTAATTGGAGTGCTATCGGCTCATGACAGAAATTATTCTTACTCAAGTACCAATTGATATTCATTACGGCATAAATGCCGTGATGGACCCTGCTGCGGGTGGTATTGATGTATTTATAGGCACGGTTCGCGAACAGACCAAGGGCAAAAGGGTGTTGCGCTTGGAATTTGAAGCTTACGAAAAAATGGCCGTGAGTGAACTGGCGAAAATTACGGCCGCGGCATTCGCTAAATGGCCATTACTCAAGGTGGTCGTGCATCACCGCACAGGTATACTGGCTGTAGGTGAAACAGCAGTTGCGATAGCGGTATCTGCGGCGCACAGAGATGCGGCCTTTGAGGCCTGCAGGTTCATTATAGACACGTTAAAGCAAACGGTGCCCATTTGGAAAAAGGAAGTATTTGAAGACGGTGAAGTTTGGGTAGCAGCACATCCCTAATAATAAAAACTGCCGCCAAAGTTTTTAACACGGATCTATCTTCTGAACTAGCATCACTAATTCTCTCCATAGAAATTCCATAACTTAATATCGTACAACTGCCAATTGCCAACTGTAAACTGCCAACTCCCTACAACGGTGTATCTCGGTAATCTCTGCGGCGCATGATCTTGAGGTCTTGCAGTACGGTTGCTTTTACGTTAAGCGTGAAGTTGAAGCTTTTGCGGGGCCCAAACGGGAAGGTTTGCATGTGCATAGCCCAGCAGTGCAGGTCGCGAAAAACGTCGATGGAGGTGAGGGTAAGCTGTTTGTAAGTAAAGTTATAGCCGGTATTTACAGAAACCTTCCAGCGGCTGGTTACCTGCAATTCTCCCTGTACTGTGGCATTATGGGTTACAACGAGTGTATCGCGCCTGCCATATGGGGTATAGTTATTGGCTGCATCCATGGTGTAGCTAAGGTTTACACTCCAGGGAATATTGAAATCCACATATTCGTTATACCCGGCATTGTGCATAATGCGGTTATATTCTTCGCTGTTAGTGGGGCTGCCTGGCCCTTTTTTAGCTTTAGACCGGAAGTTAGCACCCAAAGAAACATTGGCATGAGTAAACCTGCCCAGACCACCGCCCTGTTCAAAAATGGTAGTTTGTAAGCGCCTGCCGTTATTATAGTCAATAGCATATGGGTCGAAAGAAGCATTGGAAGTGATATTCACCTTATCCAGTATGCTGGTGCGGAAGGCTGCACCAATCGTGCTCCATTGGAAAGAATCGACCGCCGTATTGTAAGACCCATTGAAACTCAACCCGTCAATAAGGGTTACATTTTTATAGGTAGCAGTCGTGTCTTTATTGGTTTTAACCTTTATCTGTAAATTATTATTAAGGCCAAAATTGATTGCACCTACTTTACCAGCACCCGGCTGGCCCACAATGGAGTTGGAATATGGCGATAATAACGGCCTGTAAGCACTGGTATCCAGCCGCGCATTATAATAATAATTGAAGGGTGCAGTAGCAAAGTCAGGGTGGTAAGATATACCGACATTTGGGGTGAGTACATGGCGAATACCCCTTAACGAACCATGTTTAAACAACTTCATGCCATATATGCGCGTTGACAGGTTAAAGCTGGTATTGAAATCACGCGCAGTAAAAAAGCCATCTTTTCTTAAAGTATCTAGTTTATTTAGTGCATCGTTGTAGTTTAAATATCGCTTTTCCGTAAGCCAATACTCGTTGTAGTTTACGCCAAACGACATATTGATATACCGCAAAACAGTATAGCTGGCACTTACCGGTATACTGTGGTGCACACCCGTCTGGAAATCGCGCAAGCCAAGGTTATTGGGGTTAAATGTACTATCGTAGAAGGTGGTTTTATTCATCATGTCCACATTATAGCTGGACGTTATTTTGTCGTACCAGTGTGTGCCTATGCTGCGTTTGCTCACGAACGGGTTAAATTGTGTAACGTGGAAGGTTACAGCCGGCAGGGTAACATTTACTTGCTTGGTTTTGGTATTTTGGTTGTGTAGTGCACTTATGGTCAGGCCAAATGGTTTGCCCTGCCAGGTTTTACCATAGGTAATATTCGATTGGTATTGGTTCTGCAATATCTGGTTAGGGTCGTAGCTGTTATTTGAATAGAAGGAGGACGTGCCCACCTGCACCGATGCATTGAAGGTTTGCCCCGGCACCGATTTGCCGTCAGAAGCATGGCGCCAGTTTACCATGAAGTCTTTCTGTTCCGTTGCTCCCGGTTCAAAACTTTCGCCGGTTTTATTGTAGGCGTAGCTGAGATTAAAGCCACCCCTGTAGTGGTATATATTGGCATAATTGGTAACTGCGCTTACCGCGTAGCTGCCCTTGGTATAGATATTGGCCTGCGTAAGTACATCAACATGGTCGTTCAGGTAAAAATAGTAGCCACCGTTCAGCAAGCCGAGCCCACGCGACTGCTCAATTGTATAAGTAGGAATAACAAAGCCGGATTTTTGTTTTGCCGAAATAGGAAACATAGCAAAAGGCAACACCAAAGGCGTGGGTACACCCATAATATTAATGTTGGCCGGCCCCGACACAATAACTTTATTGGGTATCACCTTAATGCGGTGGGCATAAATGCCAAAGTGTGGTGTGTCCAGCGCGCAGGTGGTATAGATACTGTGTGAGCCATACACGGTCTGGTCACTATTTCTCTTTATTTGTTCACTGTGCATAAAGCCTTCGCCATATTGTGTCTGCACATTGCGCACAATGCCGCGCTTGCTCTTAAAATTATATTGAACAGAATCGAACGTGAATTTTTCAGTGCCTTGCGTAAAGGTTCCGCGTCTTCTTATACTGGTGTCGGCTATGAGGTCAGCAAGCGGGGGGGCGGCAGTAACCACATTCGTACCCTGGTTAAACGTTACCTGTCCGGAATTGATTTGTATATCCTCGTAATTCACCTGCACCTTACCATATAAATATGATTGGTTGGCTGCCATATCTAATACCGCAGAATCAACCGCGTCGGCTTTTACAATTGAAGTTAAAGCGTCTTTCGAAATTTTAATTCCCAATAATGCTTCCAATCCTTTTTTCTGAGTAGTGTCCGTTTTTGTAGTATCTGTTTTGGCTATACGGCTGGTATCGGCAATATTTTTCAGGCTAATACTATCCTTTTGTATAGAATTATCGCCAATGTGAGCTCTTTTTTCCTGTGCGGTGACATTATTTGTTATAAAGAATATAAAAATCATTGCCATACTGAGGGTAAAGCAATGCATAGATGAGAATTTTGAAATAAATTTACCGTTCAGGCACATAGGCGGGAGCAAAAATACTTATTTGGCGTTCACGTTTATCATGTAGTTTGTTTAAATCTATTTTTCAATAGCTATGCGCACTTTATTTAACTTAATTATATCGTTTTTAATCTTCACCATACCCCTTAATCTCACTGCTAAAGGAAAAAAAATCACTAAAATAATTGTTGATGCAGGTCATGGAGGTAAAGATTTCGGTGCGCAGGGTTCATTTTCGTCAGAAAAAGATGTTACACTGGGTGTTTCTTTGAAGCTGGGAAAGATTTTAACCGATAGTTTGCCGGGTATGCAGGTGGTATACACGCGCACTACCGATACGTACCCAACCCTTGTAGAGCGACATGACATTGCCAATAAGTCAAGTGGAGACCTGTTCATAGCCATACATGCCAACTCAACGCCTTATACCTATACACACAGCCTGAAAGGGTATAAAACAGTAGTTCGCCATCATAAAAAAGTAAAGCAACCTATTTATGCCAGCGTTCGCCATCACGAAACATCGCGTCAGGGTGTGGAAACTTATGTTTTGGCGTTGCACCGTATGAAGCAATTGGGAGATGAGGTGCAGGATGAGTTTTCAAAAAGCGACAGCAGCAGTGGTGAGGAGAGTTTATTGAATGTGAATGACCCGCAGACGGCTATCATTATAGCACAGTATACCGGGGCCTTCCTGAACAGGAGCATAAAGCTCGGTTCACGGATACAGGAGCAGTTTGCCGCACAACGCCGCCCCGACCTGGGTGTAAAACAAAAGCCGCTTGAAGTATTGGCAGGTAGTGCCATGCCAGGTGTGCTGGTGGAAGTTGGCTTCATCAATAATCCCGAAGAAGAAACTTACCTTAATTCAGAAAAAGGCCAGAGAGAAGTTGCGCTTGCCATATTCCGTGGCATAAGGGCGTATAAAGATGATGTAGAAAATAAATAAATGCAATTTGTTGGGATTGGATTAGTGGTTTTTCCGCTCGTTTTTTTGTGCTCGCCTATATAAACAGCACACCTAAGAGCAATACGTATTCTATTAAAAATTAGCTGAAAAAACCTATTGGCGCGTCGGTAACTACCGATTAATGTTTCTATCTTGTGGAGAGAAACATAATAAAATAGAGCGCTGTGCCATCTAAACAACTCGTTCATAATTTATTTGAACAACAACAGGAATTAACACCCGACCTTATAGCCGTTGTTGACGGCAATGCATCAATAACCTATGCTGAACTTGACCACAAGGCCAATATTTTATCGAGGGCCATACTTGCGCACTCCGCGGAGTCAACAATTATTGGCATAAGTACTACGCGCTGTCTTGAAATGATCATCGGCGTTTTAGCGATATTGAAAGCAGGTAAGGCATACCTGCCGCTCAATCCAACCCATCCGCCCGCATATTTACTGAAAATTGTAGAAGATGCTGAAGTTGATATTTGTATTTCCGGTAACGGAGAATTGGAATTTTTTCAGGGCTTGGGTATTGCCGCTCTGAGTTTTGATAGTATCATCATTTCATCGCAACCCGTGCACCATGTTTTTGACAGGCAATTGACTTATGTGTTATATGCTCCGGGTGCCAATGGCAGCCCGCAGGGTATAGTTATGGGAAATGATGCCTGTGTACACCTTATTAATTGGCAGCTGGAAGCATCGGTTGCGGGCATCAGTTCCAAAACGCTCCAGCTTGCCCCGCTCGATGTTGACACTTCGTTCCTGGAGATATTTGCCACCATCACAACTGGTGGTACTTTGTGTTTGGCCGATGAAAAATTACTGCCGGAACCAGCACTGCTGCTGTGTTTTATTAACGATGAAAAAATCAATCGGTTGTATCTGCCTCCTGCACTATTGCAATTCATTGCTGAGGCTGCGGAAAAGAACAATCTATTCCCTGAAAATGTATCGGAACTAATCGTTACCGGCGGGATAGTCCACGTGAGTGCGCAGTTAGCGGCTTTCTTTAATGCATTGCCCGCTACTACCCACTACCATTATTTTGGCGTGCCTGGCTGCCCGGTTATCGGGTATTATAAATTTACAGTTGAAGCCGGAATGGTGCCCGTACCAAGCCGGGTGTTGGAGCCATTGCCCTATGTTACTACACACATAATGGACAATGATTTGAAGGCCGTAGCTGAAGGCGACCTATATGTGAGCGGCCCCGGATTGGCCGAAGGGCAACCTGCAAATAATGAACCCATTATTAACCTGGGCGGAACTATTGCTGCGCCTTTAAGGATATTTAAAACTGGTTTCACCAGTCGTAGCATCGCAGACGGGGCAATTGAACTGACCAAGCATGATGGCTCGATGATGAGTTTATTAGGCTATCGTATTGAGCCGATGCCGGTAGGGCAGTTGCTGGCACAAACAGAGGGTGTGAAACAAGCAACAGCCGCTATTGTTGATTATGGGAGCTGCCAGAAACTGGTGGCATTTGTTAGCGTTGATAATAACAATGTTGAAGATAGTAGAGCTTTACGGTGGGCTTTGGCGGCACAGTTGCCACGCTATATGCTGCCGCACATATTTGAATGGTTGAAAGAGTTGCCGAATGCTCCGGACAGGATCAGGGAGGCAAGTGCTCCTGCGCGGCCTGTATTAGAAACACTCTATAAGGTACCATCTAACAGCATGGAAAGTAAGGTTTGCCAAATAATTGCTTCCGTGCTGAGTATGGATAAAGTGGGTGTTGATGATGATTTGGTGGACCTCGGGTGTGATTCAATTTTATTTGTCAAGTTGGCCTGGCATCTGGGGCAGGAATTTGATACCTACGTTCCTTGTGTCGAATTATTCAATAACCGTACGGCAACCAGTATAGTAGCGTTTCTGAATGCCGCTAGAAAAAACGGCTCAAGTGAAGGTGCGGTGAATGATGCGGCGCATTACGTGGAAATGCAATCGGAAGCTATGGATATTGCACCTTTGGCCGCGGTTAGTTTAACGGACCGTGTAGGGGTGGAATCAGGTGTTGAATCTGGCGCAAGTGAAGCGTCAGATAGCATTGTCGGGGAGAAAATACCATTTACAGCAACTCAAAAAGAATTTATCAACAGTTTTATAAGCGGCTATCAAAAGAAAACAAGGCATAGCAGGCTGCTTTGTGAAATGCCTGAAGCAGGGGAACCTGAGGATACACAGGCTGCAATAGCAGCCATGGATTATCCTGTAGTTTCAGAACGTGCGAAGGGGTGCCAGGTATGGGATGTAGATGGCAACGAATATATTGATGTATTGTGCAGTGCACCCTTCGGGCATCAGCCTCATTTTGTTAGCAGTGCTTTGCAAAGCCATCTTGAGCAGGGTTATACTACAGGCTCGCAGCAAAAAAGCGGCATTTTGCTTGCAACGGCGGTTTGTGAAATGACCGGGATGGATAACGCCATTATTTGCAACACTGCATCTGATGCACTTTTTATTGCGCTGCACTTGGCAAAGACCGTAACGGGAAAGCAGGCTGTTATAGTTTTTAAGGGCTCGGAGGCCGCTACGGCCTTGCACGGCATAGCCGAACTATTGGTTGTTGAATTTGGTGCGCATGACTCGCTGGAAAAAATAAAGGCGTTGGCGCAAACGGCTGCTGCGATAGTGGTGGAGCCTTTGGGCGCAACCACAGTTAGTGCAGAAGAAGCCTATTTACAGCAAGTGCGAGCTATTACAACTGAAGCGGGTATAACCTTCGTTGCAAGCGAAATAAAAAGCGGTTTGCCGGGCCAATCCGAAGGGAACGGCATTGTACCTGATATTTTTATTTTCGGCAATACTGTTGCTGCTGGAATGCCGATCGGTATTGTAGCTTGCAAACAGCGGTGGATGGGAGGTGAAGCTTTTTTCAACCAGCTACAGCCCGACTACAAGAATCTGAATCCGTTAACCCTTGTTGCCGCGAATGCAGTGTTGCAACATACGCGCGAAAATGGAGGTGTCATGGGCGCGCAGCTGGCTGAACTCACATCGGCATTTGCGACCGCTATGGACCGTTTTTATGATGAGAGGCAATTACCTTTTTCTATAGCGCATCATGGTAATTCATGGCGGCTGAAAGCGGCAGATAGCGTTCCACACATTGGTCGTTTGATGTTTAACATGCTGCTTGAAAAGGGGATTTATATTAACCCACACGAGGATTGTTATTTCACCAGTGCGTTTACGAGTGAACACGTTGAAATATTATTTTCTAAACTTCAATCGTGCATTCAAGATTTAACAGCTGGTGGATTTCTTGACTTAACCTCAGACAAAGCAGTGCTGGAAACAGTAAGCGAAATAAAGGAAGAACACGATGAAGTAATTACGGTAATTGAAACCAATGAATACCTGGAGCAAGGTGCAGCTATGCCGCTGGTTATTATGGAAGTACCGTTTGTAACGGAAACTGATGAAGATGCTCCGCTTTTATATTCTACCGATGTAGCATTGTCAGTGGTGATAAGCACCATTGCTCATGAATTTGGAGAGCACATTGCGGTGAGGGCATCAGGTAAAAATTATACGTATAAGCACATCAACGAGCAGTCCAACCAATTTGCGACACTATTACTTATAGGCGGCATTAAGCCCGGTAATGTGGTGGCAGTGGCACTTGACAGGTCGGTTGAAATGGTAATAACCTTACTCGCGATAATGAAAGCGGGAGGCGCATTTTTATTGATAGACACAGAAACCCCGGTAAATAGGGCAGAGTACATTTTGAAGGATGCTGGTTCAAAAATGCTGCTCACTCAAAAGAAATATGAGGGTATATATAAAACAGATGCACGGCAGATACTCATTGAGGATGCATGGCCTAAATTGCCCAGATATACTACGGACGATGTACAGGTAAAAGTTGGCGGCACGGATAGCGCATACCTCACTTATACATTAGGTAAAGATGGCCATCCGTTGGGTATGATTGTAGAACATCACAGCCTTGTTAATTTACTGTTCTTTGCGCAGCACAAGCTTGATGTAATACCGGGCGAAAAAGTGCTGGCAGCTTCCGCTATTGATGCAGATAGTTTTTATCTGGAATTGTTGCTGCCATTGGTTAGTGGTGCGGAGGTGGTAATAGCTGACCATGGAGCAGTAAGGAGTGCAAAGGCCCTTCTTGATATTATAGAAAACGAGCAGATCGCTGTCGCATTGGCGAGCCGCGAAATGTGGCTTGCTATGCTGAATGCGGGCTGGGACCGCCGTTTGCCAATAAAGGCACTTTGCGCAGGCGAGGGTTTGGGCAGTGAATTAGAAGGCAGGCTGGCAGCAAAATGCAGTAACTTATATATCACATACGGAAGCCCGGAAACAACGGTTTTTTCGGCAATGCGGCAAGTACAGCCAGGTGTTGAGAGCAATGTTATTGGCAAGCCAATTGCCAACACACTGCTATACGTATTAGGGGAACACCATGAAAAATTAGTGGCAGGCGAGACCGGGGCAATATATGTAAGTGGTGGCAGCGTTGCCCGGGCTTATGTAAATAATGAAGGTGGCGCCGCCGATCGTTTTATTGCCAATCCATTTATTGACAATGGGTCAGAGAAAATATTCCGTACCGGCGATTTCGGTAAGGCGATGACGGGTGGTCTCCTAACGCTGGTGCGCAGGGGCAATAGACAGGTGATGCTACACGGTTGCCATGTTCCTCTTGATGGAATAGGGGCGGCAATAGGTCGTTTCGCAGGCATAACACAGGCGGTGGCTATGGTTAAGGACGATAAACTCATTTGTTACGTTGTGCCGGTGCAATCTTTTAGCGCTGAAAGGGTGGCCGAATGGAAACAGCAAGCGCAGCTAAGTTTGCCCATGTATTTGCAACCAGCAGAATATATTGCACTACAGGAATTGCCTTTAAAAGAAAATGGCGACATTGACTTTGACGCATTACAGCGCATAGAACGACAGGTAACAACAGCAAACAGCTTTGTTGCCCCTCGTAATGAAACCGAACAATTGGTAGCCGCACTTTGGGCTGAATTGCTTGGCACTGATAAAGTAAGCGCTACTGATAATTTCTTTGCCATTGGTGGAGAGGTGCAATTGGCGGAGCTAATGGCAAAGAGGCTGGAAAAGGTGACCGGCAAGGCAATTACTTTAACCACCATTTCCGCCGGCCCAACTGTTGAAGAAATCGCAATAGCTATTGTAAGCGGTGCTAAGGTGGTATCAGCCGGTTCTATTGTGCCACTGAAGCCTTCCGGGTCAAAAATACCGTTGTACATTATTCATGGCGATGATATTAGCATCAATGAATTTACTGCCGTTGCCAAGCACATGGATCAGGATCAGCCTGTTTTTGGTTTTCAGGCTAAAGCACCTGAAACCAATGGCGAAGCACCAACCATGCAACAGATAGCTGCCGACTATATTCAGCAAATGTTGAAGCACAATCATGGTGGCAATGTGGCACTGGCCGGGTATTCTTATGGGGGGTACATAGCGTATGAAATGGCCTGCCAGTTGGCTGCAATCGGCAAGCCTGTAAAAATGCTAGGGATGTTTGATGTGTATGCCTATACCAAAGAAGAGTCAGGGCCCAATGCCGATAAACAGAAGGGGGGGTTGCCCAAGGCAATGTTCTTACTGAATTCACTTATAAAGCAACCGTTGGAAACCATTGAATACCAGTCAGCTTCTACAAAAGATAAACTCGCTGGTTTGTTTTCGGGGCAAAAGCGGGATGTAAGTACTTTGCATGCTACATATGAAACTGCCTGTCTTAATTATACCCTGCAGCCGCACGATGGCATCATTGATCTGTTCAGGGTGCAAAAGCGGGTGTACTTCCTGAATGATATGAAGTTCCTGGGTTGGCGGCCTTTTGCCAAGAAGGGCATCAGGGTGCACGAAATTCCGGGAGATCATAAAAGCTATGTTGAAGTGCCTAATAATAAGGACTTCGCCAAAATATTGCAAAATGCGCTTGACCATATTAAATAGCCTGGCTAAGAACGATAACAAAATAAAGGACACTATCTGCCAAAAGCTATGCTAATAGCCACTTTTTAATTATTTTGCGGGTAATAACTGAAAAAATGAGCACACAATTAGGAATAGGGTCACGGGTTGACCATTTGCATTTTGGTAAGGGAGTAGTTGTTGATACCGCACTGGAATTTTATATCATCTGGTTCAAATCTCAGCAAGGTACAAAGAGCATAAGTAAAGATTTTGACGGACTAAAAGTATTGGAGGAAGTTGAAGCAGGCGAGGGCGGCGGCCCTATTTCATTATCGGATATTGAAAGGGCGCTTGAAAATATACTGGACCAACGCCTGCACGATGCACAGATAGTACCCATAGCCCAGAAATGGAAGCGCGGTATGATGGTTTTAAAGCCGGGAGATGCCACTGCCTTAAAAGAAGTACCAATAGATACCTTCTTCCACAAAATAGTAATGATTCGCGACAGGATGCGGGTGCTGGAACAAAAGATAAATGCGCACAAGGTGCTCGATGATGCCGATAAGGTGGAATTGCAGCAGTACATTACAGCAGTGTATGGTTCGCTTACCACATTCAATGTGCTGTTTAAAGAAACACATCATCAGTTTAAGGGCGTAAGCACTAAAGACTAATTTTCAGAGCGAAGAATCAATACATAAGTATGTCAGAAAAACCAGGCCGGATATTAGGATTGATGATGCGCTTTTGCGTGTATATAGCGACTTTCAGTATTATTTTCGCTTTGCCAAACCTGTTTAAGTTTGGTGATTTCAGTCGTAATAAAGCGAACCTGAACACCACAATTATCTTTCTTATCCTTGCCGTAATTTTATATACAGTCAACAATATTTTGTCAAAAAAGCAATTGTGATATAAATCCGGTCTTAAATCCGGCCAAATTAATTAGATTGCAGTACAAAAACTAAAAACAGAAAGTTATTATGGATACTCCACAAAATGAAAAGCCAGAAGTAAAGCCAGCGGAACCGGTAAAGAAAGCGGCGCCAACCAAGTTGCCATCAAAGCCTATATCTTTTTCGGGTCAGCAGCAATCAAAAAAGGGTGCAAAAGGCCCTAAAGCGAGTTTCACTTCGCAGAAGAAGGGTGGTGTAAACCTGATGAGGAAACTGAGCGGCATGTAAGATGCTTTCAGGAGTCTTTGCGGATACCTGGCTGAGGCACTGAGGTGACAAACAAAATGAATTTACTATTTTATCTATTGGCTTTGACAATTCTTTGCAGATTTGTCAAAGCTTTTTTTATGTATATTTTGTTACATTCTTGCACCCTATATGTTAGCACCACATGCTATCACGGCTATACAATTTAGCTAACATTGGTGAGGAGGGGTTGTATAATAAATGGAGAGGACTTATCAGCGAAACATTTACAAACCACTATTCAGCCTGAGCATTCTGTTATCTACCCAGTTAAAGAAAACGTCTGGCTGGTAGGTGCGCCAGTTGGGGTTTTCCATAAAGGTGACGTAGCGGTTAATGCGGGTTTGAATAAAGTCGTACTGGGTTTGTTGAGGTGTATTAATAGCTACCACCCAGCCGCCTTCGTCGCTGGTATCATCGCTCCATTCTTCGTAGTATTCACTATCGCTGCTGTGGAAGTTGAGCACGTTTTCCGTTATCAGTATGAATTTGGAAATACCCTGCTTTATCATCACATCAATAATAGAACGTTTGAGTTGCATAATGTCGTTTTCAACCGCATCGTTCCATTCGCCTATCATTTCAATAATGGCATAGTTCAGGTCATATTCTACAAACAAAACCTTCATGTAGAGGGTTCTGGAGCCAAACTCATCCCATTGCGGGTGTATGTAGTAGTTATAGACGGTATTTGAAAATTCAAATTCGCTGTGCTCCAAACCAAAAAAGGGCGATTGCTCGTCCTCTTCGGCAATATATAAGTGCCGCCAATTATAAAATGGCTCTATTTCATGCATTCGAAAGCAGTTTTATGCTGCGGGCAACCGGCAGTTTACTTCAACATAAATTCAACCGCTCGCCTTCCTAAATTAATTTGTCCGGCCTAGCCGCCGAATTTCATCCTCCAGTCATTCATGCCGCCAACTACGTTCACAACGTTAGTGAAGCCAGCTTGTTCCAGCATCATGCAAGCTTGCATACTGCGCATACCCGCTTTGCAATGCAGTATCACTTCTTCGTTTTTAAGGTCTTCAATACTCTCAATCTGTAAACCCATTATCTGGCCCAACGGTAGCAGGGTAGCCCCAATGTTAAACTCAGCGTATTCTGATGGTTCGCGCACATCAATAATGTGTAACTGCTCACCTGCATCCATTCTGGCTTTTAATTCTTCAACCGAGATGTTGTTCATCTGTTTATAATTTTATTAGTTTTTGAGGTATGGCCGGTACGCCGTCAATAAAGATATTTACAAAATACATTCCTGATGGTAACTTACTGATATCCATCTTTTCACCGCTTGTTACTTTCCCGTTGAGTACAGCTTGGCCTTGTACATTACAAATGCTATAGGTGGCATGGTTATCGCCAGGGAAATAGAAATTTAATTCGCTGGTAGCCGGGTTGGGCGCTATGCGCCACGTTTCCCTTGTAGTTACCGCTGCGTCGGTAATGTGGCTGGAAGTTACGTTCTGCCCAAGCAACGGGCGCATCATAATTGCACCTTGTATGGTCGATGGGTTCCACGATGCCAGCACATTGTAATAAGCATGGTTGCCACCTACACGGTTCATGTCCAGCCCGAAATACAAGCTATCATCGCCGCTTTCAGCCGGCATGAATACACCTGCATAAAAAGTGCCTGCGGGTAACGGAACTGGGGTATCAAATTTATAAGTCCAGAAATGATTGATGGTATCGGGATAGCCGGGATTGCAATCATATTGCTGATAAACAAGGTGGTCGGCGGAAGCGCCGTTAACGCCAGCCAGCGAGGAGTAAATTTGAATGTCGAATGATTTGTAAGATGCTGACGGCACCTGGCGACCAAAATATATGGCCATACCCTGCATCGTGTCTGGCACGTTCAGGTGATATTCAATCGATATTTTTCCCGGCAAGGTAGGCAGCAGGGTAATGTAGTAACTCTGCTCTGCGGTGCCATCGTCATAAGCGAGGTAGTTATCAAATACCTGTTGTTTTACAATAGTATCGTTTGGTAATGTGCCGGTAGTTGTTGTTGATTCCAACCAGAATTTATTTTCAAACACAACTTTTTGAAAAGCTGTGCCAGCTGCTACTGTGGTGGTATAGGCAGTGTTGGTCAACCGTTGTATGCTGGTGGCAGGCAAGGTTGCGGTGGCCGTAGTTGGCGTTTGCAATACAGTGCCAGAGCCAAGGTCGGTTGCAGAAAAATGATGGGTGATGGTTTGTGCCGCAGTAAGGTTGTGCACGCTATCTTTATAACTGGCCGCCCTTTCCCCAGTAGGGTTTGCGTAAAACTGGCGGTAGGGCATAGAAGTATAATCGTTCAGCAGGAAAGTAGGGTCGCTGGAAAAACCTACATCACTAATGGCAGTATCGCCAATGTTACGGTGGGCATCCAGCCTTATGTAGTCCAGGTTCCAGATGGCATCGGAATAGTTGAGTGCGGCTATGTTTACAAACCTGAATTGGAAATTATTATGGAAATAAAGCGAATCCGTAATGGGTATCATCACCTGTGTAAACGGCTGAACGCCTGAACCCTCTACTTTCCAGCTAGGGCGGAAGTTACCATACCTGTCCCGTAAAAAAAGCATAAATGAATCAGCTGAAAGTGGGTAGAAACCATTGCCTTGCGGCTGGTAGAAAAAACTTAAATATAGACTGTCCGCCGGGCCATAAGTGCTCAGGTCTATAGGTTTTGATGTAAGGCTATCAGCAAAATTAAAGCTGGAATTACTTCCCGGGTTCCATGGTAAGCCAAGCGGGTTCAATGCATCGAAGGTGGCTACGCCCCTGCTTACAGGGCTCACACACATGGTGTTATTGATATACACCTGGTTTTCCACCCATTTGTTAGCGTCGGGGTATAGGTCGTACGATGTGAAGTCTTCGAAAAATGGCAGACTGAGTGCCGTCTTTTTCTGCACCTGTTGGGGGACGCTTGTTTTATTAAACAGCTCAGGGTTGCACACCAACGGCCCTTTATGTTCCTGCGCCTGTAGGGCTGAGGCAATAAAAAGTTGTAAAAAAAGTGTAGTAAATATTAGCGTTTTTTTAGTTTTCACTGATCTTCGTCAGGGTTTTTTTTTGAATTAACGGGGTCAGGGTCTGTATTATTGTCCTTGGGGCTACCGCCATAGTCACCATCGTCAGGATGTTGCTTTATGGAAAGACTGATATCGGCACCCATTTTTATTTTATTATGCTCACCATGTTCATTGAGGGCACTAGGCCTTTGCGAAATAATGTAGGCAGACGAGGTATCCACTATCTCTCCACTGGCCATGTCTGTATACATAATTGGCAGCAGGTTATATTGGTTAATTAATGCCATTGCTTCATCAACCGTCATTCGGGTAACATCTGGCACATCAAATTCAGTATTGCCCAAACCATTACCAATTACCAGCGATATTTTACTGCCCTGTGGTATCATTTCGCCTGGCCTGATTGGCGATCCTTTGTATAATTGTTCTTTAATAGCACCGCGCGCAATGTCTGGCACATAAGTAGTATCACCTACAAACATCTTATTGTTTTTAAGCAACATCTCCGCACTGCGGTAGGAAAGGCTTATAAGGTTAGGCATAGGCACACGCAATGGTGTAAGGCTGTTAACCGTTATCATTACAATACGACCCGTTTTCACTATTGACCCTGTATCTGGCACTTGCTTCAGCACCACCATCGGTTTGGAGTTGGGGTCGTATGTAGAATCTACCTGTACTTCAAAGTGCATTTCATGCAGTTGGTTTATCGCCGCATCCATGGTTTTACCTTTCAGGTTGGGGATAGTTACTGATTCGCCATGATGCGTGAAAAAGCTCAGCATCAGGAAAAACAGGATATAGATAACAGCAAATACTGCTGCTACAATAAGTAAATTAAACCAGAACGACCGTTTTGTCTTTTCCTGCATAATTATATTAGGAGTGGTTTTTTAAACAATCTTCAAGCAATTCGCCATAAAAATCAGTTAACGAACGGCCTGAAGCCCTTACTTGCTGCGGCACAATGCTGTTCTCGCTTTGCCCCGGCATGGTGTTCACTTCCAGAAAGAAGAGTTTATTAGTTGTGCCCTGCAAAATAAAGTCCATTCTTACAACGCCCCGGCAATTCAGGTGCCTGTAAATATACATTGCTTTTGTTTCCAGCTGATCTCTCAGGTTATCGTCAATATTTGCAGGGGTAATTTCGCTCGTTACACCGGGGGTATATTTTGCTTCGTAGTCAAAAAACTCGTTCTTGCTCACAATTTCAGTGGCAGGCAATGCACGCAGTACACCATTTACCCTGTACAAACCTATTGTGAGTTCGCGCCCCTCAATAAATTCTTCTATAAGTACCTGGTTGTCTTCTTTAAACGCCTTTTCTATGGCCGGGAATAACTCTTCTACATTCTTTACCTTACTAACACCCAGGCTACTGCCACTTTCATTGGGTTTAACAAAAACAGGTAGCTTTAATTCATCAAGAATAGCGCCCATGGAGTAAGGTTCGCCCTTAATAAGGTGCACCGAACTCGCAATGTTTACCACATTAAACGCTTTTACTACTTTGTTGCAATAGCTCTTATTGAAGGTAAGTGCGGAAACAATGGCATTGCAGGTAGTATAAGGAATCTGCAACATATCCAGATAGCCCTGTATGCGGCCATCTTCGCCCGGTGAGCCATGCATCGCAATAAAAACGCAGTCGAAATTTATTTTTGAACCATCGATGAGTAAGCTGAAATCATTCTTATCAACCGGTAATTTTACGCCATTGTGTTCATGATACCACTCTTCTTTGGTAATGATTATCTTGAAAATATTGTATATTTCCTTGTTCAGGCTTTTTTCTATAGTAGCTGCAGTTTGTATGGAGATTACATATTCACCTGAATAACCGCCTGCGAGTAAAGCAATATTTTTCTTCATTATGTTTAAAAACGGGAATAATAGGCCGCACCCAAAGGTAATGTAACCAACGCATATCTTTTAATATTGGTACAGGGGAATTACGTTAAAATTGTGGTGGTTTAAAAAAGGTAAGCTAGCGCTTATAAACCTGTATCGTCCACGAATGGCCTTGGTTATTATAAACCCTTGTAGAGTCAACCAGATTCAACACTGTGTTTATTTCGTTCCACAAGTCGGTTTGTACTTTACCATGCTTATCAACAATACTGAAAATGATGATGCCATTTTCATTCAAATGTGGGAAAAGGGCTTGGATTGCCGCCTTCGGATCTTTAAGGTAGTAGATGCTTTCATTATAAATAATAGTATCGTAACTGCCAGCTATATTCAACTTATTCAGGTCGCCTGTAATAAACTCAGTAGTCTGGTTTGCAAGTTGTTGTGCATTCGCAATTGCAACATCACTAAAATCTATTCCTGTATAGTGCAGGTAGGAACCAGGTGCGTATTTTTGTTGCAATATGCCCTCGCCACACCCAAGGTCCAGAATGCGTGGTTGCTTACAAAAGAAGGTTGTATAGCCGGTAATAATGCTGTAACGGCCTAATTCAGCCACATCGCGCAAGCCATCCCAGGTGCCATCCCCGAACTGCTGGTTAAATTTGTATTGCTGTGATGTCTTCCGTTTCAGGAAAGACATCAACTTCTCCGGCAGCGATTTTTTCTTGGGCTCCATTGGGGCAAAGATAAAAATCAAAACCCGAATTAGTTAGTCGGTAAGTACATGGTGTGCAAATTATGGGGAAGCTTTATACAATGTTGGCGAGGCTAGCATTAGTCATTACCCGACCAGCTACCAGCGCCTGCCCTTAGCAGAATTGGTTCGCCACTAGTGCAATCAATAATGGTTGAAGATATAATGCCACCAATGCCCCCATCGATAACAATATCAACCAGGTCGCCGAAAATATCGTGCATCATTTCAGGGTCGGTGATGTACTCCACATCAGCATCCATGGGCAGCGAAGCACTCATCAACGGGTTGCCAAGTTCCCTTACTATTTCATGGCATATTTTATTGTCGGGTATACGAATGCCGACAGTATCTTTTTTCGTTTTCAACAACTTTGGCACCTGCTTGCTGGCATCCAAAATGAAAGTGTATGGGCCGGGCAAAAGCGATTTCAATAAACGGAACACCGGTGTGTCCACACTTTTGGCATAATCGCTAAGGTGGCTCAGATCGCAGCAAATAAAGGAAAATTGGGCTTTTTTAATGTCAATCTTCTTAATACGGGCAATTTTGGCAATTGCTTCAGGATTGGATATGTCGCAACCAATACCATAAATAGTGTCGGTAGGGTATATCACCACGCCACCTTTACGTAAACAGTCAGCCACCATTTTAATATTGCGCGGCTGCGGATTATCAGGATGTATTTGTAGTAACATACTGCAAAGGTACGCTAAACTTAAAAGACGTACTTCAACATATATTTATCCTGAAGCATTTGCCAGCTGCATTAACGCCAATGGCCATAATGGTGACCATGATGACCGTGATAGCCATGATAATGGCCGCGGCGCGGTTCCCGCACAACAATGCATGATGCAAATGAAATAGTAACCAGTACTACTAATGCCAACTTCTTTATCGTTTCCATGTTTAATTGAATTTGATAGATAAGATGCAAAAGCAGTGCCATAGTTTAATTGCCGCTTCCTCTTAAAATTGTTTTAACAGAAATGACGAGCATTGAACCCGTAACGTTTTATTTCTTACACCTTGATTGTAGCCAAAGCACGAATGCCTGAAGCGCAAAAGACCCATTGCACAAAGTGTCCGAAATAATTTATACAGCATTCCAAAGTTAGTTACTCTATTCCCCGATTCAGGAAATTAATGAATGGTTTCATCGTGTCGAATACGCTAACCACATCTTTTACCATATTTTTTGCAGTGAGGTCTGTATCGCTAAGGCCCTTATGGCCCACAACAAAACTCTTGTATTTAAGGTATGCTATCGCGGGATTGTCTTCGGTATAACCGGCAGGCAGTTTCTTTAGCTTTTCACCTTCAATTTCGGGGAATAGCTTTTTGAATTTTTTGTCGTCAATTATCTTTTTAAAATCTTCGAAATTATAGTCTATCTCCTGCCTTATTTTCTTTAATGCATCAGGCTCGGGTTGCCACAGGCCACCGCCAATAAAGCACTTACCACCTGGTTCTATATGCAGATAGAAACCAGCTCCACTCCCTTTGCGGCCCGATTTGCTGAATGCGGCCCCGAAGTTCGGCTTGTAGGGCGTTTTATCTTTCCCGAACCTTACATCTCTGAATATCCTGAAGATGCAATCCTTCGCTTTAAGTTCTGAAAAATCAGGGTCTGTCTTGGCGAGCCCTTTAATAATGTCAGTTACCACTACTTCAAAATCCTCCTTTGCTGTTGTGTATCTATCTCGGTTGGCATCGAACCACTCCCTGTTATTATTACTGGCGAGGTCCCTGAGAAAGTTAACGGTATTGGCTTGTAGCATTGTTTTATTATTAGCGGTAATAAAGGTAGATAATCGACACGGTTTTTTACAAAACCATATTTTCAATTTTGAGGGAATAGTTATCTTTTTTTGCGGTATTTACCCTGTTGTGCCACTATCTAAAATTCTTCTGTTTTAAACCTTTTGTTCAACACGGCATCAAAGTTTTGAGCGTGCGAAAAGTTTGGCAAGCAAATTGCATATACTCAAACAAACCAAAAGAATTTATGAAAACATCAATCATTTCAGCCGTATTAGTAGTACTGATCTTATCAGTTTTTGCAACCGCAGCAAGTGCACATGGCCGCAGGGGTTATTACCACGCCAGGTATTGTGCACCAGCCGTGAGATATTATTCACAGCCCGTGCAGGTTTATGGTGGCCGACGTATGGCATATTATCCACAACGGGCTTATTCCTGCCCTCCGCCACCACCGCCAATGTATTGTGCGCCGGTAGTACGCAGGCAGCGTTATTGCTACAACGAAAGGCCACGTTACGATAGGGGCTATGGTTACGGCCATCATAACTACCGTAGGTAAATTTTTCAAACAAAAAATCATTAATAGGGGCCGCTTGTCGGCCCCTATTAATTTGATAGTTAGGGCGTTGCGGCTGCTACCCCTATTTACGCGACATGTGGAGCTTTATTATCTGAAAATTAATTTAAAAAATCGGGCAATTCATTAGGATATTAAGGGCGGTTAACGCATATTTGTAATACAATCCGATATATGTCTTACCTCATAGTTGAAAGCGGCTCTACAAAAACTGACTGGTGCTTATTGAGAAAGAATAAAAAGCCGGTTCATTACACAACAAGCGGAATTAACCCATACTTGCAATCGCCGGAATCTGTATTGGAAATGCTGGAAAAAGAATTGCCCCTTTCCTCCTTTAAAAATGCCCCCGATGCCATATCGTATTACGGTGCAGGTGCAGCGTCAGCAACCAAACAAAAAGAAATAAAAGGGGTACTCAAGAGCCATTTTTCGTGCAATAAAATTGACGTTAACGGCGATATAATGGCCGCAGCAAGGGCACTTTGCGGTGATAATAAAGGAATAGTATGCATATTAGGTACCGGCAGCGCTTCATGCTACTACGATGGTAAAAATATAAAGGAACGCCAGCCTTCGCTAGGTTACATAGCGGGCGATGAGGGTAGTGGTAATTACATGGGAAAGCGTGTTTTACAATATTACACCTACAGCACCTTCGATACAGAATTAAAGATGGATTTCGAAATGCGTTTCGGGGCCGATCTGGAACAAATTATTTTTAAACTTTACCACGAGCCATACCCCAATCGTTACCTCGCATCTTTTGTTGCATTACTGAAAGAAAACCGCGGGCACTATATGGTTGAAAATATTATTGAAGATTGCCTCAATGATTTCTTCCAGACCTCCATTCTCAAATACCGCCAAAGCTGGAAAAAACCACTCTACTTTACGGGGTCTATCGCGTATTATTTCAGCGATATTTTACTCAGTTTATGCGAGCAGTATGAGCTGGAACCGGGTACTATAGTGCAAAGCCCCATGGAAGGGCTCATTAAATACCATAAGGCTTTGTTGTAGAGTTAATTTACACTTGCCGGTGGCAAAAAATCGCTTACGGCATTTAAAGGCGCGCCCCACAAACCAGGCAGCAGATAAACCGCCAATACCAGCACGCTTATGGCCAGGAATAACCTGATGAGCGAAACATAATCTTGCCCGTGTAGATTTTTAGCAGGCACATAGTCGTTGGAAAATTTGAGCCAACCTAAGAGGTGCACGCTCAGCAGCGTACACAGCAATATCCAGAAGCCGATAAATAGCTCCCGGCTCAGTAATTCCCATCCCTTGTAAATATCCGCATTCGAGAAGAACTTCATGCCAAGCAACAGCATAACAAAGCCCATCAACACTTTGATATAATTCAGCACAGAGGCAGGCATCAGATTAATGAGTCTCGGGTAAATAAAGGGTGCTGTAAGCCCAAGGGAAAAACCCATCATGCCAATAACCGGCCCCGCAAAACCGCCCTTACTGGATAGCAGCAACACCAGCCCCGTAAGCGGGAAGGTGGATGAAAAGGTAACCACCGGTAACGTAAGTGCCAGAAAGAAAAGCCCGGCGGTTGTGCCCTGGCTGGCTTTTGAGTGTGTGGCCCTGATGAGCCGCATAGGCAATGAAATTTCAAACGCGCCCAGCAGCGACATACCCAGCCCCGCAAGAAAACGGAAAAAGAACAGGTTGAATATCCAGTTATGCGTAAGCTTACTCAGCCCGGTTGTGCCTGCAATTAAAGAGGTGGCACTGCCAATAGCCGTGAATATGAATACAAGAAAAACTGAAAAGAAGGCAATATGCCTGTTACCCTCAGCCCTCGACTTACTCCGGAATACTAATGTGCTGATGGTCATTGGTACAAAAGCATACACATAGGGCGTGAAAACAGATAGCAAACCAATAAGCAGCGTTTCAATGAAGACAAGCAGTAAGGACTGCCGGCTATTCATAAAACCTCTAGCAGAGGTTGTGGGTTGGACATGGATAGCGGAATCTTTATCTGATACGGTTTGGGTTAAAGTTGGTGCATTCGCTTCATTGCGTTGCGGGTAGGTTGTTTGTTCACTTAATGTTGGTGTAGTTTGCGCATAAACACCACCGGTGATGGCGTAGCTGCAAATGATAAACAATGTGACTAAAAGCACATTTTTCATTACAATGGTGTTTTAGACGCTGGTTAGGATAGCAATTGCGCTGCAATCAGGAGATAAATATAATGCTTACTATCATTATTGAAAAACAGCTGGCACATAATACATGAAGTAATTATGCCACTGCAACTTTTCCGTGCCTTGATTCCTTCCATATATTTTGCAGCTCCCATTCTTGCTGGTGCGTAAATGCATGCGAGCGGACCGGGCAATTGTCAACCGCACACAAATGGCATTGGGTGGGCAGGCAGCCTTCAATTTGTATGAAAACTTCTACTTCGCTACCGTAGTGTTTTTTTATAAGTGCATCAATATTCTTTATTTCGGCATCAGCGTCCGATATGTTGTAGTAGCGCGGTATGGTAAGGTGTGCATCAACATGCATACGACCGCTATGGTTAAGTACACGAAGGTGATGTATATCTACCCATTGCGGTAGGCGGTTGTTTTGCAAAACGCCTATCACATCATTTAGCCGCTTCATGTCGGTTTCATCCATTATGCCAGATATGGAGCGGCGAATAACTTTGTAGCCGGTACGCACAATTATCAAAGCAAAGCATAAGGCTACCGCACTATCCAGCCACAGGTATTTATTTTTGGTAAGTAATAACAAGGTAAGCCCAATAATAATGGCAATGGCCGAATAGGCATCGGTTACCAAATGGTTGCCTGCCGAAACCAGTACCATCGAATTTGTTTTTTCACCTTGCTTTGCCGCTATCTTCCCGGCTATAAAATTGATGCCGCCTGTGCCGGCAACAATTAAAAGACCAATATCCAGTCGCTCCAGTTCATGCGGAATAATAAGGTGCATGATGGCTTCATATATAATGGCGCAACCCGCTATGGTTATCATAGTGCCTTCCACCGCAGCCGAAAGAAATTCTGCCTTGCCATGCCCATAGGGGTGGTTGGGGTCACGAGGCTTGGCCGCAAGGTTGATACTGAAAAGCCCCAGGAAGCCAGCAACTACATTTACAATGCCTTCCAGCGCATCGGTAAGCACAGTAACCGAGTTGGTAAGATACCATGCCAGTATTTTGCCTAAGAACAGCACAATTGAAAGAAATGCGATAAATTGCTGTATACGAACTGCTTTTTTCATGGATAGCCCGCAAAGATAAACAGTTTTATGTTGCAGGTCGGCATTTCAATACATCTTTACTGAAGTGCGCAAATCAGCATAAAAAAACCGCCAGTTGCTGACGGTTTAATAATTTACATGGCTTGTGGTGCAGGCGGTGACAAAAGCGCTATAGGGGCCGTTGTGGGTATAAGTTCAATTCTTTTTATTGCTACAATAATTGTGCCAGTTTTAACAAATGGTGCGATCAAAGAATTGGCGATATTTTAGGAAGACGTGCATGTGCGTAAATTGTTATTTGTAACTTCCTTCATTTTCCCAGCCACAATTTGAGCTTGCAACGGGTAAAATTGGTTATTTGCGGTGCACTTAACATTATTTAACCCCTATCTGAACAACTTTTTTCATTTTTAATGGTTGTTAGAACTAAGAACGATTATTTTTGTTTCGTCAAACCTACTATATGCAATTTGATTTTAAGAAAATACGTATCGATCTGCTCGCCGTTGTGCTGTTTGCTGTCGTTTCCTTGTTGTACTGCTTACCCCAGTTACAAGGCAAAAAACTCAGCGGCCATGATAATATTTCGTGGCAGGGTATGGCCCACGAAGCAATGGCCTATCACGATTCAACCGGTAAAGATGTAATGTGGTCTAACAGTATGTTTGGGGGTATGCCTTCTTTTACTACTTATGCTGTATCAGGTACATCAAACTACATAGGTTATGTGCAAGATGCGTTGGAAGCTGTTGGCAAGCCTGCTTACTTCTTCTTCATTGCCATGCTGTGCTTCTATGTAATGGGCAGGGCGTTTAATATGAATAAATGGTTGAGTATGCTTGGCGCGTTTGCCTATGCATTCGCCACGTATAATGCGGTTATTATTAGTGTAGGTCACGATACTAAAATGCTTACCATAGCTTACCTGCCTGCTGCGGTTGCGGGTCTGTATATATTGCTGGCCAAGGCCGAATGGCTGAAGGGTGGGGCACTCTGGGGGCTGGCAATGGCGCTCATGGTTACCAACGGGCACTACCAGGTCATGTATTATTATATGTTCATCTTCCTGGCTATGGGCATTGTTATGCTGTACATGGCAATTAAAGATGGCACTATACAGAAGTTTATGATTTCAGCTGCAATAGCGGTTGTGATAGGTTTGGTAGGTATTGGCCCCAATATGGCAGCTACCTTATCGGCAAAGGAATATACACAGGAGACTATGCGCGGTGGCGCAAGTGAACTTTCGGGCCACGATAAGAAGGCAAATGGCGGTTTAGATAAAGATTATGCATTCAGGTGGAGTAATGGTATTGGTGAAACATTCTGCATCATGATACCTTATTTATATGGTGGCTCATCAGGCGAGGCTATTGAAAAAGCACCCAAGTCAAGTGAATTTGTTGCGGGCAGGGCAGATAAATTGCCTTTGTATTGGGGACCTCAGCCGTTTTTGAGTGGTCCGGTTTACTTCGGTGCTATCATTTGTTTCCTTTTTGTATTGGGTCTTATCATCATTAAATCGGCCCACAAGTGGTGGATACTGGGTGCCAGCCTTTTCGGTATCATGCTTTCCTGGGGTAAGAATTTTGATCTAATCAATTACTTCCTTTTCGATCATTTGCCGATGCTGAACAAATTCAGGACACCTTCCATGGCCCTCGTTATTCCCCAATTTTTGTTTCCTTTAATGGCTGTTTGGGCGGTACAGGAAGTCATTAACATGAAGCAGAGCAAAGAAGAATTGTTGAAGGGCCTAAAACTTTCAGCAGGTATTGCGGCTGGTCTGTGCCTGGTTTTGGGTTTGGGCGCAAGTATGTTCTTCAATTTTTCGGGAGCTGAAGATGCCCAGATGCCGGCAGAACTGGTAAAGCTGCTAAAAGAGGACAGGGCATCAATGGCCATGGCAAGTGGTTTAAAGAGTGCTGTTTTTATACTTATTGCAGCAGGTTTGCTTTGGGCGTTCGTCACGGACAAAATCAAGTCTTCGCTGTTAATTGGTGGCCTGGCGGTAATTATGGCCATTGATCTTTTGCCGGTTGCACATACTTATCTTAACGAAAGCCATTATACTGATGCCGCCGATCTGGAGGCGACCTTTACACCACGGCCAGTTGATAAGGCTATTATGGCAGATAAGGACCCTTACTATCGAGTGCTTGACCTTACCCGCGACCCGTATAATGATGCGGTTCAGGCTTACTTCCATAAGTGTATTGGTGGTTATTCACCAGCTAAAATGGAGATATATCAGGATCTTATTGACAGGCACATGAGCCGTGGCTTTAATGCCGAGGTGCTGAATATGCTGAATACTAAATACATTATAAGTGGCGGGCAGAAGAGTGAACCTAATGCCTTTCCTAATCGCAGTGCGTGCGGGAATGCCTGGTTTGTGGAGGAAATTAAATGGGCTAAAAATGCTGACGAAGAAATAAACGGACTCACCGCACCGGGCCTCACGGATACTACGATAATGCCTGATGCCTTTAAACCGTTAAAGACGGCGGTGATGAGGGAAACGTTCAAAGGCGAAATGGGCAACTACCAGTTTGGTAAGGACAGCACTTCATTTGTAAAGTTGGATAAGTACGGTCTGAACGATATTTCTTTTGTTTCAGGCAATAGCAAAGCCGGTTTAGCCGTTTTCTCCGATATCTATTATGCGAAGGGCTGGAAGGCTTATGTTGATGATAAGGAAACGCCTATTATGAAAGCCGATTATGTACTACGTACCATAAAAATACCTGCAGGTAACCACAAAATAAGGTTTGAATTCAGGCCCGATAGCTACTATAACGGTAAAAAAATTGGCGTTGCAACCAGCATCATTTTGTTCCTGCTGATAATTGCGGCTTTTGTACAAGGGTTCCGTAAAACAGAATCTCCGGTTGCCTAAAAAGTAATATCACCATTAAACACTGCCTGTATTGAGCAATGAGAAAAATATTTTAGGAATGAGAAAGGAAATGGGCCTTGGTTTTTACATGGCCGATTTCCTGTTTCGAAGAATATTGCGCAGGAATGCAAATGTGAAATGGGCGCTGCACCATACCAGCACTATCCATTGTCCGGAAAAACTGGTGGTGGGCAAAGGCGTTTATCCCGGCGATTCGCCAGGAGTATACATAAATGCCAAGAACGGTATTTCGGTGGGTGATTATACCAACATAAGCCCAAATGTTGGGCTGGTTTCGGTGAACCATGATCTGATTGATAACGCAAAGCACTTGCCGGCAGCACCTATTGTAATTGGTAAGTTTTGCTGGATAGGTATGGGGGCGGTTATATTGCCCGGCGTGCAGTTAGGCGATTTTACTACCGTGGGTGCTGGTGCCATTGTTACGAAGAGCTATCCCGAAGGGTACTGTGTATTGGGTGGCAACCCTGCACGGGTAATTAAGACGCTGGATAAGCAGGAGTGTGACGCTTTTGCTGCAACGAAGAACCGTGCCTAGTACTTTACCTTTCAAATTCGCTTTTTGCATACATGGCCGCTACTAAAAATGCGTTTTATAGCAATTCCTTCCTGATATTTATAATCAGGTTTTTTCCCTCGCTGGCGAACCTGGTGGTGATGGTCTATTTTTCCAAAGGCCTACCCGCTGCAACCTATGGTCAATACACCAACTTTTGGGTGCATGTAAGCATTTTTTACCCGGTTATTTGTTTTGGATTGCATGCACTCATTATGACATATTCCGGTGATGTGCTCGTGAGCCTTATCAGGAATATCACTAGTAAGCAACTATATCTGTATGGCGCCTGGGCTTGCTTATTAGCTGCTGTTTTTGCGTTGCTGGAATGGCATACTCTGCACATCCATTATGTAGTTGCGTTTTTGTTCGTACTCAGCTTTGCACTCAGCTTCATATTGGAATCGCTTTTAATGGCTTTTAAGAGTTTTTCGGTACTGATTGCGATAAATATCGCTTATTCCGCAGGGTATTTGCTGCTGCATAGGTTTGTATTGCAACATGGCTTTGTTGTCGCTAATATGTTTAATACACTACTGTTTGTTATAGTATTACGTTGCGTTAGCTACTTTGTTTATTTAATTTACAAAATCAACCAATACCCTAAAAATAGCCCTGACAACATGCCAGCCCCGGCCAAGCTGCGCTCTCTGTGGTTGCACCTTTCGTTATACGATATTGTTCAGAATTTTTCAGTTTGGGTTGATAAATTTATTATATCGCTGGTCTTCACTACCGGAGTTTCCGCAGCGTACTATAATGGCTCACAGAACATACCCTTTATTCCACTCTTAATATCTGCTGCTGGTAGCGCCATACTCATTCAATTGGCCGGCGGCGGTAAAGACACCGAAAAAGAGTATACTATCAATTTAATGAACCAATCGGGTAGGGTGCTTGCCTGCATTGTGTTTCCTGTATTCTTTTTTCTGCTGTTTTTTAGCCATGAATTATTTACCCGCATTTTCCCACGATACGAAGCAGCAGTACCGGTTTTTATTGCATCGTTATTTATACTGCCGGTAAGGGCTTACAACTTTACCACCGTTTTGCAGCGTATGCACAAAGGAGCCATTATTAATAAAGGAGCCATCGGCGAAATTGTATTGGCCATACTGCTCATGTATCCGTTATACTTGTGGCTGGGTTTGCCAGGCCTTGCGCTTAGTTTCGTCATTTCTACCTATTTGCAGGCCACCTACTATATTATTTCCACAGCGCAACTCATGGAGGTTGCTGTATGGCGTTTAATGCCGTTAGGGAACTGGCTGCTAAAGTTCGTGGCTGTTGGTGTTGTATTATTTGTCGTGCATTACTACGTTGGGCAATACCTTACCGGTTATTCGGCTCTGTTTATTGGTGGAGGAGCAATGGTTGTAATGATGGGTGGACTGTTGTTGGTAGAAACGAGAAAGGGAGCGGGGCATTAGGACTATACGTATTATTTGAAAGATAACTATCTTTATTTAGCCTTTGCAGGTTAGATAGTTATGAGCAATAAAAAGAAAAAGTCGGCAGTTGATCAGTTATATTAAAGGATATGGTGCCAGCTAATGCCGATTGGAAGGATATTAAGGTAAACCATTTAAAAAAAATACGGTTGCTAAATTGTCGGATACTTCAACTACGTAACTTCGTAAAAATCGCTCAAAATGTCAGAGGTTGAGGCAACTAAGAAAATAGAAATTTTAGGTGACGAAGAAGTTGATTTAATAGCTTCAATAGAACATTCATTTGATATAGAATTGAGTGCTGACGATTGTTTGTCAGCTATAACATTTGGTGACTTATGTCGTGTAGTTTGCAGTAAAATGAATGTTGAAGATATTAGTGATTGCACTTCTCAGCAAGCGTTTTATAAACTTCGTGCGGCAATTGTTAAGGTTGGACAAATTAGAGTGACTTCAATTACGCCCAAAACAAGGTTTGATTCAATTTTTACGAAGAAAGAGCGAAAAAGGAAATTCAAACAGTTAGAAAGTATATTAGGCTTTCCGGTTAATGCACTCGCAATACCTGATTGGCTTATTTTAATTTCAACACTTGCCTTTCTGGTCTCATGTATAGTGCTGTTCGTTAATTGGAAATTTGGAATATTCAGTTTTTTAGTGTGGTTTGTTTTCAACAAATCAATTTCAAGCTTTGATAATACACTTTACTACAAAACTATTGGTGAGTTGGCAGAAAGCATTGCAAGGAACAACTACATGAGCATCAGGCGAAATCCTAAGACTGCGAACAAAAAGGAAGTTCTTCAAAAAATGCGTGAATTGTTTAGTGAACAAACGGGAATGGATATTGTCGATATAACTCCAGATGCACATTTTGCGTAACAATACTCGCCCCAATTCGCATCTGCATTTTTACCTTTATCTTTGTACAATGAGAACAGTAATCCTGAAATTGCCGGAAACATTTGATATGGATGATAGGGAAATAACTATGTCCTTAGCGGCTAAGTTATATCAGGATGGTAAGCTATCATTGGGGCAAGCCGCTGAATTGGTAAATATTTCTAAAAGAACATTTACAGAATTACTGGGTAAATATGGTGTTTCTGTTTTTAATACTCCCGTTTCTGATTTATCTGACGATGTTGAAAATGCCTGATACTATCATTTCTGATACCAGTTGTTTTATTATTTTAAGTAATATCGGAGAGCTGGATTTACTACAAAAGCTATATGGAACAGTAACAACCACATTGATAGTTGCCAATGAGTTCGGAGTTCAATTACCTGAGTGGGTTATTGTGAAAGCTGCTGTCAACCAACACTATGAGCATATTTTAGCCTTGCAGGTGGATATTGGTGAGGCAAGCGCCATTGCTTTGGCGATAGAATCTGAGCAATGTGTACTGATTGTTGATGATTATAAGGCAAGGAAGCTAGCAATAAATCTCGGGTTAAAGATAACAGGCACACTCGGAATAATCATTAAAGCAAAAATCAAGGGCATCATCCCTTCCATTAAACCAATTATTGATAAAATAAGGGACACTGATTTCAGATTATCTGACGAAATCATACAACAGGCATATCTCCAGGCAGGGGAAAATTTATTATAAACTGATGACGATCCGATATTTTTACAATTCAAAATAAAAACACCGATTAATGTATGCGTAAGTGGGTGCAATAATACTACAACGGTGCACCTTGCCCCAACCAATAATGTATTTTATGCAGGGAGCACGAATCGAGTATGTAGGTAGGGGGCATTTGCTGCGCGTATGGGCTATGTAGCAGGCAATGATAGAATTTTGACCCATAAATGCCATCTCCACGGAAACCGTTCTTGAGGTAATCTTTCAGTTTTGTTGTGTCTTCTAGGTCTAATCCATCTTCTGTAGTAGCCCCAGATGAATGGCACGAATAACAATGTTGCTTAATAATTGGCTTTATATCAGTAGTGTATTTTGCATTTGCACTATCGCAAGAGTTTGCGGTAAGTGGTGGAGTTATCAGGGGAATAATTCCAGGCTTGTGGGTGCACGAAATAAGAAAAAGGAGCGACAGTAAAATTATAATTTGTTTCATTTCAATAAACTGCACCGGATTTTCTGCCTGGCAAAGTTCTGAAAACCGTGCTACTTCTGTGTTAAAATTTATGCTGTTTAGCATTTTTTTCAAAAATTTAAACAAATCTTCGCCTTTTGTTGCAAAATAATGCGCCTTTAACACATCTGTAAGGCATAGTGTTAGTAACTTTACCTTCACAAATTGCATCTTTGGAACCAATCATTGAGACGCGGGATTTAAACAAGTCGTTCGGGAGTTTTAGGGCGGTAAGCAATCTTTCATTTACTATAGGTCATGGCGATGTGTATGGCTTCCTGGGGCAGAATGGCGCAGGGAAAAGTACTACCATGCGCATGTTACTGGGCCTTATTTACCCCGATAGCGGTAGTGTTTTCATTAATGGAACGGAATTCAACAATAGCCGACGGCATCTACTGAGTCAGATTGGGGCTATTATTGAGCGTCCCGATATGTACGGCTACCTTTCGGGATGGGATAACCTGAAAATTTTTGCCGCGCTTAGCGACAAAAATATTAAGGCTCCGAGGCTACACGAAGTGTTGGAAATAGTTGGCCTGAAGGGACGCGAAAAGGATAAGGTGAAGGCGTATTCGCAGGGCATGAAACAGCGCCTAGGCATTGCAATTGCTTTAGTGCACAAGCCGCAACTGCTGATTTTGGACGAACCCACCAATGGCCTTGACCCGCAAGGCATAGCCGAAATGCGGGAACTCATTCTGTCCCTGAGCAGGGAGCACGGTAAAACCATACTCATATCATCGCATCTGCTGCACGAAATTGAGCAGATTGCCACGAGCATGATCATTATACATAAAGGCAAAAAAGTGGTGGAGGGCAAAGTAAACAGCCTGCTGAACCCTGACGATAGCCTGGTTGAAGTGGTTTTAAAACCTACGGATGACATTACAACTAAACTGGCATCTTCAGCCTATTACGATAATATAGCGGCATTTCAGCCGGACATGGTCACGTTTAAAATGAATCCCGCCCACACACCAGCGCTTAACCGCTGGCTGGTAGCCGAGGGGCTGGACGTAATAGAAATAAGATCGAAACACTCATTAGAAGCATACTTTTTAAGCCTTACGAATGATTCAGTTATTAAGAATTGAGCTTTATAAAATTTTCAGGCGCCCCCGAACCTATATCAGTTTTGGTATTATCACGGCTATCGTCTTGGTAATTCAGCTGGCTATGCTGAGTGATGGTAAGTCGTTCCTTTCATTTATTATGTCGGGCGTAAATGAGCAGTTTGATATACAGGGTAATGTGCTTAACGGCTACCTGGTAACCTACATTATTCTGCAGTCGCTGCTCATCCATATTCCTTTGCTGGTAGCTTTGGTAGCTGGCGATGCATTGGCGGGAGAGGCTAATGCTGGCACATTACGGCTGTTGCTCACCAAACCAATTTCTAGGGCCAAACTGGTTCTTGTAAAGTTTACAAGCAGTGTAATTTATACCGTCTTGCTTATTGTATGGCTGGCAGTTGTCGGGTTATTTGGTTCGTTGGCCTTGTTTGGGCAAGGCGACATGATTAACCTGAAGAGTGATGCATTTGTTATGCTGCTGCAGCATGATGTAATGTGGCGTTATATGGCCGCCTTCCTTTTCGCTACACTGGCCATGACCACAATAGCCTCACTATCGTTGTTACTTTCGGCATTTGCCGATAACAGCATTGGCCCTATAATTTCAACCATGGGTATTGTGGTAGTAATAACCATACTTTCCAACCTGGAGCTGCCACTGTTCGATAAAATAAAACCTTATTTATTCACTACCCACATGATAGGCTGGAAGGGATTCTTCGATGACCCCATACCTTATGGCGCCATTGGTTTTTCGGCACTGGTTATGTTTTTGTATACGGTTGGGTTTCTGGCTACGACCATTTTTTACTTTAATAAGAAAGATATAAAGTCATGAGGAAGTTATTGGGGATATTGGCGGTATGTTTATTTGTAAGCATAGGCACCATAAAAGCGTCAGATGCAGACAAACTATACTATTCGTTAAGAACCAAGGTATTAAGCGTAAAAGATTACACGGCCGATGTGCGGATGAAGATTGACATCAACCGCATGAGGATACCGCAGTTGAAGGGTACATTATTCTTCAAAAGCCCTGATAAAATGAGGCTGGAAAGGCATGGCGGTCTATCGATATTGCCTAAGAAGAATATCAATTTGACACTGAGTAACCTGATGCCCGATGGCAAGGTAACGGTTATAGATATGGGCACCAGCACCATTGATGGTAAAAAATTAAGGGTTTTAAAGGTGATACCAGAAGATGAGCTGAGCCAGATAATATTGGCGAAAATATGGATTGATGAAGCCAATATGCTGATACTGAAAACGGAGACAACCAGCCGCAATGATGGCACAATTGCAATGGATCTTTCGTTTGGTAAATATGCCAGTTATGCCTTGCCCGACCGGGTAATTATAACTATGGATGTGAAAGATTACAAGCTGCCTAAAGGCATTACCCTTGACTATAATGATGTGCCCACACCACCAACACCACCCGGTGAAAAAAAGAGCAAAACCCAAAAGGGCACTATCCAGATCAGCTACCTGAGCTATGATATCAACAAGGGTATATCAGACGATAAATTTAAGGACAAGGAGTAGTAGGTAATTTACTTGATGTAAATTCACAAGTTGTAAGGATTAATTGTACTGCTCCGTGGGAGCTACCGCTTTGTAGATAATTTGTTTTTTTGGTAACTATGCTCCGTAGGAGCTACCAAAGTCTACAACAGGTTCGCTGGAGCATTTTCTGCGGTATACCGTAAGTAATACCAAGTGCATCTCAAATTTTGTCATTATACGGTATAACGCAAAGTACGCAGAGGGTTCGCAAAGGAAGCGCAAAGCCGCCCAGCTAATGCCGCCTTTTGAAGGTTAGTTGGTATAAGAAGTTGGGTTTATGATGCGGAAGCAATGGCGTGCATGAACGCGCAGCTGCAACAGTTGGCATCAACACAATACAAAAAAAGTGCCGCTTCGTTTTAGGAGCAGCACTTTTCAAAAGTATGTTTATTGCCGTAAACTAGGCAAGCATAGTAACCGGGTTTTCCAGATGTTGTTTCAGTGTTTGCAGGAAACGAGAACCTACGGCACCATCAACCACACGGTGATCGCAGCTTAGGGTCAGTTTCATCAATTGGCGGATGACTACCGCATTGTTTTCCACTACTGGTGTTGCAGCAATTTTACCAACGGCAAGTATGCAAGCATCTGGCGGATTGATAATAGCTGTAAATTCATCAATATCCATCATGCCGAGGTTAGATATGGTAAATGTATTACCGGTAAATTCCTGTGGCTGAATTTTCTTGGTGCGCGCTTTTTCAATAAGCGTGCTGGCCTCGCTGGATATTTGTGAGAGTGATTTCTGGTCGGCGAATTTAATTACCGGCACTATCAATCCATCTTCAACCGCTACCGCAGTGCCAATGTTTATGTGCTGGTTCTGGCGAATAAAATCACCCATCCATGAGCTATTCACTTGCGGGTGCTTGCGTAAAGCCATTGCGCAAGCCTTTATAATAAGGTCGTTGAAAGAAACTTTAACAGTGGCAACTTCGTTAATTGCTTTGCGCGACTCCATTGCCTTATCCATAGTAATGGTCATGGTAAGGTAGAAGTGTGGTGCACTAAATTTGCTTTCAGCAAGGCGTTGCGCAATAATGCGGCGCATCTGGCTAACCGGTACATCTGTATGCCCTTCCTGGCCCATTACCGCTGGCGGCATGTATGCCGGAGCTGCTTTTGGTGCTGGTGTAACCGCAGCTTGTTGCGGTTGCGCTGCCGGTGCGGCCTGTTTAGCTGCTGGCTGGTAGCTGTCAATGTCGCGCTTAACTATGCGGCCATTGTCGCCACTGCCCCTTAGCTGGTGCAAGTCAATACCTTTTTCACTAGCCAGCATTTTCGCCAATGGCGAAGCTATAACGCGCTCTCCGCTATTGGCAACAACGGGTGCTGCACTGGCTTCAGCGGCAGGTGCCTGCTGTGCTGCCGGTACGGCTGTTTGTGCTGTTGCTGCCTGTGCAGGCGCAGCTTGTTGCGTTGCAGCTTGCGCTGGTGCAGCCGCTGCATTATCAAGGTAAGGGGCTACATCGGTGCCCGGTTTACCTACAATGGCAATAATATCATTTATTTTAGCTGCGCTACCTTCCGGTACACCAATGTATAATAAGGTGCCGTCAGCATAAGGTACTACTTCCATGGTTGCCTTATCGGTTTCCACATCAGCAATAGCATCATCTGCTTTAACTATATCACCTACTTTCTTGTGCCACACTACAATTTTGCCTTCGGTCATCGTGTCGCTGAGCAGCGGCATCCTTACCACAGTAGCGTCGCCTGGTTTTGGTTGTGCTTTTGGTGCTTCAGCAAAAGGTATGGCTTGTGCCGGTGCTTGTTCAGCAGGCTTAGCCTCAGGTGCAGCATCATCGGCCACCGGCTTTGCAACAGGTGCAGCAGTATCTGCTACAGGTTGTGCAGTTTCAGCCGGTTTAGGTGCTGGTTTTCTGGCTGGTGCCGTATTCTTTTCACGATCCAGAATTGGTTGAAAGTCTTCTCCCGGTTTGCCAATAATAGCCATTATGCCATTTATGGGCACACCTTGTCCCTTATCAACCGCTATATATAATAAAGTTCCGTCAACGTAGGGAGTTACCTCCATAACAGCCTTATCTGTTTCCACATCGGCTATTACATCATCAGCTTTTACTTCGTCACCAACTTTTTTGTGCCATTCAGCGATAACACCTTCGGTCATTGTATCACTCAGCAAAGGCATGCGTATTGCTTCCGCCATAATTATTGTTCTGTAGTTTGAAAATCAAAAGTAATTAAAGTAAGTCGATTAGCCGAATAGAAAGATTATTTTTAGGGAAATCTCTTTATTGTGGCTGTGCTGGTTGCTGTTGTGCTAAAAAACCTTTACACTGTTCCAGGTATTTGCGGGCATTTGGGTTTTTTGAATTGGCGCGTAGCGAATTTTGAAAGGCATTTATCGCAGCCTCATAATGCTTGCCCATCATATTGGCATAACCGAGGTTGTACCATATATCGGGTTCTGTTGGCTTGCAATGTGCCGCTTTTCTGAATGCCTCTATCGCCAGTTCGTGCTGTCCGGCCTTACCATACTTCAGTCCATCGCGGTAATAATAGTTGGATGCGATGGAATAGACATAGGGTAGTTCCGGGTGGCCGGGATGTATCACCCTTGTAGAATCCCAGTTGGCAACCGCAATATCCGTAAAACCTAATTTATAATAGGCCACACCCCGGTTTTCGTAGCCGTTTGCAAAACGCGGATTTATACTAAGTGCCTTATCAAAATACCTGATCGCCTGTTTGTATAGTTCATTTTTCTTCAGGCTGTCTTTCTCTGAATCAGCAAGGTCTATACTTGCAGAACCGGCATTACCCAATATCAGCACGCTGTTCGGCGATGTATTTACATCGTGCAGAAACAAGGTACGGTCATTTTTCCAGTCTTTATTGCGGTCGATAGTTTTGAAAGCGCACAAGCCGGTTATAGCTACTATAACCACGCCCAACATTACCATACCAGTCTTGAAAGGCTTTATCTTGTCGAATGCATAATACAGCAACCACGCGAGTGCAATGGCAAAGCCAAACGAGGAATGATAGATTAGACGTTCACCCATTGGCGCACCAATATCCACCAGTATGTTGCCTATCAGGCCAAGGTTAAACAGGTAAATAGCTATGGCAAAGCATAAAACATGGCGTTTCAGGAAGGTTTGTACCAGCGCAAAGACCAATGCACCATAAAAAGCCAGTGATACCCAGAAGCCCGGATAACTAAAATCGCGGTAAGGCAGTTGGCGGTAAGAATAGTCTGATGATAAAGGGTGGGGGAATACCAGCAACTCGAAATACTTGAAGAGTACGGATATAATAGAAGCTATCTTTTGTACCGGTGTAGCAAACAAATACGGTATGTTCATAATGTCATCAGGCACACCAGCAGCATTGGCGTTCTTTTCAGAAGCAAGCCGGAATACAAAATAAAGCCCAAGCGGAATAAGGAACGGCATGAAGCGTTTGAACGCGTCGCTGACAGCATCTTTACGGAAGAGATACAACGAAAGCGGCAACAAAAATATCAAGGCAATACCATATTCCTTCGATAGCAGTGCTATAAAGTAGCAACCAAGTGCCTTATACAGGTCGGCCTTGTTGTTTTCATCGCGGTATTTGAAGGTGTAAATAAAGGTGAGCCCTATGAACAGCAGCGAGAGTATCTCATCCCGGCTTTTTACGTTGGAAACAACTTCTGTATGAATAGGATGAATGAGAAACAACAGGCAGGCCACAAAAGGGATAATGCGGTTATCGGGAAAAACGATTTTCCGTAGTAATGTAAGCAGCACAAGTATAGACGCGATGTATAATAACACATTTACAACATGCCTTACATGCATGTCAAAATTGGTTTTGGCTGTTTCTTCAGGTGTAGGCAAGTTGCCTTCGTTCATTTTGGTTTTTTCATCGCGGGTATCGGCCGTTGGTTTGCCAAGCAATTGTTGTTCAATAGCAAAGGTTACAATGGAAAAAGGACGATAACGCCCACCAGCCAGCGCATTGCCTGAATTTTGTTGCTGAAAGTAACTTTCAAAGGCATCAGAACTCAATATTTTAGGTATGCCTGCAAAACCTTGTTTCACATATTCGTTTTGTACAACAATAGGCCTGTCATCAAGCGCATATTCGTTGGAAAAACTATTGAAATAGAATATAATGCCAATTACAGCAATAATAACCGCCTGAACTTTATAGCTGAGCAGCGACAAAGGTTCTTTTGGTGCCTTGGCGGCAGGTATGTTTTTAGGGGTTGCAGTATTGGTAATTACTTCGTTGGGCTGCGCCCCTGTTTTTTGTTTTTTAGCCATCTTACGAAATCCGTATGCCTAAAAGTAATCAATTTTGTAAATCTCGAAAATATATAGCATAGAAAAAGGTGGGCATGCCCACCTTTTTTGAATATTTTTAATAATAAGCTATCGCTATAAACTAGCAATAGGTTTCAAAAGCCTGCATCAGGTTCTGTGCTATCATTTGCGCAGGGCGACCTTCAATCATGTGCCTTTCAATCATGTGCACCACTTTGCCATCTTTTAATAGGGCAATAGCAGGCGATGATGGAGGGTAAGGCAACAGATACGTACGTGCCTGCTTAACGGCATCAACATCGAAACCTGCGAAACTTGTAGTGAGCCTCGTAGGTTTTTTGCTTGCATTTTGTACAGCCATAACAACACCCGGGCGCGCAGTACCTGCTGAGCAACCGCATACACTGTTTATCATTAACAATGTAGTGCCTTCTTGTTTAAGGGCATTATCTACATCGGTAGAGGAAAGCAATTCTTCAAAGCCGTTATTGGTCAGTTCGGCCTTCATTGGAGCAACTATCTGTTCAGGATACATAATATTTGTATTTATTTTTAACACTGCAAAGTTACTACAACTAGCGCTGCCATAGTGCACCGTTCTATTGAGAAAATTAATAGAATGATAGCTTTAGTTTTTTTGCAGCTATTTTTTGTCTTAGCTATTATTATTTGGTTATTCATAAGCATTATCAAGTCCCCCGTTTTTTACCCCTTTTAAGAAATATTGTAATCTCCATTAATCAACTAAATTTGCTGCCTATTCAATATTTATGAAACACGGGTTATTATTACTGTTTGCATTGTTGTTGTTTAACGGATTACTAAGAGCGGATGCTGCTATGGATGCTAAATTTAATAAGTACAAGGAAGCCTTTGTGCTAGAAATGTGGAAGGTTTATCCCGGCTGGGCGAGCAGTGTCGGCTATCATAAATATGATAATGTGCTCATTGTGCCCAACGAAGCATCGCGTAAAAACGAGGCGGCTTTTTGTAACAAGCAACTGGCAGAATTGCACAAATTTCAGCTCAACGGCCTTTCTGACCTGAATAAGGTAGATTACCACCTTATTGAAAACCAACTAAAATATGCAGTGTGGAGTATTGAAGAATTACTGGCCTGGCAGTGGGACCCGACCAACTACAATGTATGCGGCAGTTTTGCCGATATGCTGGGCAATACCTATGCCCCGCTCGATACCCGCTTGAAAAGTTTCAAGGCTAAAATGGCTAACGTTCCCGCTTTTTATGCTGCGGCAAAATTGAATGTTAAGCACCCAACCCGCGAACATACACAACTAGCTATTGAACAAAACCTGGGTGGTATTTCGGTTTTTGAGAAAGACCTGGACGTGGCACTAACAGAATCAAAGCTGCCTGCTACTGAAAAACAGGCCATTAAGGCGAGTGCAGCAAAATGTGTAACCGCAATACAAGATTTTGCGCAATGGTTAAAGACAATGGACAACCCAATGCCAAGGAGTTTCAGGCTGGGAAATAGCCTGTATGATAAGAAGTTTGATTTTGAGATTTCAGCAGGGTCAACAGCCGAGGACATATTTTTCAAAGCTACCAACCACAAAAAAATGCTTCATGAACACATGATGGAGCTCACAAAAAGATTGTGGCTCCGCTACTTTGGTACAAAGGAAATTCCTGCTGATAACCTTACGGCTATCAAGATGATGATAGACACCATATCGTTAAAGCATGTAAGTGCGGCAGAGTTTCAGCAACAGATAGAACACCAGATACCTTTCTTAACTGAGTTTATTAAACGCAAAAACCTTATTTATATTGACCCCTCCAAGCCTTTAGTGGTGCGCAGGGAGCCCGAATATATGGCTGGCGTTGCAGGGGCTTCAATTAATGCGCCGGGCCCTTATGACAAGAATGGCAATACCTATTATAATGTAGGTAGCCTGGATGGTTGGGACGCAGAAAAGGCGGAAAGCTACCTGAGGGAATATAACCACTATATACTGCAGATACTGAACATACATGAAGCCATACCCGGCCATTATACACAATTGGTTTATGCCAACCGCTCGCCGAGTATCATAAAATCTATTTTGGGTAATAATGCCATGATAGAAGGCTGGGCTGTATATACGGAACGTATGATGCTGGAAAATGGGTATGATGGCGACCGTGGGCTGGATTCAAAGGAGGCATCGGATGAAATGTGGCTGATGTACGATAAGTGGAATTTGCGTAGCACCTGCAATTTTATACTCGACTATAATGTGCATGCCAAAGAGATGAGCAAGGAGCGGGCCATGAACTTTTTGATGAATGAGGCATTCCAGGAAAAAACGGAGGCTGAAGGCAAATGGAGGAGGGTATCAGTAAGCCAGGTGCAGCTAGCCTGCTACTTCACCGGTTTTAACGAAATATATGAGTTACGCAGCGATATGGAAAAACGCCTGGGTAAAGACTATGACTTAAAGAAATTCCATGAGCAGTTTCTGAGTTACGGTAGCGCCCCGGTAAAATACATAAGGGAAATGATGATGAAATAGGTTGAATATTCAACTGTTTTATTTGCTGTTTGTTAATATTTTAAGCAAAAATATTACGGCAAAAATTTGTAGACTACGCCTTAACTTTGCGGCATTGGTCACACTAATAAAATCTGAAAAAGTAAATTCTATGCGTAAATTTTTATTTCCTATCGCTATTGCAATGTTGCTCGGTACGTCTGCGGCGGTTGCTACCACACGTAAAGTACTCTTCATTGGTAATAGCTACACCTATACCAACAATATGCCTGCAATTGTTGACTCCATTGCAAAGGCACTCGGCGACACGATTATTTATGATATGTCAGCACCGGGTGGGCAAACATTACAGCAGCACTGCACCAACACTACTACTATAAGCAAGATATTTTCTCAGCAATGGGATATAGTTGTTATTCATGAGCAAAGCCAGATGCCTGCTTTCCCGCCATCGCAGGTAGCTACAGATGTGTATCCTTATGCGCATATACTGGATAGTATGGTGCACGCCAACGATAGTTGCACTCAAACCATGTTCATGATGACATGGGGCCATGCAAACGGAGACCCTATGAATTGCCCCGGCTACCCCGTCATCTGCACTTACGATGGTATGCAAATGAGATTGCGCGAAAGCTACCTGCAAATGGCAACCGATAACCATGCTGATGTAACACCCGTGGGTAGTGCATTTAAAATAATGGTTGACAGTGCATATACGCCGTGGTTGTTTTCGTCCGATAGTTCACACCCAATTGTTCCGGGATCTTATCTTCAGGCATGTGTGGTCTATTCTTCCATCTTTCATAAAAGCACACAAAATTGTGTATACACCGATGGCCTGATAGCTGCTGACGCCCACTTATTACAACGTATTGCAACCAAAGTTGTGTTTGATAGTCTCAATTTATGGCAAGGTACAGGCCATTATCCATCGGCTATTTTCACAAAAACTGGACTCGGGTCATATACATTTTCCAGCCATTCTCCTGTCGCTACCGGTCATTATTGGTCGTTTGGCGATGGTAGCCACGATACCGCTGCGAACCCCCATCACACTTATAGTACAGGTAGCTATGTGGTAACACACACGGTTACTACTAATTGTTTTAGTGAAACACTTACTGATAGTGCGTTTAGCCCCGTGAATGTGTCAATGACACAAAAAGAGATCGACATAATAAATGTATTGCAAACCGGCAATGGTAACATAATGTTTCAATTGCTGACAGGTGGCTATAATAAAATGGAAGTTTACGATAGCCGTGGTGTAAGGGTAAGGCAATATAATGTACAGGCGCTGTCATTCTCCGACACCTTCGCTCCTGGTATGTACATCTATAGATTATACCGCGAACCGGGTGGGGAAGCGATAATTGGCAAACTAGGTGTTTGGTAAGCTGTATCAGCTTTTATTTTTTATAATTCATTTTATATTTCACGGGGATAGCCACAAGCCATCCCCGTACGTTGTTAATAGGGGTATAGGATAAAGCAATTGGTTTTTAAAGCATATTGTTTGCCCGTTCGGTTATTCTTTGTACTTTTGCTAACGCTGTTAGGAATTATAGCAGGGCGAGATAAAATGGGCATAGTAGAAAGAAAAGAACGTCAAAGAAGGGAAGTGAGGGATAGCATCCTTCAAAGTGCCTGGAATTTGGTGAACGAGGAGGGCTGGCAGAATTTATCTATCCGTAAAATAGCCGACGCAATTGAATACAGCGTGCCTGTTGTTTACGATCATTTTGAAAACAAGGAAGCAATATTATCAGAATTCAATCATAAGGGTTTCAAATTATTGGGCGACCAGTTAAGCGAAGCGAAGAAGAGCGAGGTGTTACCTGGAAAGCAGTTGGAAGCGATTGCATTGGCATACTGGAACTTTGCTTTTAATAACAAAGAATATTACCAACTGATGTATGGTTTAGGCATGCCTACCTGCGAAAGTTTGAGTAATGTGCCTGAGCTGAGTGCTTTTATACAGGTCATTTTTACGACCATCGATGAATTGATTAAGGTAGGCAGTAAAGAAAATGAGAATACGTGGATGAAGGTGCATTCCTTTTGGTCTATGATTCACGGCTTGGTTTCCATTAACCTTATTGCGCCGCCTGTTGCCCACATGGGTATGACGGTGGAAGAAATGAATGCCATGATATTACGCGATTTTATTAAAGGCTTTTTAAGGGGATTGGAAGCGTAATTTTTTGGGACAAGGCAGGTTAACAGTGTTAGTTTATATTGCCTTGATAGTTAGATGTATGTACTTAAAATTTTTTATTAATAAAAACCAAAACAAAAAAACAGAAATGAAAAAAGTAACACTTTTCGCAGCAGGATTATTATTATCTGCATCAACTTTCGCACAGTCATGGTCAGTTGACAAAATGCACTCTTATGTAGGCTTCGGTGTAACCCACCTGACCATCAGTGAAATTCAAGGTAATTTCAACAGCTTTGACAGTAAGATTACTGATGCAAAAACTGATTTTAACGGAGCGAATCTGGAATTTTCTGCCGATGTGAACACCATTAACACTAACGTTGAAGCTAGGGATAAGCACCTGAAAAGCGCTGATTTCTTCGACGCAGAAAAAATGCCAACAATGACTTTTAAAAGCACTAGCTTTAAGAAAGTATCGGGCAAAAATTACAAGGTTGCTGGTAACCTTACTATGCATGGCGTAACTAAGCCGGTTACACTTGATGTGGTTTACAATGGTTCTACTACTAACCCAATGAGCAAGAAAACAATGGCAGGTTTTGCAGTTACTGGTAACATTAAGCGTTCTGATTTTGGTATTGGTGCTTCAATGCCCGAAGCTATGCTGAGCGAAACTGTTAAATTGAAAGCAAACCTTGAATATAGCAAAGACTAATTTTAAGACTATGAAACAACTGATTTTATCTCTGGCTACACTGCTCACTTTTGGAGCAGTGTCAGCCTTCGGAGCCCAGAACTGGCAAATAGCTACTGGTTACAGCATCAAGTTTTCCTGCGATGGTTCGGGCGCAATATTTAAAACATTGAAAGGCAGCATTGCTTTCGATGAGCAGACTCCGGCTACTGCAAGCGTTATGTTGAACATTGACATCGCATCCATAAATACGGGTAATGCTATGATGAACAAACATGCTAAGGGAGATGAGTGGTTTGATGCCGCGAAATACCCCGAGATAAAGTTCACATCGAAAAAAGTGGTTAAAGCTGGTAGTACCTATCAGGTAACCGGCGACCTGGAAATGCATGGCGTGAAGAAGGAAATTACGATCCCATTCACCTTTGTGAGCAAGGGTGCCGCAGCAACTTTTGCCGGTAAGTTCTCGGTTAAAAGAAGTGATTTCAAAATTGGTAAACCCGGTGGCGAAGTTGGGGAAGAGATAAAACTAGATGTTATCATTCCTGTTACAAAAAAATAAACAAAGTGCTTTCAGGCACGCACATCTCTAAACAGATTTTATATGCTTAAGAAATTATTATTACTGGGTTCAGTGTCAGGTGCGCTGGCCGGTATTGCCTCACTCATCTACCAGAAGGTATATGCCTCTGCACTCGGAACTGATTTCGGTAAAATAGTAAAAGTACCGGGTATATTCATTTCTTGTATTGTAGGTGGTTTATTAGCAGCATTCGGCTATTTTCTTTTAAATAAGTGGTTGAAAGGTAAAACGGAAATTGTATTCAATTTACTGTTTACTATTCTCTCTTTCGCCAGCATAATGGGACCGTTCGCAACAAAATTGCCGCTTGATGTGGAAATGCCAGAACTTTTTCCGGGTTTAACCGTGCCTATGCACTTTTTCCCGGTATTGGCCTGGTTAACATTGAAGCCACTTTTTATACGATATAACGAGCCGGAGCGCAGAATTTTTTAAGATTTTTTATTGAAATAGTGTTATCCCCTGCCTCAGACGCAGGGGATTTTTTTTAACTGCTATGCGCATAGTGAAAATTGCAGGTAAAAAGGCCTGTAAAAGAAATAGTGACACGTGTATTAATTCAGGTATTTTGCTGTGTAAATCGTAAATTTGCACCCAACCATAAACGGAGAGCAGGATAATAGAAAGCATGACCAGTTATATTGATAAAATACGCACACGAATAGCACCACTGTGTAAGCAAATTGTAGAACACAAAGTTTACTCCGAAATAAATAAAGTTGAAGATATAAGGATTTTCATGCAGCACCATATTTATGCCGTATGGGATTTTATGTCGCTTCTGAAAGCGTTGCAGAACAACCTTACCTGTACTACAGTGCCTTGGCACCCCAAAGGGGATGCGGAAACCAGATATCTGATCAACGAAATTGTAGCGGGTGAAGAGTCGGATGTCGATGCTTCAGGTAACCGCAAAAGCCATTTTGAATTGTACCTCGATGCCATGGAGCAAAGTGGAGCGGATATCGTACAGATCAACATCTTTCTGAAAACCTTGCTGGCCACCCACGACCTTGACGGTGCACTCGCTGCTTCACGCACACCAAAATCGGCCGCCGATTTTGTAAGGTTTACATTTAGTATTATTGATAGCGGCAAAGATCATTTGCAGGCTGCAATATTTACCTTCGGACGAGAAGATCTCATACCCGGTATGTTCATGTCCATCATCAACGATTTGCATAATGAGGCACCGGAGCAAATATCTATATTCAAGTATTACCTCGAAAGGCACATTGAAGTTGACGGAGGGCATCACAGCCACTTAGCGCTGAAAATGGTAGCTAATCTTTGTGGCAATAATGCAAAAAAATGGGCTGATGCGGAAGAAGCCGTAGTTGCATCGCTGCAAAAACGAATTGATTTGTGGGATGGCGTTTATGCTGCCATTTTGGAAAAACGATATGCTTCAAAATAACAAATTTGACATTCAGGCTCCCTCGGGAGCCTTTTTTATGCCCCTACGGCATAAAATATTCATGTTGTGCCCACATGTGCCCAAAAGGGACTAACTTTATTAAACAAACCGCTAAAAGTCGTTATGTTGCGGTATAATTGCGATTACTTTTGTGCCATTTAACTGTGATGACAGCCATAGGATAGGGTTTGGCGGTTTCCCGGCTTCAATGGCAGATACCAATGCCATGCGGCCCTATACCCAACGCTATATTTATGATGAAGCCGGTAATATGATTCAAATGGGACATACGACAACAGGCACTGGCAGCTGGACAAGAGGATGGACCATAAGCACAGGTAGCAACCGCACCACTGACCATGTTATGGGCAGCAGGGTAACAACTACCGGGGAAACACCTGTTTATGATGTACGCGGTAACCTGGTGAGGGGCTTGAACCACTTGTATGATGCCGGAGGCACGGCAGATAGCATGGTATACAATGAACAGAACCGCCTTGAAAAAGTGTTGGTTACCGCCACACGGACTGCATATTACCAATATGATAGTGGTGGCCAACGGGTGCGCAAAGTTACAGAAGACAGTGCCACAAATACGGGCAAACGCCGTAAATATGTGGGGCAATGCCGCAGTTCACTTAGAAATCAGGCAACATTAATAACGTAGCATGAAAAATATTAAAATTATCTGTAGTATCATCTTTTTTTTTCTAACGTGTTGCCTAGCTTGTAATAATAATTTGCATGAGGATAAAAAAAATGCAAAGATGACAAATTCGTTAGTTTATAAAAAAAGTATGGTAAAATCTGATTCAATAATTTTCGGTTTTTGGAGATACGTAGACGATGAATTTGTAACACTTATCATTCAGAAAGATTCGGTTTTTTATCCAGACAATTTTCGGTCATTTTCATACATTTTACAAAATGAGAGTATTATTATTAATTACGATGATAATTATAGTGATACATCTAAGTATCAGATGAAAGGAAGGGATACTTTACTACTTATGTCAGATAATGGGTGGGGCACGTACATCAGAAATGAATCCAGATAAAGTGTTCTTTGTTAGCTGGAGTTCGGAGATTATGGAATAAAGAACAAGAATACCCGTTACCAATACAGCAACCATCTCGGCACCGCCAGCCCAAGGGGCAATATTAAGACCATTAGCAACTAACTATTTGAAGCCATTGGTAATTAATTTTTGGCGTAATAAAAATTTGATTTCAGAGTTATCTGATTTTGGCTCTCAGATGTATACAAGTAATGATATTAGAGAATGGAATGTAGGTAGTACATTTGTCGCAGTCTCCCAGGTGGGATTTTCAAACTTTTATATTATATTTTTTTCAATACTGAAAGTATTTACCAGCCAATAGATAGCCTGCAAACATGGAAGGGTATCCTTTGGAACACAGCCGGTAATATTGTAGGTGATCATGCAGAGGGAAATTACTTCAAAAAGTTGGGAGCAAAGTTGGTGTGCAGGTTTACACTAAATTTATGGGGCAGCAAATCGGAGATATACCATCAGGTTACTTAGATAAGGCAACTACACCAGCAGATATTAAGGACTCTACTACAAAGCCAGCCATTATTGATAGTATTAAAACCCAAGGAAATTGAATCGAGAAATATTAAAATTAGGAATATTTTTTTTCGTTATTACGGGAGCATTGATTGCCCTATATCTCTATGGTCAGGAATTTAGGCAGAACCATAATTTGACTTTTGGTAAGGTGTTGCGGTACACTTGGGGAGGCAAGGGTAATACTGGGCCTGGAATTTATTATGTCTATGAGGTAGATGGATTTATGATATATAGTTCGACGACCAAAAGTAGATTGAAGTATGGGCCTCATGGATTAATAAATAAATCTTTTCCGATTATTTATAGAAAAAATTATTTTACATATGTAGATAATATATTAATTACTCCGGATGATTTCGAATACTATGGTTATACTTTTCCTGATAGTTTGCGATGGGTTTTACCGTATCTTAATGGACGATAGCAGTATAGTTAAGATTTTGCAGTTTATATGGAACTGTTCTTTGCAAAATTGAAAAATGCACTTTTCTTTAAAATGAGAACTATTACCCCTATGGCAGCACCAGTTTTCAAACACAGGTGCCGGGCCGATAAGGTTAAATCATAGAGGCTTTGTACATTCGTGGGGAGTTGGGGTAAATGAAATTCCAAAAGGCCTTGATTATTCGAAGTGGAGACAGAGCGAGATAAATGCGGGACGAACGGTTGACGATGGCTTACATTAAATTTAAAATTATTTTCATGAAGGCTTTTTTTTTCTTTTTGGCAATATGTTTTGGAGCGATTGCAAATGGTCAGAACTCAACGAAATTGATTTCTCGGCCATACAGCGATATAGAGTTTTATATGGATACCGTAATTGCGGAAAGTGAAAACTATGGCATACTTCACTATCATAGGGTTTCAAGAAATATTTTTAGAAACTATTTCTGCCAAGATGACGGCGCAATTTTCAATGATAGCGTTAATGACTTTTCCAGACTAATATTTCGTGGTGGCTATAGTTATTTTAATGTACCAACGGTACCGCTAACAAATATTTTTATAATAGAAGATAAAAAACTGATACTTGGCTTATCGTCTTATAATGAATCTCCCGCCAACATCATAATATACTCATTTACAGGGAAGATTTTGTTTAAAAGGCGCTTGAGCACTTATGAATTGCAATTGAACAAACGTAAATTAAAGAAAATTATTAATATTTACCCCGAATTTAAAGATTGCATAGAACGTCAGCCATTTGTTTTTAAGGACGGCGACACCTATCACATTGAGATCACAAATTGTATTAGTAAAGTGATAGCAGACAGTTTTTTCAATTGGGTATCGAACGAAACATTTTTTCTGGGAAGTGCAATCCCCATTTCGGAACCCTCGAGGCGGGGATATCAGTATTCTAAAATTAGAAGATATTTTAGCAAATCTAACCCATTAAGAGATATTATAATGGTTGGAAATGTTCCGTATCTTTTAGTATTGAACGATTTTGAAGGTAAACCTGTTTACATCCCTCTTATTGCAAATTGCAACATTCTTGAAGAATTGAAAGAATAGCGTGCCGCGGGTACTCTTGCGATGAATAAACAGGTTTTTACTACATAGGTGCCCGCTATTACTGCCCGTGGCTGTGCCGATGACCCTATTAAAAGTGCGTGGTACGATTTGATGCACGGCAGTGAGTTCCGGCTGAAGGGGATGAGATATGATGAAGTGGGAATTTAAGGTTATGAGTATTGTTATGATAACCCGGTGAGGTTTAATAGCCCGTTTGCCATAGGTTATATCTGCGGCATGCGGGGTAGCCCGTTTCCGTCCGGCGAAGGTAGTGTTAGTAATGCCACTAACAGGGCATTACACTTGTGATAAAGAGCCGCTTGGGTCAAGCAAAAGGTTATTAACTGGATACTCTAGTAAGTTACTACTTACCAATAGCAGTTATTACCTTAAAATTTCCATCACCGTCTTCAAATCTTCCACAAGAGGTTTGGGAATAATCCAGTTTGTACTAAATAAATTTGAGAGCGGAGAAACACAGTGAAAGCGGTTTCTCCGCTTTATTGTTTTTAGAAAGCAAGTATTCCTGCTAATTTTGCTGTCAATGGTCTGTACCCGACACCCAGCGCGGCGTTAGTTATGACTAGATCAAGTTGACCATTCATTAAAAAAATATGAATTATCCAGTTTTGTATTGTGAAGAGTATTCTGAAAGAGAATTAATGGAAGCTCACAGTAGAGGTTATAAAGAAGACATGTACGTAAGTTTTAATAAATTTTTATATAAAATATGCGTGTATGATATTACTAGGTTGACTCAAGATTTTGAATTAGAATTGGAGAAGTACGGCTTTTATAACGTCATGCCAAACCTCATCATTGTAGCTGAGGTAACGCCAAAGTGTGTAAATAATACAATATATGAACTTTCGGAGAGGGATTATTTTGATTCCTTGAAACCAATTGATATCGATGTAAGTAAGTTGAATTTATTTGTATAAATATATTTGCACCTAGTTTTTTGCAAAAAGTGTTTGCATCCGGAGGTTTAGCAAGCCTTGAGACAACTTAGCTATTAACTATGAATTCACAGCGAGCCGCCTGGGAAGTGATGAAAGCACTTCATCCGCTGGAGGCAGGGGTTATAAAAGGAACAGCTAACTTTGTACATCCGTGGGGAGTTGGGGTAAATGAAATTCCAAAAGGCCTTGATTATTCGAAGTGGAGACAGAGCGCGATAACAGTATGACGAAAATTCAGGCACCTCATCAGACGGCGAGGTATTTAATAATTTTGTTATTAATATTCAAAATGCTGCAAATACCACACCGGATAGTGCTGGTAATAGGGTCTATACCGCCGATCCGACAATTGATTATAAGCGTTTACCAAGTATCAATCAAATCAGTAATTCTTAAAGATAATACGCGATGAAATTTATGATATTTATTGTTGTTGCCATTCAATTTGCTGGTCCAACAGAGGCAAGGTCAATTTTCAAAAAAAATGACACCGTAAAGTTTTATCAAGTAATTACAGACTTTCCTAAAGACATAGAGAGTAAGCCCGGATGTTATTTTGATCAGACCCCTAAAGGAATATCCATATACTCATGTGATACTATAAAGCCCAAACGGTTGATTTGTCTCTTGAAGAGAAATAAAATATTTTGGCATGAAAACCCGTTAGATTCGTTTAATACAGCAGATGATATTCGGTACCAACCTACGTTACCCTATCCTATTTTTAAGATAAAAAGGAATAAAAAAAAAGCTTATTACTGTTTTAAACGCAATAAATCAAAAGAACTTCAATTTTGTTTGACTAACGATACAACATTCAAGACAGCAGAACTTGGTATTGAGCACCATACTTCATCTTTACTATATTTTTCATTATACAAAAAGGATAGTGAAGTTTGTATAAACAACAACAAAATAAGCTGTTATTTATTTTATTGCCGTGAACTAAAACCAAATTCGGATGGTTGGTTGTTTGAACATTACATTTGCTTCGAAAAAAGTAGTTGCCTACCCATCTGGACAAAAAGCATTGAAAGTGAAATATTTTATGTTGGAGAAAACTATGACGAGAAGGTGCAAGTTAAGCGTGAAAGTTTAATTTTTCTCTCATTATGATAATATTTTATGTATATCTGTCCGTGGCTCTGTCGATGAATAGATGATGACCCCATAAAGAACTGCTGGTACGATTTGATGCACGGCCAGCATTGGCGGCACGACGAAATGCATCATGAAGAATTGATAGCATCGGGTTATGAATATTGTTCAGATAATCTGATAAATAAATTCGATCTAAATGGTGAGACAGATGACTTGTTCAGTGATGACGCAGGGAATGTTCGGTGGGACAATTCTAAAGAAAGTAACATACAAAAAGATGGAAAAACATGGAATAATGTTGGAAATACATTAACGATTGTGGCCGAAAGTTTTATTGATAAACGTAATGATATTCCGATTCGTGGAGTTGATGGAAGGAAACTCACAACGGAATGAAATATTACCGGAAATTACGTTAAGAGCGGAAAATTTACTGTATTTTCAAGTTCCCTAAAAAAGGTGTTGGATTTACATACGGCGTCATGAAGGGTTCCAACCCTGAAAGACTGGAAATTCCAATTAATAAAAAACAAGATGGCTCTTGGGTTGGTGGATATGATATTCAGACACACGTAAATGATTTAGAGGGGTTAGGGCTAAAGTTATTGTATGAAAATATTGTAGATGTGAATCAAAAACTCGATTACAAGATTGATGCCAAGGGACTATTGAGTGTTGAAATTGGGCATAGTCCTTTCCCCTTCATTAGTGGTCGACATCTTAAATACTCCAAAAGTTGATTATAAGTTTTTAGAACATTCCTTTATATTGTCCCGTGCCGAAAGAGGAACTACATCCATGCAGGGTATTAATGCGATGGTTCGTCAAACAGAAAGTTACAACGAAAATGAAAAATATATGAAGACAAATAACCCGATAATCAAATTTGGAGGTTATAGTACAGATAAAGCTAAAATTTTCACATATCTATATTTACCAAAATGAAAAATATGATTATACTATTGTTATTTCTGTCATTTTTCTTTTCTCAAAAAAATGACAAAATTTTTAAATTGGAAATACCATGCAATTACTATGGATGGGTATTTGTTGTTGGCACGTCTAACGAAAAAATAATAAAAACAAATTCCGACATTCATATAGTTGATACAAATGGTATATGTTATGTGGATACTTCAATTTTTCTTAGGACTAACATTGTAAAATATTACAAGAACGGTAAAGAACTTACTCCATTAGAGGTGAAGTTTTTTTTTGTGACCAAAATGAATTACCCAAAAAAAGGAAAAAAGCATTTCTGTGAGCGACAGGTTTATTTTTTTTATGTTCTTAACGAAGAAGATATTAAAAAAGGAGACGCTTTTTGGGATAGTTATGAAAATAGAATGCCAATCTCTGCTAAACAAAGAGAAAGGGAAAATTATTTGCTCAGTAATAAAATTATTAGATTAGAATAACACAAACTATTTCAAAACTAAACGCATTGCCACTGTAAGTGCGGAGCTCGATGAAGGTGTAAATTTAATTACCTTTAAAGAGTACCCTTGAGTTTATCCCGCATGGCGGGAGCAGTACCAGCTTCCAAAATTCACCTACCAGTGCCGTAAGCTTAAAACGCTACCACTAAGTAGGCAAAGAGCGGGATGAAGAAACAGGTTTTTACTACATAGGAGCCCCTATTATTGCCCGTGACTGTGCCCAAGGATAGCCGATGACCCTATTAAAAGTGTGTGGTATGATTTGATGCACGGCAGTGAGTTCCGGCTGAAGGGGATGAGATATGATGAAGTGGGAATTTAAGTCTATGAGTATTGAAGTTTCTTACTGCTTTTTTTTGTTTGGAATTGAATAGCCCAGCTTTTTTTATGCCCCTACGGCATAAAATATTCATGTCGTGCCCGCGTTTGCCCAAAAGGGTGACCAACATCATTGAACAAACCGCTAAAAGTCATTATGTTGCGGCATAATAGCGATTACTTTTGTGGCGTTGGTATTTTAGCATTTGCTGATGATAGAAGGTACTTTCGGAAATCTGGTGTCCGGCAATATTGCTCTAGTAAGGAGGATGTATGAAATGCCCGGAAACCGCTATGTTAATTTGAATCGAAAAATTGTATGAACCATATAAAACTTCAAAGTTTGGGCCTTCAGCAAATGCAGCGTGAGATTGAAACGTGGCTGAGGTTTATCGATTTCCTTATCGCTGAAAATATTTTTCTGAAGAACCGATTGTCAGAAGTTATTCAAAATGAAGTAACGGGTGATACGCTGGAGCAAATCGAAAATTTTCAAAACACATTTATAACCAAGGACACCATTTTCGCCTTATTAGTAAAGGATATAAAGGAACACGGAAAAACGCTGGATAAGGAAGCCACCACTGGAAAAGAGATAAGCACTAAATTACTGAGTGTACAAAACAAATTGCGCGACGATATTGGTAAGATTGAAAAGGAATACACTAATTTATGGATGACCTTTAATAAGTTCCTTATTGGTATTTTCAGGTGATTTGTTGTGCTGCGGTATTGGCAGGACAAATATTGTTACTGATGCACAGGAACTATTACGCATAAAAAAAGAGGCACAAGCCTCTTTTTTATGCGTAATTCCCAAAGTGAAAAACATAAGGTAGCGCTGTTCGTTTACTACCTATGCTTCCTAATTCACCATGTTTTCTATTTTCTTTCTGTTCAGCAATATAACGTTGCCTTGCTGTATGTCAATTAGTTTTTCATCTTTAAAATCGCTCAGGGTGCGTATCAGCGACTCTTTTGCTGTGCCCGCAATATTTGACAGGTTTTCACGGCTCATATCTATTACAAAGTCCGGGTTGTTATCAGGATTGTATTTTTTTGCCAGTACAATAAGTGCGTCAGCTACTTTTTTGCGCAGCGAATTGTAGGCGAGGCTCAGCAGTTGTTCCTCCTTTTCAGTTATGTTGTTGGCAAGCAGGGAAACGAATTTCCGGGTAACATTCAGGTTGCTGTTAAGCAGTTCGTCAAATTCCTGCCTGGGTATTAATACCAGTTCTGTTTCTTCAAGTGCTTCTGCCGTTTCCTTATAGTTGTTACCTTCCAGCAAAGCAACGTAGCCCAAAAAGTCGCCGTCGCTGTACAACCCGGTAATAAGTTCCTTCCCATCATCGTTTATCTTATAGGCTTTCACCTTTCCCTTACGTAAAAAATAGAGCCGCAACGGGTGGTTACCTTCCGAGTAAATGATCTGTTTCTTTTTATAGGTGTTTTCAGTTCTGTCTTCCGTTAACGACTGCAGCGGGTCTTTACCCGCAACCGTTTTTATCAGGTTATCAAGCCCTTCCAGGTTGGCAGAATATCGCTCCTTCAGAAAATCATTTCTTTTCAACCGGCCTTCCACGGCATTAAGCAATTCGGTGCTGCTAAAAGGTTTCGTTATATAATCGTCGGCACCCAATTCCATACCTTTTCTTATTTCAGCCCTTTCGGCCTTGGCGGTAATAAAAATGAAGGGTACAGTTTGGAGGTCTGGTATTTTATTAATCATGTGCAGCACGCCATAACCATCAAGCACCGGCATCATAATGTCGCAAATAATGAGGTCTGGTTTTTTATCAGTAGCCACTTCAATACCTTCGCGGCCGTTGGGTGCAGTATATACTTTATAGTTGGCTAGCTCCAGTATTTCGGCAGTATTTTCTCTTATTTCGTCATTATCTTCTATTACTAATATCGTTTTCATACTATGCTATTTTTGTAAAAGTTACAATAAATTCGGTTCCTTTTCCCAATTCACTAATGCAGTCCAGGGTGCCGTTCATTAATTCGGCATACTTCTTTACAATGTGCAGTCCCAGCCCGGTTCCTTGTATATTAGTTACATTTTCTCCTCTGAAGAAGCGCTCGGTAAGGTGCTGCTGGTCTTCTTTTGAAATACCCACACCGGAATCTTTTACACTTACTACAATGTTGCTCTGTTCTACGGTACTATTAATAATAATTTCAGCATCAACAGGAGAGAATTTTATTGCATTGGAAACAAGGTTGCTGAAAATATGCCTGATCATAGACTGATCGAGATATACAATGGTTTTGCCTATGTGCTTATAGGTTATCGATTGTCCGATCTTAATTACACTCTGCATCTCACTGATCATGCCAACAATAAACTCCTTAAAATCGAATTCGGCATAACGGAGCTGTATTTTACCTTCTTCAATTTTCCCTACCGACAAGAAGTCGTTCAGTATGTCGGTAAGGTTATTAACATTAGAGACAATGCGTTGTATATGCTTTTCTCTTTTGGGTTGGTCTTCTGTAGTTTCGTATTTTGACGTTAGATTGGCTGATGATAATATGGTACTCAGCGGTGTACGAAATTCATGCGATGCCATGGAAACGAACCTTGATTTCAGCTCGTTCAGGTCTTTCTCTTTTTCCAGTGCGGCCTCCAGTGTTTCGGTACGTTCCCTTACTTTGGCTTCCAGGCTCGCATTAAGTTGTTTTAATGCATCCAGAGCTTCCTTACGTATTGTTATGTCGGTAATAAAGGCAATGGCGTACTTGTTGTCATCAACCATGTATTGGCTAAGACTAACCTCCACTGGGAAATCAGTGCCATCTTTTTTTAAACCATATAGCTCCATGCCAATACCCATGGGCCTACTGTGTGCATGTGCATGGTAGTGGTCGCGGTGGTCAATGTGCTTATGCCGCATTTTGTCGGGTATCAGTATTTCAATTTTTTGCCCGAGTATTTCCGCTTCAGAATAGCCAAATTGTTTCAGTGCGAATTGATTCACCAAAACTATATCACCACCACTGTTCACTGTAATAATGCCTATTGCAGCATTATTGAATAATGCCTGAAAAGCTTCTATGGAAGTTGATGTTTTCAAATGGTTACTGTTATCTACAATTATAGCGAATGTTTTTCAACTTATGGTTGTAAACATTAAATACCACCCGGTGTGCTTTTACTATAGCATGCTCACGAGCGGGACGCATGTACTCGACTTTAGTATTACGGAGTAAAAGTGGCCTTGTTTATTTAGGTAAATGATGACCAACGTCATTGTTTTGGCTGCTTATCATCACCCTGCACGTTTTTTATGCGCTATATTTTTGTAAACTATGATAACCACCAAACCTGCAACTTTAAGTAAAGATAATTTGGCCGCAATAGCCGATTATGCCAACGAACATTTTTACACGGATATAAATTTCACTTGTGTAATGGGTCTTAATTACATTGCTCAGGTAGTGGAGATGGATATTCATGGTGCAATGGCGCTCCATACTGTTTTGTGCGAACAGATAATTGATGAAATAATGAACCTGCTGGAATCAAAGAAAAGAGACTTTCTGGCCTATTTCTACAAGCTGTCTGAAAAACAGCAAACGCAGCACGATTGCAGCACCTGTTCCGGCAAATGCCACATGGAACACGGCATGCAGATCATGAGCCTTAAAGAATCAAAGAAAAAGGTGGAGTCACTTATTTATCGCCTTCAGAGCGAGGGCACCCCTTTGCATAATATCGACTATCCGCAGTTATACGGTTCGTTACGCAAACAAATGTCGAAGTTGGAAGCAAAACTCAGGGAACTTTTTTTATTTGAAGAAACTATACTGATACCGGCAGTTATCAGTGCACAACAACGCATAAATGTGCATCTCTAATGCACGCTTTCAATGCATTTAGAGCATGACCAGTAATGGTATGCAAAGAAAAAATATAGCGTTATGATTGACACGGAACCGGAATTACTTACTAAGAATAAAAAGGTTAAAGCAGCAACATTATGCTTCCATTGCGGAACGCCATGTGTTACCAATACCATACAAATTGAAGATAAAGCCTTTTGTTGCGATGGCTGTAAATTGGTCTACGAAATACTGAATCAAAATGGCTTGTGCGACTATTATACGTTACAGTCGCATCCTGGCCTTACCCAGATAAAGCCCGTACGCAGCGATAAATATGCTTATCTTGATAATGAAGAAATTGCCGGTAAGCTGTATAAGTTTACCGATGGTGTCCGCTCTATTGTTACATTTTATATTCCCGGTGTGCACTGTAGTTCCTGCATGTGGCTGTTGGAACATCTTCATAAGCTCAATTTAGGTATTACCGAAAGCAGGCTCAATTTTACAGCGAAGGAAGTAACCATCCACTTCAATAATGGTGAAATTACCCTGCGCAAGGTGGTGGAACTGTTGGTTACTATAGGGTACGAGCCATACATAAGCCTAGATGATGCGGGTGAAAAGAAAATAAAGAGTTTCAACAAACAAAGACTATACAAATTAGGTATCGCTGGCTTTTGCTTCGGGAACATCATGATGATGAGTTTCCCCGAATATTTTGGCAACGGCCTGGGTATAGAAAAGCAATATGCCGAATTATTCAGAGTGCTGAACCTGATATTGGCGCTGCCAGTATTCTTTTATGCTGCTTCGGAGTTTTTCATTACCGCCTGGAAGGGCTTGCAACAGAAATTACTCAATATTGATACGCCTATTGCATTGGCAATTATCATTACTTTCAGCAGGAGTGTTTATGAAATTGCCACGCATACGGGTTCAGGCTATCTGGACAGTATGTCGGGTATCGTTTTCTTTATGCTGGTAGGCAGGGTAGTGCAGGAGCGCTCTTACCGCTCCATCTCCTTCCATCGCGACTATAAATCATACTTTCCAATTGCGGTAAGTGTGGTTACCAGTGCCGGTTTGGTTTGCCGTAACATACAGGAGCTAAAGGAAAAAGATGTGGTGCAGCTGAATAATGACGACATTATTCCTGCCGATGCTATAATAGTAAAGGGCAATGCCAGAATAGACTATAGTTTTGTTACAGGCGAAAGCGAACTGGTAAACATTAAAGAAGGCAAGGTTATTTATGCCGGCGGCAAACATGTAGGGGAACAAATAACCATTCAGATCATAAAACCGGTTGCCGGTAGCTATCTTACGTCGCTCTGGAACCACTATGCTTTTTCAAAAAACAAGGTAGAAGAGAACCGCAGGGAAAGTGTTATTCATTTGCTGAGTAAATATTTCACCTGGGCGCTATTGTCGCTTGCCGGCATTACCGCTATTTATTGGGGAATTAACGACCCCTCAAAAATGTTGCAGAGTGTAACTGCCATGCTTATTGTGGCTTGCCCGTGCGCCTTGTTGCTTTCTTCTACATTCACCAATGCCAATTTATTACGGATCTTCAGCAACAATGGCATTTTCTTACGCGATGCATCGGTAATTGAGCAAATTTCAGCTATAGACCATATTGTTTTTGATAAGACGGGCACGCTTACGCACGGCAATGACGATGTGGTTACCCAAGGTAGTGAACTAAGCGAACAAGAAAAGACTTGGGTATACAGTGTCGTAAGATCGAGCAAACACCCTTACAGCCAGATGCTGGCGCGCCATTTTGCCGGAACTGGGATTGTGGATACCACTTACTGGCTCGAAATTCCGGGCAAGGGGCTCCATGCCGAAATTGAGGGGCATAAAATTAAGGTTGGCAGCAAAATATTTGCAGGTGGGGATGCCTATCAGCCAACTGACACAGCTGCCGTTTATGTAAATATAGATGGTAAGGTCACTATGTTTCAGGTGTTGCCAGCTTTACGGAGCAACGTACCGCAAATAATGGCTTCCCTTAACAAAAATTACAAGTTGTCATTGCTTTCAGGCGATAACAACAGGCAACAAAAAGAATTGGAACCATTTTTTAGCAGCAAGAACGCACTGCATTTTGAACAAAAGCCGATTGATAAGCTTAATTATATTGAAGCCCTGCAAAAAGGCAATGAAAAGGTGATGATGATAGGCGACGGGCTTAATGATGCCGGCGCATTGCAGCAAAGCAATGTTGGTGTAACGCTTGCCGACGATGTAAATACATTCACACCATCCTGCGATGCCATTATTGATGCCAGACAGCTGCGTAAATTTCCTGCGCTTATGCGTCTTGCACGCAGGTCGGGTCTGCTTATCTCCATGAGTTTTGGGGTTTCACTTTTATACAACGTAGTGGGGCTTTCGCTGGCCATGCAGGGGTTAATGAAGCCGGTGCTTGCCGCTATATTAATGCCATGCAGCACGCTGAGCATTGTACTAATAGCCTGGGGCATCAGCAGCCTTATGGCATATAGAATGGGTTTATCCGTAAAATCTGCCAGCTAGTTTCAAATCGATGATTATAATCATCTTTTTCACGTAGCGCGGTCATAAAATGCCTTTATAGCACTAAGTAGTTTTGGGGTGTTAATTAAAGCAAATCAAATGAGCACATTATACATTCTGGTTATTGCGAGTATTCTTCTGGCGGGCTCATTTCTGGTGGCATTTATCTGGAGTATAAAAACCGACCAATATGAAGATCAGGAAGGTGCTGCAATGAGAATGTTGCAGGAAGACAACATAGTTAGTAACCAATCATTACATATCAAAGACTAGTACATGAGTATGTCACAAACAGCAGATTTGGCAGGTAACGCACATGGTGCGGGAGCCTCCGGTTCATCTTCGGGATTAGACCGATTCTTTTACGATAACAAGATCGTGAAAATGTTTGCCTATGCCACCGTTTTTTGGGGTATCGTAGGTATGCTTGCCGGTATTCTGGCAGCATTTCAGTTAGTATTTCCTGCCCTTAACATGGGTATGGCTGCTACAACTTTCGGCCGTGTAAGGCCGGTGCACACCAACGCAATCATATTCGCATTTGTGGGTAACGGTATTTTTATGGGCGTTTATTATTCGCTGCAACGGCTCTGCAAAGCCAGGATGTTCAGCGATGGCCTCAGTAAATTCCACTTCTGGGGCTGGCAGTCTATTATAGTTCTTGCGGCTGTTACCTTGCTTGCTGGTTTTACATCGGGGAAGGAATATGCCGAACTGGAATGGCCTATTGATATACTTATAGCGCTGGTTTGGGTGGTGTTTGGTATCAATATGTTCGGTACCATACTTAAACGCCGCGAACGCCACTTGTATGTGGCAATATGGTTCTATATAGCCACATTCGTAACGGTTGCCATGCTGCACATTGTTAACTCTATTGAGTTGCCTTTCAGTATGATGAAGTCTTACTCCTGGTATGCTGGTGTGCAAGATGCACTGGTGCAATGGTGGTACGGGCACAATGCCGTGGCGTTCTTCCTCACTACACCTTACTTGGGTTTAATGTATTACTTTATGCCTAAGGCTGCTAACCGCCCGGTATATTCTTATCGCCTTTCTATTATCCACTTCTGGGCGCTGATATTTCTATATATATGGGCTGGTCCTCACCATTTGTTATATACTGCATTGCCCAACTGGGCGCAGTCGCTGGGTACCGTATTCTCCATTATGCTCATCGCTCCATCATGGGGTGGTATGCTGAACGGCTTGCTTACTTTACGTGGTGCATGGGATAAAGTACGGGAAGATCCTGTTCTTAAATTCATGGTAGTTGCCGTTACCGCTTATGGTATGGCTACTTTCGAAGGCCCTATGCTGAGCTTGAAGAGCGTGAATGCTATCAGTCACTTTACTGACTGGACCATTGCTCACGTGCACGTTGGCGCTTTGGGTTGGAATGGCTTCCTTACATTCGGTATCCTGTATTACCTGATTCCTAAAATATTCCGGACCAAATTATACTCAGTTAAGTTAGCAAACGTTCACTTCTGGATAGGTACACTGGGTATCATTATGTATACCGTTCCTATGTATTGGGCTGGCTTCATGCAGAGCCTTGCATGGAAGGAATTCACTCCGGAAGGCCAGTTGAAATATCAGTTCCTGGATACAGTTAAGCAGATGCAGCCTTTCTATGCTATGCGTGGTGTAGGTGGCACTTTGTTCCTGTTCGGTGCACTGGTAATGGCTTATAACCTTTGGAAGACTATTAAGCAAGGCGATGTACTTAACGATGAAGCAGCAGAAGCTGCACCATTGAGTAAAGTATACGAGCCACACGGTTCACAACACTGGCACAGATGGATTGAGCGTCGCCCTGTTCAGATGCTTGTTTTCAGCCTTGTGTTGGTAGCTATCGGCGGTGCAATTGAAATCATCCCTACCTTCCTCGTTAAGTCAAACATCCCTACTATCAGCAGTGTTAAACCATACACGCCGTTAGAGCTTCAGGGCCGGGATATCTATATACGTGAAGGCTGTTACTTATGCCATAGCCAGATGATTCGCCCGTTCCGTGGTGAAGTAGTGAGATACGGTGAATATTCAAAAGCAGGTGAGTTCATTTATGACCATCCGTTCCAATGGGGTAGTAAACGTACAGGTCCTGATTTGGCGAGAATTGGTGGTAAATATCCAGATAGCTGGCACTTCAACCACATGTATGAGCCATCAAGCATCTCTCCGGGTACTATTATGCCTAACTATCAGTGGCTGTTTAAAAATGACCTTGATACGGCAATTACTCCGGCAAAGATCAGGGCTATGATAACCCTTGGTGTGCCGTATGGTGCAGGCTACGATAAAAAAGCAAATGCCGATTTAATGAAACAAGCCGATGGCATTGCCGCAAACCTTGCTAAAGACAAGATAACCATTAAGAGCAACAAAGAAATTGTAGCCCTCATAGCTTATCTGCAACGTGTAGGTACCGACATTAAACTCGAACAAAAAACACCAGTTGTTAATCCTTAAAAAGAACAATCATGAAATTCAAAAATTATCTGGAGACGATAACAGGTGTTGGTATTTATCCGCTTATATCGCTCGCAATATTCTTCGTTTTCTTTACTGCAATGACCTGGTGGGTACTTAAAGCAGACAAAAGCTACATTAATTTAATGAAAAACATTCCATTCCCTGGTGGTCAGCAGGACGAGATTAAATAATCCATTTTTCAATAACAAACTTGCATTATTATGCTTTTAAATAGAAAAAGAAGCCTGGTTATAGTGGCTGCATTATTGCTTGTACCGGGTTGTATTTTTGCAGCTGATGTGGCATCAAAGCCGGCTGACGCAATGGGGGGATATAATATATTATTGATAACCCTGGTTGGCTTTATGCTTATATTACTCTACTTTATTGGTATGCTTGCCAATACGCTCAGGGTACTGAGTGAAATACTAAGAGAGCGTTTTAAAAATGAAAGGAAGAGTAAGGCCGGCATTGTAAAATCGGTACTGGCAGTTATACTGCTCACTTTGCCTGCGCTGCATGCCTTTGCAGCTGACGCCCCGGCTGCCCCTGCGGCCAAATTTATTGGCGGTATACCTTCGGCTGACTATTACATGATCATCGGGTTCATCATTTTTGAACTTATCATCATTTTTGCATTGTCTATTTACATCCGCATACTATCCAAAACAATTAAGGGCAGGTACGATGTTGAAGTAAACAAGGTGATTGTAAAAAAGAGCTGGTTCTGGGACGATTTCAATGCCGCTGTGCCTATTGAAAAAGAAAGGGATCTGTTATTGGACCACAACTACGATGGCATACAGGAACTGGATAACAGCTTACCACCATGGTGGAAATATGGCTTCTACCTCACTATTATTGTTGCGTTCGTTTATATCTACCGCTTTCATGTATCTGGCGATGGCTTGACTCAGGAAGAGGAGTATGTAGCGGAGATGCAGAAGGGTGAAGAAGATAAAGCAGCATACTTGGCAAATGCCGGTAATAATGTTGATGAAAATACGGTTACTCTGCTTGCAGATGCCGCCGCAATAGGTGAGGGCAAAGAACTGTTCAGCAAAAACTGCGTAGCCTGTCACCTTGCCGATGGTGGTGGTAGTGTTGGCCCTAACCTTACCGATGAGTACTGGTTGCATGGTGGCGGAATTAAGGATGTTTTCAAGACGATTAAATACGGTTGGCAGGAAAAAGGGATGAAGAGCTGGAAGGATGACTTTTCGCCAAAACAAATTCAGGAGCTGGCCAGTTACGTAAAATCGTTGAAAGGCACCAAACCCGCTGCACCTAAAGCAGCTCAGGGAGAATTGTATATTGAAGCTGGCACACCGGCCGCTGCCGACAGCACTAAGAAACCTGCCGCAGATACTGCAGCTGCAAAAAAGAAGTAATAAAGAAAATACCGTTGCTATGGCAGGTGCGAAACCAATATGCCCTGCTATAGCAACAACAAGAAGTGAACTACACCAACCAACAATACCATGAGTGCGAGCAAAGAGCAGGGCGGACCATCGTTTAGAAATAAAATTGCCACAGTTGACGAAACAGGGAAACGTATATGGATGTTCCCGCAAAAGCCTTCGGGAAAATTATACACAGCAAGAACCTGGGTAACGCTTTTATACATAGCTATATTTTTCAGCCTTCCGTTTTTCAAGTGTGACGGGCATCCAATTTTTCTGATCAATATACTGCAGCGCAGGTTCATTCTTTTCGGTCAGATCTTTTGGCCGCAAGATTTCTTCATCTTTGCCATTGGCATGGTGGTATTCATTGTTTTTGTGGCATTGTTTACTGTTGTCTTCGGGCGTATATTTTGCGGCTGGGCATGCCCGCAAACCATTTTTATGGAAATGGTTTTCAGGAAGATAGAATACTTTATTGAGGGTGATGCTGCAAAACAAAAAATACTGTTTAAAGCTCTCTGGAACAGCGCCAAAATTTCAAGAAGGGTAGCGAAGTGGATAGCCTTCTGGCTGGTGAGTTTTATTATTGCCAATGTGTTTTTGGCCTACCTGATTGGGGTAGATGATTTAGGCAAACTTGTTAGCGAGCCGCTTTCGCAGAACATGGGGTCTTTTACCGCGTTATTGGTTTTTACTACCGTTTTCTTCTTTGTTTACTTATGGCTCAGGGAACAGGTGTGCACGGTAATTTGCCCTTATGGCAGAATGCAAGGCGTATTGCTGGACAGGGATTCTATAATTGTAGCCTACGATTACAAGCGTGGGGAAAGTCGCGGTAAATTCCATAAAAACGAAGAGCGCACCATTGGCGATTGTATTGATTGCGAACAATGCGTAAAAGTTTGCCCTACTGGTATAGATATTCGCAATGGTACTCAACTGGAATGTGTGAATTGCACGGCCTGTATTGACGCGTGTAACAAAATGATGGATGCAGTGAACCTACCAACCGGCCTTATCCGTTACGCATCAGAAAACAATATTGCCAATAAAATGCCACACCGGTTAACATGGCGCATGAAGGCTTACAGCCTTGTAATGTGCATATTGCTGGGCATATTGGTTTGGTTATTGGCCAGCCGCACCGATGTTGGCGTAACACTGTTACGCACACCCGGCCAGCTATATCAGGAACAACCCAACAACCAGATGAGTAATTTGTATAGCTACAAAATACTTAATAAAACCTTCAAGCCTAAAGAGGTTACATTGAAGCCAGAAAACTTTGAAGGAACCATTAAACTGGTAGGGGAAACCAAATTGGTAGTTCCTAAAGATGGTTACCTCACCGGCACCATGTTTGTTTACCTGAATAAGGGCAGCATTAAAGATCGCAATACCCCAATAACCATCGGTGTTTACGAAGGTGGGGTAAAAATAAAATCGATCTCTACTTCTTTCTTAGGGCCCTTCATTGGTAATTAAGTTTAAAGTAGCTGGTAATAAATAAAGACACAACGAACAAAAATATTATGTTATGAAATTAGGATGGGGTTGGAAAATAGCAATTTTATATGGCGGCTTCGTAGCCATAATAGTAGCACTAGTAGTGGGTAGTTCGCGCCAGTCGTGCGATCTGGTTTCTAACGATTACTATGGGGAAGAGATAGCTTACCAGAAGGTTATAGACGCCAGCAAGAATCAATCAGGGCTTTCGGAGCCAATGGCCGTGCATGCCAGTGCCAAGGCTGTTGTTATTGATTTCCCCGCGGAATTTAAAGACAAGGTTTTTTCGGGTAGCGTGCAATTTTACAGCCCGGTCAATTCCAGGTGGGATCGCAATTTTACGCTGAGTAAAGAAGGCAATTCTGTAACCATTGACCGCAGTAAACTGGAAAATACGCGCTACATGCTCAAAATTTCCTGCAAGGTTGATGGCAAAAATTATTACCAGGAATCAGAACTTTATTTACACTCCTGATGAACACGCTAACCTATACCATGGCATTGCTGATGGGCTTCACGGGAAGCCTGCATTGTGCAGGTATGTGCGGGCCTATAGTCTGGATAATGCCCTTTCAGGCATTTAAGGGCTGGAAGAAAGCGGTGGCTTTAGCACTGTATCATGGCGGTCGTATTTCGGTCTATGCTTCACTGGCGGTGGTCTTGCATTCCTTTAAAAACCTGTTCGATCCCAAGGTGCAGCAATATATATCCATTATCCTGGGTATTACCTTACTCATTACCGGCGTCCTCACATTTATACCTAATCATTACACTAAATTAAAGCTGCCGTGGGCGGACATGGTAAAGAAGCAACTAGGTAACATTATTGGTCGTCCCGGTTTAAGTACGTTACTCTTTACTGGCATATTGAATGGTCTGTTACCGTGCGGGCTGGTATATATGGCGCTTTCAGCATCCCTTGCTGCCAGCACAGCATTACAGAGTGCGGGCATGATGTATTTCTTTGGGCTTGGCACGCTACCCATGCTTATCAGCATTACTGTACTTAAAACAAAGCTTACCTTCCTGCGTACCGCTAATGTCCGCAAAATGGTGCCAGTCATAGTTTTTGCATTTGGTTGCCTGTTCGTACTTCGTGGCATGAACCTCGGTATTCCCTACCTGAGCCCCAAAGTTGTTGTAGAACAACACGGCATTAAGAGCAGTTGCTGCCACAAGAAGTGATACTACTATACTTCAAAATAGGTGCTAAAATCAATAGCCCTCGCATTTGCGAGGGCTATTTTAGTTTTATATTACTGCTATGCTCTATTCTATTACTAATTGGCTGTGGTACTGGGCACCGTTTTCGTCAGTTAGGGTAAAATAGTAATTGCCTTTTGCGAACCCATTTAAAGAAAATGTTGCAACACCTTTTTTAATGGCTGGTTGAATAATTGTTTGCCTGCCGGTAACATCGGTAAGGGCGCAGGTAGCAATGGTGGTTATTTTGTCCAGGCTAATGCTGAAACTTTCAGTGGCCGGGTTAGGGTAAACTGTTATTTGTTTGCTGCTGGTAACGGTATTTACGGCCGCAGAGGCAATAGGGTAGGTGCCTTTTACGTACATCAGTTTGCCGGTATTATCATCTTCATAAACAACATGAATGTTACCGGGTGTCATCGCAACATCAGCATTCGCGAGGCCGCTGCCCATAGCCAGTGTGTCGTAGCCGCTGAAACCGTTGGCTATATTGCTGGTAAATGAGAAACACAGCATATTCATGCCGCCCTGTACATGTTTCCATATAGCTGTTGCTGCACTGCCTGCATTCGCTATTCGCGGGTAGTTTTGTAAGCTTATGCCAGATCCGCTGCCGGTTAAGGGCACGGTTGATGCCGCAGTTCCGCTGCTGATAGACGCCTTATTAAGGTAAACCAGCGATGTGCCGGTGCCCGCACTCATGAATGTTGAATAAACGGTATCGCCTATTACAAAACCATCGGGGCCTGATGCAGGGCAAGACATGATCATCCAATTGGTATTGTCGGTTGCCATGTGGCTGCTGAACGTGGCACCACCATCGCTGGAAACACCAGCCCAGATGTCGCGTATGTTGCTCAGGTTGTTACGGAACAGCATAATTGCCTTGCCACCTGCTGAAATAATTGAGGCGGGGCAGCAATCGCAAACGGTGCCCGATGCTCCACTTGCCAGGGCATCGCCCGTAAACGTCATTCCAAAATCGGTGGACCTCGATACCACATAATGCGCATCATTAAACGCTGCATTGAATTTCATGAACGCTACTAACGGATTACCTGTGGCGGTTGTAGTTACGATAGGGAAACGCGACATGTTAGTGTCAATATTATCAACACGTACGGGTGCGGAAAATGTATTACCACCATCGTAAGAATGCGCGAGATAAGCATAGTTGGTATTGATATTTTCTGGCGTGTGCTTCATGGCAACATATATGGTGTCACCGAATGAGGCCAGGTCCGGCCCTGCCCACGACTGCGCGAACGTATTTATTGCCGCTGGGTTTACCTGTAAAGGCGAAGTAAAGCTACTCCCTGTCCATTTTGAAAAATAGGTATTGGCATCCATTTTGCCCCACAAAACCAGAGGGTTGCCGGCACGGTTAAGTTGAATGCGCGGGTGCAGATTGCTTGTGGTGCCACTACTCACGGTAACGGGCGTACCCCACGTAATAGTTTGTGCATTGCCTTGTGCTGCTGCAATAAGCAGGATAGAAGTAAATATTTGTTTCATATTGTTTGTTTTTTACCAAAGTTAGGTGATAAAGGTTGTGATAAGTGCAAATTGTTACATGTAAATTTTATTTTAACTTCGACGTTGTACTTTTACAGGTTTCTATTTTGTATATTTGTCTTTGAAATGAAGCGCATAATAACATTGTTTATGATGGTACTATATATGGTAAGCGCCATAGGTATCTCCTATTCAATGCATTATTGTAGTGGTAAATTCAAAGAAGTGTGTTTCACAGCCGATACCGAGAAAAACTGTTGCGGCGACAGTGAAAAGGATGGTTGTTGTACTGATAAAGTAGTTAGCTTTAAATGTAAAGATTCTCATACACCGGCAGCGTATGAAGAAGGTACCGAAGTATTTTATTTCGTTTTGCCTTTAGTTGTCCGCTATGGCTGCCCTTCTTATACTGGCAACTTGTTAGTAAGAGGCACTACAATTGTCTCGGGACTTCCTCCTCCGGTTCACCTCTCGCGGCCTCCGGTTTATTTACTTAATTGTGTGTTCAGGGTTTGATACAATATTGACTGATGTCAATAGATTTAGTGTATTTCCCGTTCGTAGATCTGTGTTAAATTGGTCTGCAATTATTTATTTAAACTACAAGCAACAAAAAAATGAAAAAACTTATTTTATCTTCAATAGTAGCGTGTACCGCATTTTTTACTTCCAACACTTCTTTCGGTCAGGCCACTGTAGGCATGGACTTTAACCGTGCCGACTGTAATGGAACAATGCACCACCTTTTTACCAATGATCTGGATTCTGGTAATGTGGTGATACTGGAATTTTTTATGGGCGGCGGCTGTGTTTCGTGCATCACTGCCGGCCAGACACTGGAAATTATGAAAACTGGACTTAACGCAGCACACCCGGGCAAAATACGCGCTTATGTTTCAGGTTACCAGAACAGCATGCCGTGTAGCACAGTTCTCGCATGGACCATGGCCAATGGCATAACCTCAACACCAATCGATTCAGGTGCGTCACAGGTTGCATATTATGGTGGCTTCGGAATGCCTACTATCGTTATTCTTGCGGGTAATGACCATAAGGTTATTTATACAGATATTGGTTTTTCGAGCAGCGACACCGTTGGTATGAAAGATAGTATCAGTAAGTTTTTCAATTCCAGCGCAACCGGAATAACGGAGCATACGGTTGCTGCGTATTCATTATCACTTTCACCCAATCCAGCTTCAAACGTTGTAAACCTGTCTATGCAAATTATGGACGCTGGTGAGCTTACCATTGATATTGCTGATTTTACTGGCAAAACGGTAATGCATGCTGTAAATGACCAGGTAACAAAAGGTAGTTTCGTTAGGGCTATAAATACAACCAATCTCGCTAACGGTCTATACTTGCTTCGCGCAACGCTAAACGGAGCAACCTCTGTTAGCAAAATTACCATTGCAAAATAGACAACTTCATCTTAAACAATTGATCAGCGTTAGTGGCAATTTTAATATTGCTGCTAACGCTTTTATTGGTACATTTTTACTTACTTAATTTTCGCTGGGGTGATTCGGTAAAAGTGTGAGATATTTTATTAATTAATCCGTTGCTATGAAAATAATAACTGCATTATTGCTTACTGTGGCAGTGCAAACAGTAATAGGCCAGACCGCTTTATTTATACCGCCAGCTCTTACCGGCACAACGTTTAACCTGAATATACAAACCGGGACCAAAGCTTTTTTTACTGGTTATACCACGCCAACTTATGGTATAAATGGTGCCTTTTTAGCACCAACCCTTATTGTTAATAAGGGCGATACCGTAGCTATGCTCGTCAATAACGGCTTGCCTGTAACCACAACTATTCACTGGCATGGTTTGCACGTGCCCCCTGAATGCGATGGAGGCCCTGAGCAGTTAATATCACCATCCACAACGTGGGCACCGCGTTTTAAAGTTATGAATGATGCTGGCACGTATTGGTATCATCCGCATGGTGCCGGTAAAACTGATTTGCATGTTTCTAAGGGCATTGCAGGAATGATAATTGTAAAAGACGCTGTGGAAAGTGCACTGAATCTGCCACGCACCTATGGGGTTGATGATATACCGGTTATTGTTCAAACCAAAGCTTTCGATGTGTTGCGCCAGATTGCGATTGCTACCGATGAAGATACAACGATGATGGTTAACGGAACAATTGACCCCTACTATGATGCGCCCGCGCAAGTGGTGAGGCTTCGTTTATTGAACGGTTCGTCAATGCGCAGCTATATGTTTGGCTTTTCAAGCAATATACCCTTTAAGCTTATTGCATCTGACGATGGTCTGCTTGACACGCCTGTCACCCTTACACGTATACGAATGTCGCCCGGTGAGCGATATGAAATACTGCTCAATTTGACAGGAATGGTAGGGCAGACGGTATTCTTTAAAAATTACGGATCGGAATTGCCAGCAGGAATTTATGGCGCGGATACCCTTGGTACAGACAGCGCAATTATACCGGGCTATAGCAATAACCACCTGAATGGCGCAGACTATAATATTATGAAAATTAATGTTACTAGTGCAACGAGTGGGGCCATAACTACCATACCGCCTTCGCTTGCACCGTTAACACCATGGTCCTCTGCTTCAGTAGATGCGAACCGAACATTTAATCTGAGCCCGTTAACGCCCGATTCAAGCACCTATGCCGAGGGGCCATTCAGTATAAACGGAGTGCAATTCAATATGGATTCCGTTAATGTGATTACCCACCTTAACAGCACAGAAATATGGAAATTGGTCAACCATACTATGATAGCACATCCTTTTCATATACATGATATGCACTTTTATGTATTAGACATAAATGGCGTACCGCCTCCGGCTTATGAACGGGGAAAGAAAGATGTAGTATTGGTTATGCCCGGCGACTCTGTTCGGTTCATTACCCGTTTTGAAGACTTCGCGAATGATACTGTTCCGTACATGTACCATTGCCATTTACTACACCATGAAGACGATGGTATGATGGGCCAGTTCATTGTTTCTTCTTCTCCAGAAAAAGTGGAAAAAGTTGAAAATTATGTTGATTTAAAACTGTACCCCAATCCGGTTACTGAACTATTAAATATTGACTTGATAGGCACGTCCGCGGGTAGCCCAATAGCGTTTGCCGTTTATGATTTATTTGGGAGAAAAATGCATTCTGACTATTTAATCAAAAAAGCAAGCATTGATGTTTCATGTTGGGCTAAGGGGATATATTTCATATCCTTAGTTGAGAATAGTAATGTTATTAAAAGTGTATTTATTATTCAGTAATTTTTAGAAGCTGTCGTAAAATGCCACATACTTATATTATTAAAGGAATGACCTGTAACGAATGTGTAGCGAATGTAAAAAAACGCTTGCTAGACACGGGTTTTCTGCTGGCAGCAGAAGTGCAATTATCAGAGCCGCAGGCAACCATTATCATGTACTGCCGCATAACTGTTCCAATGCTACAAACGGCAATCGGGTCTAAATACATTATTGAAGAAAGTGATTATGCTCATGCTTTAAAAGATCCCAAAGTTCCTGCTGCTAATCAGGATAATTATTATCCTGTTTTTTTACAATATGCATATATCGGAGATAGTTCATTTCTTCGTTCCTGGAAAGAAGACTGGGTAAATTCCGAAAAGCAATAAGTAGCAATCTTTGTTGCTTGCAGTAATGCATTCCGAGTTTGCAAATCTTTCAATGAGGACTTTTAATTTGAATATGCGTACTTATTCGGATCAAGTATGAATTCGTAATATAAGTAATAACTAAGATAATGAAAGTAGGTTAAAAGACGGGTTTCTAAACTAGTGGTAAAATTCAACTAACAACATGATACTTTTTATAAAAAACATGGTTTGTAACCGGTGCATTAATGCGGTGAAAAATGAGTTTGAAAAAATCGGATTGCATCCTATTGACATTAAACTGGGTGAGGTAACCCTGCCGGAGCAGGAATTGAGATCAACACAATTACTGGAACTGGATAGCCACTTGAAACAGGTAGGTTTTGAATTGATTGATGATAGGAAAGGCAGACTGATAGAGAAGATAAAAACGGTTGTTGTAACCCTGATACACTATACTGATGAACAGCCAAAAGAAAAAGCAAGTCAGGTTATAGCCAATGAACTGCACTATGACTATCCTTATTTAAGCAAGTTGTTTTCAGATGTTGAAGGCGTTACAATAGAGCAATATATTATACAGCAGAAAGTTGAGAAAATAAAGGAATATCTTGTGTACGACGAGCTCAATTTAAATGAAATTGCGTGGAGAATGGGATACCGCAGCGCGGCACATCTTTCCGCCCAATTCAAAAAAATTACGGGTATGCCGCCAAGTCATTTTAAAAACATAGGGGACAACCAGCGCCGGACGCTGGACGAGGTAATTACGAAAAGCCGAATTTCATAACTCTAGTACAAAGTTCTGTAACAGCCTGGGCTAAAGCCCAGCCTACCTTTGCGTTATAAAAACAATAAAAATGACGCATAGTTATAAAGTAATCGGAATGACGTGCAACGGCTGTGTTGCAAAAGTAAAGAGTGAATTGCTTAAAATGAGCAATGTACTTTCAGTTGAGGTGCAACTCACATCCCCGCAGGCTACCATTAGGATGGACAAGCACATTGCTACCGCTGCTTTGCAGCAGGCAATTGGTGATAAATATACGATTACTGACATAGCAGGAGAGATGCCAATGCAAACTGTTGAATCCGCACCCGAGCAAAATTCCTACTATCCTATTTTTCTGATATTCGGCTACATAACAGGTACGTCACTACTTGTGGAATATTCCAAAGGTAGCTTTACATGGATGAGTGGTATGAGCACCTTTATGGCAGGTTTTTTTCTATTGTTTTCCTTTTTTAAGCTGCTAAATCTAAAGGCGTTTGCGGTGGGCTATAGCACGTACGATATTATCGCAAAGCGGGTGCACGCCTATGGCTTCATTTACCCCTTTATAGAATTAGCGCTCGGCATGGCGTATCTGACTGGCTGGCACCCTTTGGTTACTAATTTAATTACAATAGTAGTGATGGGGGTAAGTTCAATAGGTGTATTGCAAAGCTTACTTAGAAAAACAAATTTTCAATGTGCGTGTCTGGGCACCATCATTAAATTACCATTAAGCAAAGTTACTCTGTTCGAAGATCTGCTAATGGTGGCTATGAGCGTTGCCGCACTTTTTATCATCATTTAAAATCATCACCATGAAAACGCATTGCTATATATTAATTGTACTTCTTACAATGCTGTCAGCAACTAGTATACTGGCTCAGCAGGTTACACATAATGCCACCACTCACCAAGGAGCAATAAAACCAATACCTGGGGAGAAGCAAGTTATTTACACGTGCCCAATGCATCCCGATATTCATTCGCCCAGCCCTGGCAGCTGCCCTAAGTGTGGCATGGAGTTGGTACAATCAAATACACCAGTTAATAAATCACAGGTATTGAAATCACCTCCTTCAACAGATTTAGACCAAAAGGAACAACGTGTTGAAAATAGAGATTCTGTAAAAAAAGTAGGTGCGATTGGAGCAGCCAACCAAGAATTGGCGACTACCGGCACAGGTTATACACCCAAAATTATCCGCTATGATTTGTACGTGAAAGATACTATTGTGAACTATACAGGTAAGGCAAGACATGCTATCGCAATTAATGGCACAATACCTGCACCAACGCTTGAATTCACTGAAGGGGATACAGCCCAAATAGTCGTTCATAATCTCCTGAATAAGGAAACATCGCTGCATTGGCATGGTATAATATTGCCAAACCAGGAAGACGGCGTTTCCTATCTTACAACCGCTCCAATAAGGGCAGGGGAAACACATCAGTTTGTTTTTCCGGTTGTACAAACAGGCACGTACTGGTATCATTCGCACACGAAGGTGCAAGAGCAAAGCGGAATGTATGGAGCACTCGTTTTTCATGAGCGAAAGAAGGCAATCATTCCGGAGTACACAGTTGTGCTAAGTGACTGGACAAATATGTATCCCGGGGAAGTAGAGCGCAGTCTGCACAGCCAGACTGACTGGTTCAGCATAAAAAAGAATTCTACGCAGAGCTATGCAGAGGCGGCTAAAGACGGGTATTTCAAAACCAAATTTAAGAATGAGTGGATGAGGATGCTTGCCATGGACGTGAGCGATGTTGCTTACGATCGGTTTCTTATAAACGGACAGGCAGTTAATCAACAACCGCAATTCAGGAAGGGAGATAAAGTTAGGTTGCGTATAGTAAATGGCAGTTCTTCTACATACTTCTGGCTGAAGTTTGCAGCGGGTAAAATTACAGTTGTTGCAAACGACGGCAAAGATGTAGAACCTATTGAGGTAGACCGGCTGATAATAGCTGTAGCCGAAACCTACGATGTGATTGTCACTATTCCGGAAGATAGGAGTTACGAATTTCTGGTGACACCCGAAGATCGTACTAAACGAGCTTCATTATGGTTGGGTAATGGCATGAAAATGCCAGCAGATACGCTGCCTAGACTTAGGTATTTTAAGGGCATGAAAATGATGAACAGCATGATGAAAATGAACGGAGACCTTAGGGAGATGGACGGAATGGAAATGTACAACCAAGTAATGGATATGAATATTGTAATGTATCCCGAGATGGAGAAAAACCGAAACGTAGACGCCCATAAAGGTACGGAGTATGGTATGGACATGGCTGGCATGGAGAAAAGTGAACACGTTAAAAAAAATGTTACGCTCAATTACAATATGCTTAGGTCGCCTGAAAAGACTGCTCTGCCCGTTGCTGCTATAACGCGTGTTTTTTATTTTAATTTAACCGGGAATATGAACAGGTATGTTTGGACAATTGACAATAAAACTGTTTCGGAAGCAGGTAAGATCTTCATTAAAAAGGGCGAAAACATAAGAATAATACTATACAATAACACCATGATGCGGCACCCAATGCATCTGCACGGGCATTTTTTCAGGGTGCTGAATGGCCAGGGCGACTACTCACCGTTAAAAAATACGCTAGATATTATGCCGATGGAAAGAGATACACTTGAATTCGCTGCTACTGAAAGCGGAGATTGGTTTTTTCATTGCCATATATTGTATCATATGATGAGCGGTATGGGACGGGTATTTAGTTATGAAAATAGCCCACTAAACTCCGAATTACCCAATAAAGCATTGGCTAGGAGAAAACTGTCTGCCGATGATCGCATGTTTCATGGCATGGCAAAAATTGGGCTGGAAAGTAACGGCAGTGACGGCGAGGCGATGCTGGCAAATACGCGATGGAAACTTGGAACGATGTGGCATCTTGGCTCACATGCCGCTCACGGCTATGAAAGTGAGACTAATATAGGCAGGTATTTAGGGAAGATGCAGTGGTGGTATGTATATGCAGGTTTTGACTACCATCATAAAGTCGCAGAAGCGGTAAGAAGTGGCGAAAAATACAATTTACTGGGTCAGTTAAGTAATAAGAACAATCGTGCAACAGCTATAGTGGGCGTTCAGTATTTACTTCCGTTATTAGTCGTTGCCGATGCTCGCATTGATGGAGAAGGTAAAATGCGTATACAGTTAAGTCGGGAAGGGATTCCTGTTAGTAAGCGACTAAGGTTTAATTTTATGATGAATACTGACAAGGAATACATGGCTGGCTTCAGGTATATTATTACCAAATATTTTTCTGTTTCTACGCACTACGACAGTGATATGGGGCTTGGTGCAGGTATAACAATTACATATTGATTTGACGCAAATGCCATCTCGTACGTAATATTGTGTTGCAAAATATTGTGTTGCAAAATCAAGCCAATACACTCTGCAATAGTCAGTTTACGCTTATTTAATTACCTTCATCTGTAATTTTGCTGGTAGCTGTTTAAAGGCAATGCTTACATCCAATGCATGAAATTAGATAGAAAGTTATTGCTGTTAGGTATCCTGTTTGCCGTTTTATCGCCAACAATTTGTACCGCCAACAACGGATTAAAAGGAATAGGGGATGCGCTCGCAGAAATAATAGGTATTATGGGGCTCTCTGTAGTTGCCAATCTGGTGCTTACCATCGGTAACACTACCTGGAAAAACAAGGTAGTTCGCGTCATCTGCATCATCCTCTTGGTGCCCCAATTGGCGTTTGTGCTGCTCATGTTCAACCTTTCTGGGAACTTTGATGTTATGTTGTATTTCGCGATAGCCGGACTTTTATTTTCATTGCTACAGGTATTCTTGATCAGTAAAAGCGTAAAAAAAGTAACAGGGTAGCGGCTACCGGCGGAACAATACTTGAAACAGCAATGACTTTTTTGTAATGCTGCCCTAATTTTAGGAGTCGTCGTTGGCGATTGCATGCTTTATTTTCTTGAGCTCGAGGCCGGCTATAGGTAAAGGCCATTAATTTTGTTTGGAATGAAAAATATACATCGCTTCGTAATTATTGCGTTGTTGTCGGTAGTGCTGTTTTCGGCTTTGCCTTGTGCTGCTAATCAAGGCTTAAATGGGCTTTCCGGGGCAATAGATGACATATTCGTGAAATTATTTTGGGCTTTCGGCATCAACTTCGCGCTGTCGTTTCTGAACATCTTTACCCAAAATATTATTATTACGTGTATTGTTTTCTTGTTGCTGTTGCCGCAGGTGGCTTTTATTTTACTGGCTTTTCTCGTCAAAGTCGACTACGGAATACTCGGCATCATGCTATTTGTTACGCAGATACTTTTAATGCGGTCTAAAGTGCAAAAGCAAAATGACAGTGCCGTAAGTAGTGAGAAGCGTAATGAAATTTAAAATTTAGTATGTCTGCGTAGTTGTTTGTAATTTGCCTGTTTATCAATAGAAAATGCATCCATGAAAAATAGTTTTCGTTTGTTTATTTTGCTATTACCTGCGCTCCTCCTTTATCCGGAGGTTTGCCATGCACACAATTCTGTTAGCATGGGTTATGGCTTGTTTTTTATTTTGGGGTCAGCAATCGGTAGTGTTGTAGACTTTTACCTTATTATAATAAATTTTCAGATCCGGAAACTTTGGCTCAGTATTGTCTCCATCATTTTACTATTGCCACAGCTTTGGTTAATTTATTTTGTTGGCAGCAGTGGTGGGTCTTTCTCTCTTTGGGCCGTACTTATCACGGTTGTGGAGATCGGTCTGATAATTGGATCGATAGTAAAGAGAAATAAAACAACTATATAAGAAACAAATAGCGAAATAAAATCTTTTACTACAATAATATTATAATTATGAATGCTATTTCAAAGCTTTTTGTACTACTGCTGGCGATATTTTTGTTGTTACCGCAGGTTTGCATGGCCAATAATTTCAGATATGGTAACGGAATTCTATTTTTTTTTGCAGCAGGTACCACTACCATTATAAATTTTTTCCTCATACTCATTAATCTTGCAGTAAGGAAGCGATGGTTGCGCATTGTATGCACCCTTTTAATGTTGCCACAGTTTTGGTTGATGTACGTTTTTTGTGGAACCATGTTACAAGCAAATATCTTGGTTTTGCTATTTTTTTGTGTGGAGTTCTTTTGCATATACAAGAGTTCGCAAGAGAAAAAAGACCGAAACTGGATTTTGTAACCGAAATATATTTTCTAACTTTAAGCCATTAACCATTGTTGGCTATCAACCTATGCAGGTGAAAAATATTTCAAGTTTTTGCTTGCTGTTTATGGTCGCCCTGCTGTTGCAGCCTCATATTTGCCATGCACACAATTCTGTTAGCATGGGTTATGGCTTGCTGTATGTCTTTGCTTCGTGCGCGGTTTTTTTGCTGAATTTTTTCCTGATAGTCATAAATATTGCCACCAAAAGGCGTTGGCTGACTGTAGTATGCAGCATCTTTATGATTATTCAGTTGTGGTTGATCTTTCTTTATAGCCGCACCATGAATAACGCAACTTTATTGTTGCTGAGTGGCAGTTTGCTGGAAGGTTATGGTATATTCCGAAGTTTTAAAAAGAAAGTGAATGATCAATAGGTTAAGGGTTGTTATTATTATTACATTGGTGTTGTTGCCTCAATATTGTTTTGCCAATCAGCATCTGGAAATGAGTAGCCTTTACCGAAAGGTATATGAGCTATTCACAACCATTTTTGTGGTAGATACCGTTGTTGCAATTATCAATGTCTTCTGGAAAAAACCATTACTCACATTATTGAACGGCATGTTGATTCTGCCATGTATTTTATTTGTTTTGCTGGCTTTCAGGTTAGGGCCATTGCTGGGCATTTCGGCCTTCGCAATATTTATACTGCAAATGGTGTTAATGTTCCGAAGTGATGAATAGTGATATTGCCATATGAACTCAATAAATATTCCAATAATGCTAAGGCGTACCATATTTTTTGCTGCGCTAATATTGTTTTACACAACACCAATGTTTGCGAGCATCCGGGCCAGTGCTTATGGGTCTGATGATTTTGAGCGTTATTTTATTGCGGCCATCATTATCAATTTCATACTTGCTGCAATTAATGGGTATTGGAAAAACGCATGGGTAACATTAGTTAACGCTATCATGATATTGCCCTGTTTTTTTGCCCTGATCGCGGCATTTGCAAGCGGGCTGCTTTATGGTCTAGCTGGTGCGGCAGTTTTTATTGCGCAAATTGTGTTAATGTTTAAAAGTGGAGGCGAAGAGCCGTAAAGTTCAGTTGTATTACTTTGTATATTTGAAATTGAATAATGAAAAAGATACTTAGGGTTACGTATATTACTGTTGGGCTGGTGGCATTATCGGCCTGCTTTTTATGTTATGCGTACCTTAAAAAAAGCAATCATAAGCACCCCGTTGGTCCACAAAAAACGAGCGACTACTATTTATCCATGCAGTCGTTTACCGACTTTACAGCTATTCAAGGCAATCCGCTCTCCAATAAATTCAACGATGTGCTTTCGGTAAAATTGGTCTACGATATCAGCGATAGTAAACTGTATTTTATCCAGTCAACAAAGTACCGGTACCATAACGATTTTTGCCGCGAAGTATTGGGCGATGATATGCCGCTGGAACTGTACAATGTATTAAACTACGGCAGCACATCAACCCGCAAGTATTACCTTGCCAACCTCAATTGCTACACACGCAGCCATATTTATGCACTGGAGTTTTCGAGCGAAGACAGGATAGATGCGGGGCAGATAAAAACGCTTTTCCAGTCCGTGCTCAATAATTCGTATCTGGGCGATTCTTTGCAATTGCTCATAAGTTCCGACTACTTGCTGGGCCTGAGTAATGCGGGTAAATTACCCATGAAGCGGGCATTCCCGTCAGATATTTACAAAGGTCAGAAATACCAATTGCTCAATTCAGGTATAACCTATGGCGTGTTGCGCCGGGCTGAAGACGCTACAGGTGTACTCTCGTCTTCGCACGATGTTTTATTGTTCAAAGGTACACCGGTTAACGTACCCGTTTGTGCCGGCATACTTACCAACAGCTACCAAACACCCTTATCGCACATCAACATCCTGTGCCATAACCGCGACATACCTTCGGCAGTGGATATTGATGTGAATACGAATCCTGAAGTCATCAATAACCTTGGTAAGCCTGTAAAGATGGTGGTAGGGAAGAATGGTATTGTTATTACGCGTGTTGAAATGGCAACGGTCGATAGTTTCTGGAGAAATTTTGCCGAGCGTAAGCCATCGAAACTGAAATACGATATTTCGTTCAACCAGCTTATTCCGGTTGGCAGAATGGGGCTTGATGTAAAGCATGTTATCGGCAACAAGGCTGCTGGCTTTGGGGAATTGAATAAGGTAGCTAATAAAATAAGCAGCAGTTTCAGTGTGCCGGAAGGTGCATTTGCTATTCCCTTTTACTATTACAGCCAGCATATTTCAAAGTCAGCCATTAAAGCCGAATTTGATGCCCTGACTACAATGAAATCGGCTAAAGCCGCCGATACCCTTATTAGCGCACAATTAAAGCGCATCAGGAAAGCGATAAAAGAGCAGCCTCTCGATGCCGGGCTGATGGCTGAAATTAAAAAAATGATATTGGCGAATGGCAAATACACATCTTATCGTTTCCGCAGCAGCAGCAATGCCGAGGATATTGAAGGTTTTAGCGGTGCTGGTCTTTATGAAAGCAAAACGGGCAAGCTGAACGATACCGACAAACCCATAGATATGGCCATTAAGAAAGTATGGGCCAGTGTTTGGAACGACAATGCCTATAATGAGCGCGAAGTATGGCATATTGATGAAAGCACGGTAATGATGGGTGTGTTGGTGCATCGCAACTTTCCCAGCGAAACCGCTAATGGCGTGGCCATAACCAAGAACATCTACCGGCAGGGCTTTCCGGGTTATACCGTAAATGTACAGACCGGAGAAGTACCCGTAGTGTCGCCGCCTGATTCTGTAACCTGCGAACAGTTCATTTGCATGAACGCTAACGAGATCAATATTTTGCAGGATGAAGTAACGATTGACTACATTACTTACAGCAACATTACCAACAATAAACTGGTGCTCAGTAAAAAGCAGGTTGCCCGCCTATATAGTTCTTTGGCTGCGGCACAAAAGCATTTTACCAAGATATGGGCACACGATGCCCGGCTGGTGGACGATGAAAGCCTTGCCCTGGATATTGAGTTTAAGTTTGATGAAAATGGTAAGTTGTATTTAAAACAGGCACGCCCCTATAAGTGATTTAGTCAGCCATGCAACAACACACTTACACTAACATATTGCAGCAGTTTAGCCCTATATCACTGGGTGAAATAGAGCGCATTGGCCTGCGCAGGATGGAGACGAAATTTATGGTGCCGGTTCACCTGGTGCCGCATTTGTTGCAATCACTCGTTGGCAGTTATCATATTTTAGAAACCGCCGGCACCAGGATGCAAGCCTACACCACTCATTACTTCGATTCTCCTGATATGCGTTTGTATCTCGATCATCACAATGGCTACGCACGCCGTATCAAGGTGCGCCAGCGCAGATATGAACAAACTGGGGATTGCTATTTTGAAATAAAGCAAAAGCGGCACGATAGCAGCAATGACAAATTCCGGCTGAAGGTTGGCTCGCTTACTCATGTTATAACTCCAGCGCAGCGGGCCGCAGTTCAGTATCCACATATTGAAGGGGAGCAGTTACAATTAACGCTCATCAATACCTTTAACCGGGTTAGCCTCTGCAATACTGACACGGCCGAGCGAGTGACCGTAGATACTGATTTGATGGTAGGCAATAACCTGAGCAAGCTATCGCTTACCAACATTGCAGTGGTGGAAATAAAGCAGGCAAAATATAACGGAACCAGTGCCGCCATGCAATATGCCAAGGCAAACCAGTTGCGGGAGCAATCGTTTAGCAAGTATGCTATTGGTGCTGCGCTCTTGTATCCTACGCTGAAACGTAATAATTTTAAGAACATTATTCAAAAAATCGCCCATGCAACCCAATGAAGCCCTGGACATAGCTGGTAATTTCCTGCCACTTTCTGAACTGTTCTTGCGGTTCATTATCAATTTTGTGTCGGTGCTATTGCTGGTGCGTTTTATATATTATCCCGTACACAAGCAGAAGGACTATCTGTTTACCTTTTTTCTGTTCAATATACTCATCTTCATTATTTGTGCCTTCCTGAGTTCATCCCGAATTAAGCTTGGTTTTGCATTTGGCTTGTTCGCTATTTTTTCCATATTCCGGTACCGCACGGTAACTATACCGGTAAAGGAAATGGGTTATTTTTTTGTGTGTATAACCACGGCGGTACTCAACGCATTGGTATCGAACGAAATGAATTATTTGCTCTTGTTGGGTGCTAATGCATTAGTGCTGACTCTGGTATTGGTACTAGACCGGTACATTACCATAAACCATGAAAATTTCAAGGAGATCACCTACGAGAAAATAGAACTGATAAAGCCACAAATGAGGCAAGAATTGATTGCAGACCTGATGCACCGCACCGGTCTTCCTATACATAGGGTAGAGGTGGTGAATATCAATTTCCTACGCGATACCGCCACAATTTATGCCTTCTACTATTCCCGCGACATGGATACGGGTACCAAAAAAGCTGGCTTGTAGCGTTTGAATTTACCTTTTTTCAAAACTTGCATATTCATTATCATGTGTTTCTGAGAATTTAGTTTAATTTTGTTCCAAATAACTTAGACAAAATTGGAGCAGTACAGAATCAATGATCTTGAAAAGCTAACCGGAATCAAAGCGCACACCATACGCATTTGGGAAAAGAGGTATTCATTGATTGAGCCTTCAAGAACCTCCACTAACAGGCGGTTTTACAACAGTACCCAGTTGCTGAAACTCATGAATATATCTACGCTGCTGGCGCAAGGCCATAAAATATCTAACCTCGCAGCGCTATCTGATCAGGATATAAAAACGAGTATTGAGCAACTGCAGCATTCTTCATCAAGCGATGCGCTTATAGCGAATTTCATTAGTGACCTTACTTATGCCATGCTCAACTTTGATGAGCAGCACTTTGAAAAGGTGTACGCTGCTGTTATTGCCAAATTAGGTCTTTACGAGGGCACTTTGCAAGTGCTTTATCCGTTCCTGAAGAACACCGGTGTTTTATGGCGCGTCAACAAAACATTACCGGTGGAAGAACATTTCGCCAGTGCTATTATAAGGAAAAAACTTATTGCTGCTACCGAAGGTCTTCCCTTTCCTGTTCCGGGGAGTAAAAAATTTCTGCTATTTCTTCCTGCTGAAGAATGGCATGAGGTAGGGTTGTTATTCGGCAATTATATTCTACGTTCCAAAGGTTGTACTACCATTTATTTGGGGCAAAATGTACCATCCGGCGATATAGAACGTATCTATAACGCTGTTAAACCCGATTTTTTGCTTACCTTTTTTATCTCTCCTAAGCCTGCTGACGATGTTACAGCCGAGATAGCTGCTATTTCTAAAGTTTCAGGTGCAACACCCTTACTGGTTGCCGGCAGTAAAGAGATGCTCACTGGCGTGAAATTTCAAGCACAAAAAATTGTTATTTTAAAGGATGTTGGCAGCCTTGCACAATATTTTTGATGTTTTTTCACCAAATGTTCCTATGTTTGTTTAATATTTTTAAAATAAAAGTAAACAATTGGCGAGAGTTTCGGTAATAGGTAGTGGTTTTGCAGGTTTATCAGCTGCGTGCTTTCTCGCAAAGGAAGGACACAATGTAACCATTTTTGAAAAAAATGGAACAGTTGGTGGCCGCGCCAGGGTCTACACCGAAAATGGCTTTACATTCGATATGGGGCCAAGCTGGTATTGGATGCCCGATGTATTTGAAAAATTCTTTGGTTATTTCGGCAAGATTCCGCAAGACTATTATGAACTTGTAAAACTGGACCCCGGGTTTCAGATGATTTTCAGTACTGACGATTCATTTCCCCTGCCAGCAGATATAAAAGACGTCTACAAGATATTTGAAGAAATTGAGCCTGGTGCAGCAAAGCAATTAGCTAAATTTTTATTGCAGGCCGAATTAAAGTACAAAGTGGGTATGGGCAGCATGGTGTATAAGCCCTGCGATTCGTGGCTGGAATTCGCCAACATGGATGTGATTGTTAATGCGCCCAAAATGCAGTTGCTCACTTCAATGAAGAAGCACGTGCGTAGCTTTTTTAAAGACGCACGACTTATTGCATTAATGGAATTTCCGGTACTGTTTCTGGGCGCAATGGCTGATAAGATACCGGCGCTGTACAGCATGATGAATTATTCCGCACTAACAATGGGAACATGGTACCCCATGGGTGGTATGTGCGAGATTGTGAAAGCAATGGAGCAACTGGCCGTAAGCCTAGGTGTAACTATAAACCTGAATGCGGAAGTGCAGCAAATAGTTGTAAAAGATGAGGAAGTAATTGCGCTGGAAACAAAGGCGGGAATGTTTGCGACCGATGCGGTAATTGCAAGTGGCGACTACCACCACATAGAACAACAATTACTGGAAAAACAATATCGCAATTATACCGAACAATACTGGGATAAGAAGATATTTGCTCCTTCATGCCTCATTTTTTACTTGGGTGTTAATAAGAAGGTTAAAAAGCTTATACATCATAACCTGATCTTCGATACCTCGCTTGATGCACATGCCAGCGAAATATATGAGCATCCGCGCTGGCCTTCGGAACCTTTATTTTATGTGTGTGCCCCATCAAAAACAGACAGGACGGTGGCACCGCAAGGGCAGGAAAACCTTTTTATTTTAATGCCGGTAGCACCCGGCCTGGAAGACACAGAGGAATTACGAGACCGATATTTCGATATAATGATGAAACGGCTGGAACAACTTTGCGTAGATACTATTAAAGAGCACATTGTGTACAAGCGAAGTTATTGCATTAACGATTTTACTAACGATTATCACGCCTACAAGGGCAATGCGTACGGGCTGGCAAATACACTTTCACAAACCGCAGTACTAAAACCATCGTTGCGTAACAAAGTTGTGAAAAACCTGTTTTATGCCGGTCAGCTCACGGTGCCCGGTCCTGGCGTTCCGCCAGCATTAATATCGGGACAAATTGCAGCCGAACAACTATTAAAGACCATTAAACCGACTGTACTATGAAGCAATTATTCGACGATGTTTCATTAGCCTGTAGTAAAATAACTACCACATCTTACAGCAGTAGCTTTTCTATTGGGGTAAGTTGCCTGCAAAAACACTTGCGCGGCCCTATATATGCCATATATGGCTTTGTGAGGTTTGCCGATGAAATTGTTGATACCTTTCACGACTACGATAAACAGGCACTTTTCTTCGAATTTAAAGAAGAAACCTGGAAGGCAATTGACCGTAAAATCAGCCTTAACCCTATTCTGAACAGTTTTCAGCAGGTGGTGCATGATTTTGGTATTGAGCGCGAACTTATTGAATGTTTCCTGCACAGTATGGAAACCGATCTTTCAAAGAGTGCTCACAATGACGCTTCTTACAACACCTATATCTTAGGCTCGGCTGAAGTGGTTGGGCTCATGTGCCTTCGGGTTTTTACAGAAAACAATAATCAGTTATACACGCAATTGAAACCATCGGCAATGAAGCTGGGTGCCGCATTCCAAAAGGTGAATTTCTTACGCGATGTAAAAAACGATTACGAGGAGTTAGGCCGTACTTATTTTCCGGGTGTTAATTTTGAGGCTTTTTCTGATGCGGAAAAAGCACATATTGAACAAGAAATAGAACTCGATTTCCACGAAGCCTTCGAAGGCATCAAAAAGCTGCCGGGGGCTTCAAAATTTGGTGTTTATGTAGCCTTTGTCTATTATAAAACATTGTTTAATAAAATAAGGTCAATACCTTCGGCGCGTATATTAATGGAGCGCGTGCGTATATCTGATACCCACAAGCTCCGTTTATTGTTAACGTCATATTGCCGGCACAGGTTAAGTTTAATTTAGTTATGGAAGAACAGGTAAAAGAAGAGTTTGTGGTGCTCGTTGATGAGCAGGATAATGAAATAGGCACCATGGAAAAGCAACAGGCTCATATTGAGGGTAGGTTGCACCGTGCAGTTTCGGTATTTATCTTTAATTCAAAAAAGCAATTGTTGTTGCAGCGCAGGGCAAGCGGTAAGTACCATTCTGCTAATTTATGGACCAATACCTGCTGCAGCCATCCCCGAGAAGGAGAGCCGGCGAAGCGTGCCGCAACAAGAAGGTTGGGTGAAGAGATGCAACTGTCTTGCCCATTAAAACATGCGTTTAGTTTTATTTACAATGCAAAGCTGGATAATGACCTTACCGAACACGAATTTGACCATGTTTTTACCGGCATTGCCGATGGTGTACCCAAGCCCGACCCTGCTGAAGTAAGTGAATTTAGATACGTGAGCATTGATGAGCTGGATAAGGAATTACGCACCAATCCTGCTCAGTTCACCGAATGGTTCAAAATATGTTATGACAAGTATTTTTTTGAATTGTTTAGTTAGTGCGTCTTGTTACAAACAGGTAATAATACCTGTAAACATGACGAATAAGGCCTTTTCTTAAATTGCGGAGGAAGCGTTATGGCTCTATTCGCAGTTAACAGCATAGAAGGGGCCACTATTAAAATAGAATATGAAAGTTCATCAATTACATAGAACGCAGCTACTGCCCATATCCGTTGAGAAGGCATGGGAATTTTTTTCGACACCCAATAACCTGGCCAAAATAACCCCGGCCGAAATGGATTTTGTAATAGTTAGCGACCTCAAAAACGCTTCTATTTATGAAGGCATGCTAATAGAATACCGGGTGAAACCGCTTTTTGGTATACCTATGAAATGGATTACCAAAATAGGCAAGGTGGTGAATAACTACAGTTTTGTTGATACACAGCTACAAGGGCCATACGCGCTTTGGGAGCACACCCATATTTTTGAAAAAGCGGAAGGTGGGGTATTGATGACTGACCAAGTTAACTATGCTTTACCTTTGGGGGTACTGGGCGATATAGCGCATGCGGTGCTGGTAAAAAAGAAATTATCAGATATTTTTGACTATAGAAAACAGATGATTAAACAATACTTCGGATAACTGATATACTATGTGGCTACTGGATATACTAATTGTTGTGGGCACCTTTCTGGGTATGGAAGGTGTGGCGTGGATCGCGCATAAATTCCTGATGCATGGCTGGTTGTGGAACTTACACGAAGACCACCACAAAACCAATCCTACCTCCTTCTTTGAAAAGAACGATTACTTCTTTCTCATTTTTGCGCTACCGGGTATCGCGTGCCTGGCCATAGGTAGTTTTTACGCACCACTGCACTTGCTTATGTTCATTGGCATAGGTATCACCATTTACGGGTTTGCCTATTTCATGATTCACGACATATTCATTCACCAGCGTTTTAAGTGGTTGCGCAATGCGGATAGCGTGTACTTTCGTGCTATACGCCGTGCCCATAAAATGCACCACAAGCACCTGGGCAAAGAAGATGGCGAGTGTTTCGGAATGCTGTGGGTCCCTATGCGTTATTTCAGGGAAGCGGCCAAACAAATGAAAGCCAATGCCTGATAAATACCTCTACCTGGCAGTCGACTTCGGGTGTATCGTGTTCCCGTTGTTGTTCTCGTTCTATCCCAAATTTAATTTTTACAAGCAGTGGCGTTATTTTCTGTGGCCGTGTTTGCTGGTAGCTCTCTTCTTTGTTTTATGGGATGCGGCTTTTACGCATATTGGCGTCTGGAGTTTTAATAGCCGATACTTGCTCGGGTACTATTTGCTGGGTTTACCCTTGGAAGAGCATTTGTTTTTTTTCTGCATACCCTACGCTTGCACCTTTACCTATTATTGCCTGCAACGCTATTTTAATTTCGATAAATACGCCTATCTGGTCGCAAAGTTTACATGGGTACTGGCTGCATTGTTATTGGTTACAGGGCTCTGTTATCTTACCCATTTATATACCTCGGTTACGTTCATATTGCTAGCTATATTACTAGCTGTTTTGGCTAATAAAAAACTAAAATACCTGCCGGCATTTTACATTACCTTTATCATTATACTGCTGCCTTTTTTTATCTCCAACGGCATACTTACCGGCACAGGCATACCACAACCGGTCGTTGTATACAACAACGCCCACAACCTGGGTATCCGCATGCTCACTATCCCTTTCGAAGACACCTTCTACGGTATGCTGCTTTTATTACTCAATGTAGTTGGCTATGAATGGATGAAAAAGCGGGAGCATAAAGGGATCTATTAATTGTCAAATCGAAGCTTACAAAACCATTTGTCAGAAGACTTTTTATGCATTGGACGATGTGACAACTTTCCAAAAAGTTGTCACATCTGAGACATGTTCATTGTTTTCTTACTCGCGTCTACGGGAGCTTTGACAACTTCTGAGAAAGTTGTCAAAGCGAAATACTGCGATATTCAAAACAAGTCATGCCTATCAAAAAAATCAAAAAAATGATGGTTCAGACAATCCGCTTTGAAAACGCCTCGGCGACCGGGAACGATATCAATTGCATAAACAGAAAGCGGTATCTTTATGTATGCCCCACACCGATATTGAAATACTGCCCAAAGCAGTGGAATTACAACTCAATCGCTTGCTGCAACTACCTGCAACCGGTGGTGAGCAGGATTGGGCGATAGAACTGGCAGATAAAAACAGGATCGCGGAGTTTCTTGATTTTCATAGTACTACAGAACTCAATGAAATGGAGCATTATGGGGTTGGGCTTCTGTTACTGGCTTCTTACAATGACTACCTTACGGAAACTAAAGATACCAACAACGACATTTGGAGCCATATTTTAGTCATTTTAGCGCAAGATGAAGAACGATACACGGGGGTACTGCGGTATTGGGCTTGTTTCGGCAAAATTGCGGATGATAAGTTTGCAATCTCTGATATAATAAAAACCTATCTCGGCAACGAGGAGGAGCGGAATATAAAAAATTTGGCTTCATTTTTTGGCGGCGAATTGAAAACAAACCGTTCGGTAAGCGAAGTGAGACCACCGCGTTCGTTTATAAGAAAAGTCATGGACGCCGTTTTCGGCGAATTAGCAACGAGCCCCCTAGCACTTCAAAAAGTAGCATGTACGGCCGAAGAAATTACTGCGCTGGAACGCCATCATAATTTGCGCTTGCCGAAGGCTTCGTTCCAAAGAATTTACTCAATTTATTGTAATTTGTCGGACAACAATAATTTTTTAGTTATTCCTATATTTATTCTCCTTACCTTTAAAACATAAACGCAATTTTTAATTTTAATCTACGTTTCATCATCTATTGCTAAACTATTCAAATATTCTATTCATTGTTAGTGTTATAAATCGATTATCCTATCTAAATTACTATGGATTATCTTGATGAACTTGAAGCCGAGGCCATTTTTATTCTTAGGGAAGTCGCAGGACAGTTGTGGGAGTGGGAATGCTATTCCAGTTGGTATGAATTGGGTCGGAATTATGGGTTGTAATGTAACAGCTGTGACACCTTGCGCGATGCACGCAAATACATTCGTGGCGCAAAATATTTTTGCAGCTACTTTTGGGACATATGTCGGCCTTGCGCCAGGTACGATGTATATTGATGCCGCAGCACCTACAGCATTTTTAGGTAAAATTGTTTATATCAGATAAGCGTACAAATTTTTAGATGAAGATTTTTTTAATATTCGTACTATTTTGTTCCATTAACCTACATGGACAAATTATAACTACAATTGCCGGAGGGGGGACTTCTAGTAGCCTTGGTGATGGTGGCCCGGCAACTGCTGCTACTATAGGCTACTTTGGCGGTATTTGCATTGACTCTCATGATAATCTTTATATCGCCGACGGCAATAATTATAGGATACGTAAAGTAAATGCCTCTTCAGGTATAATTACTACTTTTGCGGGTACGGGTACTTCAGGTTTTAGTGGCGATGGAGGCCCTGCAACTGCTGCAAAAATAAATACAGCCGTCTGGCTTTCAATAGATAGCTTAGATAATATCTATTTTAATGACGCATCAAACTATCGAATAAGAAAGATTGATGCCCAAACAGGCATCATTACAACATATGCTGGAACTGGCACTTCGGGCTTTAGTGGTGATGGGGGCCCTGCAACCGCTGCTAATATAATGGGTGGTAGTGCTTTTTTAGATCCATTATTTGGCAATTTATACTTCTGTGATGATCATAATTATAGGATTCGAAAAGTAAATGCAGCAGGTATAATTTCAACTGTATGTGGTAATGGAACATCGGGTTATTCGGGAGATGGTGGGCCGGCATCTGCAGCCCTAGTCAATTTTCAGCTCAGTTTTGCAACAGATTCTCTAGGTAACTTATACTTTCCTGATAATAATACCAATAAAATTAGGAAAATTGATTTTACTACAGGTATAATTTCATGGTTTGCCGGAACGGGAACTAGTTCGCCTTATTTAGGGGATGGAATTACTGCTACCGCCTCAAATTTGGGAATGCTTGGCATTTCAATGGATGATAGGGGTAACCTGTATATGGCAGATGACGATAATCACAGAATTGAGAAAATAGACAACTCTGGAAATGTGTATTCAATTGCAGGGGTCGGTATCTCAGGTTTTAGTGGTGATAATGGTCCAGCGTCGGCTGCAAAATTTTATCGGCCTGAGAATGTTATAATTGATCATTGCGGTAATATTTTAATAGCTGATTTTGGAAATAAACGTGTACGTAAGGTTATATATCCTGCAAACCCCACAATTTCACTGACAGCCCCCGCGTCAATATCTGTAGGCAGTTCTGTTACTGTCAATTGTTCTTTGTATCATGCTGGCTATAATTACACCATAAAATGGTACAACAAAGGAGTATATTTCAATACCACCACAACCCCATCGGTAACATACACCAAAACCCAATGCACTGACAGCATAACGGCAGTGGTTTATGGGTGTAGTGATAGTGCTGTGAGTAATTTAAAAGTGGTCAGGTGTAATGTAGGGGTAGCCTCCCTCGTTCCCTCCATAGGAGGGATGATGTGTTATCCGAATCCATCACGAGGTGAAATAATTGTTAGCTCTGATATAGAGAGAATAAATAGTGTAGTTATCACTAACCTATTCGGAGCAGTTGTGTTTCGTCAATCGTATGATCAATTAGAGCAAGTGAAATTGAACCTAGACAATCTGCCTGTTGGAATTTATTTAGTAAAAGTGAATAGAGTTTATGTGGAAAGGGTGATGAAGGAGTAATCACGGATGGAAAATTGATTACGCAGATTTCACTTAAAAGAACCTTTAAAATTATCAATATTCGTCAATGCCTGCCCATATTGAAATTGCGCGGGCGTTATTATAGCAAATATATCCTTACACTTATACAGCTCTTTTCGACCAGACAAAATATGCCAATGAGCTACTTGATGAAAAGAATATTTTACCTATGCCACCCAATGCATTTGCTTTTTCCATGCACCAGGGTTACCAGTTTTGTTGCTTCTATGTAGAAGAAGGAATAGAAGACCCATCTGTCTACTATTACAATGAAGCTTATGCAAGTAAAGGACTTATGAAAGTGACCACGCACTTAACTGAATACCTCATGGACCCATCAATATTATCGCGGGTTTTTGTGGAAGAGTAAGGTTGTTGTGGTATTAGGCTAGTAGCACTAATGTTTATTTACTTGGATTTTTTTCCCAGTTATTGTATTTAAAGATCAAAAAAACGAATATTGTTTCTTGGGACCTCTTTGCTTGCAGTAACTAAAGCCATTATTAACTCGTTTGGTGCTTGTACAATTTAGCATAGTGTCCGCCGAGCGCCATAAGCTCCTCATGCGTGCCCTGTTCTATTATTGAGCCAAGGTCTATCACAACTATTTTATCAAAGGTCCAGGTTGTGAAAATGCGGTGGGTTATAACAAAGGTGGTTTTGTTTTGCAGGAAGTCTTTAAGGTTATTAAGAATGGTTTGTTCGGTGGTCGTATCAACAGCTGAAAGACATTCATCGAGCAGCAGTACAGGGCTGTTTTTAAGTAGTGCCCGTGCTAATACCATGCGCTGTTTTTGCCCGCCGCTCAGCATTACACCACGTTCGCCAATTACGGTTTCAAATGCCTGCGGCATGGCCATAATGTCGTTGTAGAGGTCGGCCATAACTGCGGCATTCTTTACCTGTGCCTCTGTAGCATTTTCGGTGCCGAACTTGATATTATTGTAGATGCTGTCAGAAAAAAGATAAGCTTCCTGTGGTGTATAAGCTATTTGGCGGCGCAGGTCATGCAGGTCAAAACGTTTCATATCCACGCCATCTGCGGTTACACTCCCGTTGCTGGGGTCATACATTCGCAGTAGCATGTGTGCAAGCGTCGATTTGCCCGAACCCGTTTTACCAATAATGGCCACCTTTTCACCTGGTGCAACGTGTAAAGTAAAATCTTTAATGGCGGTTATGCCGGTATGCGGGTAAGTAAACGTGATATTATTGAAGGCGATGGTGCCCTTTAGTGTTTGTTTTATACCATCAGCGGGTGTTTGTATATCGGGTTCGGTAAGCAGGAATTCATCAATTCTTTTCTGCGAAGCTCCGGCACGTTGGGTCATGCTGGCCACCATACCAATGCTGGAGATAGGGAACATGAGCAGGTTAATGTAAATAACGAACTCTGCAATATTGCCCGTACTTATGCGGCCATGAATAGCAAAGTAGCCACCCACAAAAACGGTTATCAGCATACTTAGGCCAATAAACAAGTTCATGGAGGGGAAATATACAGCCTCAGTCACCGAAAGGTTAATAGAACTCTGCCTGTAATCTTCTGAGCACTTGTTGAAAAAATTGATAATGTTATTTTCCTGTACGAACGATTTGATGACCCTGATGCCGGAGTATGCTTCCTGCGCTGTTGTGGTAAGCCCGGAAAGCTGGGCCTGTATCTTACCGCTTTTCTTGAAAATAATGCGGTTCACGAAGTATATGGAAAGCGCCAGAAAGGGTAGCGGTGCTATAACGTATAGGGTGAGCAATTTATTAACACGCATCATTTCAACAATGCAAAGGGTGGTAATAGTCATCATGTTAGAGAAGTACATGATAGACGGGCCGGTATACATACGTACCCTGGAAACGTCTTCTGAAATACGGTTCATCAGGTCGCCTGTAAAATTGGCTTTGTAAAAACTGGTATTCAGGCGCTGGTATTGGTTGTAGATCTCGTTCTTCTGGTCGTACTCAATGTGCCGCGACATTACAATAATGGTCTGCCGGGTCATGAACATGAAAAAACCTCGCAGCAAAGCCAGCCCTAACAGCATCATCCCGTTCCTGAATACGAATGACATGATTGTTGCAGCGTCCATATTACCCGCAATCATTTCCTTTACCTGGTCGAGCGTGGTGCGTACAATATTACCAGGCATTACGGCAAATTTGCTGCTTATAGCCACAAACAACAGCCCCAGTAGTAAACGCCATTTGTACTTTATGAAATATTTATTAAGCGATGTAAGGTTTTTCATTGAAGTCGCAAAGGTCGGGATAATTTGTATAATTCCTGTTTTAGTTTGGCAAGAGTTTCGCGCAAAGTAACAATGGCGCAGCTGCAATTTATGCTGGCCAAAGTATATGAGGCACAGTTGTTTAATTATCATAACGTAGGGGCAATACCTTGCGGTTGCCAAATGTTGTACGCTAAACATAGACCCTTGTTTTACAGGTGCAGGGCAACCGCAAGGGTTTGTCTTTATGTATTTGAGTTGGGGTTTATCCAAAAGCAATAGTCATATAAACGTACTAAATAGGGCATGTTTTTACTGTTACATTGAAATAGCCTAATTTGCAACCCGATATGCAAGAGTTACCAGTCATCAGTTCAGATATTCCTAAAGTGGAACAGCGTGTTAAGAAGCCCGACTGGCTTCGTGTAAAGTTACCCATTGGCGAAAGCTACCGTCATGTGCGCGGCCTGGTTACCGAGCATAAACTGCACACCATTTGTGAAAGTGGCAATTGCCCGAACATGGGTGAGTGCTGGGGAGAAGGCACGGCTACTTTTATGATATTGGGAAATATCTGCACCCGTTCTTGTGGCTTTTGTGCGGTTGCTACCGGCAGGCCTGAGCCGGTTGATTGGGATGAGCCGCAACGTGTAGCAGAGGCTATTCACCTGATGAAGGTGAAGCATGCTGTTATTACGTCGGTTGACAGGGACGAACTTGCGGATGGTGGTTCCATTATCTGGGCAAATACCATTAAGGCCGTGAGGGCGCTGAACCCCGGCACAACATTGGAAACACTGATACCTGATTTTAAAGGCGAATGGGATAATTTGCAGCGCATTATAGATGTGGCACCCGAAGTAGTTTCGCACAATCTGGAAACTGTGGAGCGCCTTACTAAAAAGGTGAGGATACAGGCTAAGTACCACCGGAGTTTAGAGGCTTTACGCCGCCTTAAAGATGGTGGTATGCGTACTAAAAGCGGCATTATGCTGGGCCTTGGTGAAACGAAGGAAGAAGTATTGCAGTCGTTACAAGATCTGGCCGACAATGGCATTGATGTGGTTACTTTAGGTCAGTATCTGCAACCGACACCTAAGCATTTGCCTGTAGTGCGTTTCGTGCATCCTGATGAGTTTGCTGAATTTAGGGAAGCAGGTTATAAAATGGGTATCGACTATGTGGAAAGCGGGCCATTGGTGCGTTCGTCTTACCATAGCGAAAGGCACGTTTTTGCAGGCGAAGGCCGCAAAAAATGGGAAGCGGAACACCAATAGTCTCAGTTTTCATCGCTTTCTTCGTTTGCAACCTGATTATTTTGAAATATTTATTGTTGTAAAGTATTTTTTCTCTTTTGCAAAATCCAGTGAATTTAGTCACTGGCTTTTGTGCTAAAGTGGCTATTATCTTGCTCTTTGAAATTTCAATATTTTTTATAAAAAAAATAAAAAATAATTTATTTTACATATTTGTATTACACGTTACAGTTTTTATAAGGTATGGATTAACAAAGCGTTGCAAAAACCGATGTACCTGTATATATTTGCTTTATGAGATTGGAAGAGGCAATAAAAACTACCCGTTTTGCAGATGAGAAGCACAAGGCTTCCCTGAATCTACTTTACACTACGTATTGGTTGAAAAATCAGATAAGTAAAGAGATGAAATCTAATGGTTTAACCTTTGAACAATTCAACATCATGCGCATTTTAAGGGGTAGCCACCCTGAACAGATGTGCATTAAGGATATAGCTGACAGGATGATAGAGAAAAGTTCTAATGTCCCGAGGATCATTGACCGGCTCATTATAAAAAAACTTGTAAAGCGCACCACTTCAAAAGTTGACAAGCGCGAAACACTTGTCTCTCTTAGCGACAAAGGCATGCTCACGCTTGAAGATGCAAGTAAGCTTACACACCACCTCACCAGCAATGTTATAGGCTTGAATGAAGAAGAAGCTTTTACGTTGAATGAACTATTGGAAAAAATGCGATTCCGCGCTGATGCTGAGGGTCAGGACAAAACCGAATAGATTTTTATTTTACTTTACCATATAATTTGCCCTTTACCAAGCCCCATTTGTGCAATCTGTGGCCCAGTGAAACGCGCAATACACCCCTGCCATACTTCATGCTGCGGGAAAAATTAATGCTCGATGCTTCCGGGAAATATTTCGTTGGGCAGGTTACTTCGGCTATCTCATAACCGTTCATAAATATCTGTGATATCATTTCGTTATCAAAAACAAAATCGTCGCTGTTATGGGTAAAATCAATAGAACTGATCACATCTGACCGGAACGCACGGTAACCGGTATGGTATTCGCTCAGTTTCTGGCCAATCATTATGTTCTCAAATAAAGTAAGGAAGCGGTTGAAAATATATTTATACATGGGCATACCACCCCTTAAAGCACCCATGCCTAAAATACGGCTGGCCAATACAACTGGGTACAGGTCGTTGGCTATAATTGACGACATGGCATGTATCAGCTTAGGTGTGTATTGATAGTCGGGGTGCAGCATTATTACAATATCCGCGCCCAGCTCCATCGCCTTGCCGTAGCAACTCTTCTGGTTACCGCCGTAGCCTTTGTTTACTTCGTGCTTAATAATATGGGTAATACCTAGCCTTTTACCGGCTTCAACGGTACCATCCTTACTATTATCGTCCACAAGAACAACATCATCCACAATATCAAAAGGGATTTCGTTGTACGTGCGTTCCAGGGTTAGCGCAGCATTATAAGCTGGTAGTACTATAACAATCTTTTTACCGTTGAGCATAATTTGGGCTCAAAAATAAAAATTTGCATCTAAAAAACAGTATTTAATTTTAATTGGTTGTAAATCTTACCATTTTATGCAGTTTTGGCCGGCTATGCTGTTTCTTATTTTACCCATATATTGCAGCTGGGAATGACGAATGTATATTTGTATATAGTGCAAAACACCGTGCCATTGCCTGCCGGTAGGTTCAATTATTGGTGCGCACAAATACCTGCGCGCGATAAGGAGCGTGTACTTCGGTTCAGGCGCTGGCAGGATGCCCATGCTACTTTATATGGCAGGCTCTTGCTGCAAATGGCGGCCACTCATTACAAACTTACACTTAACGACCTGAAGTATACTGAATATGATAAGCCCTACTTTGAAGGTGGGTTTGATTTTAATATTGCACATTCCGGCGACTATGTAATTTGTGTATTTGCCAGAACTGCGAGAGTGGGTGCTGATATTGAAAAATTGAAAGAAGTTGATTTGGTACATTTCGAATCAATTCTGCACCCTAATGAACTTGCTGCTATAGGGCAATCACTCGTGCCCGCCAACAGTTTCTTCAACACATGGACGCGTAAAGAAGCGATAATAAAGGCAGATGGCTGTGGCTTGAATTATGAGTTAAGTCTGATAGATACCAGTACTGATTTAGTAACGTTAAAAGGCGTTGACTGGCATTTGCATACGATCAATTGGGATGGAGAGCACACGATTAGCATTTGTGCCGATAAGCCAGATTTTCATATCAGTTTGCAGCGGAAGGTAATTGAATAGCAAGATGTTCACCAGCACAGTTAAAACAACAAAGACCGCAATTTGCGGTCTTTGTTGTTTTAATCTGTCATCCTATTCCGTTAGTTCATTTTCACAAACTTGTCGGTTTTTATCAGTGTGTTGTTAGTGTCATAGACCATGATCATATACATGGCGTTTGGCAGGTTGCTGACGTCGATGGTTGTGGCATCTTTAATGGTGGTGATGATCTTGCCATCCATAGTAAACACGGACACATTCACCTTTACGGGAGCCTCGATGGTGATGATCTCGGAAGCCGGGTTGGGGAACATTTTAATATCGGCAGCTGTTACAACGGAACCAACCTCGTTGACGCCTGAGGTAACGGTATAGCCTGCAGAAGTTACGGAGCAGCCATGTCCGTCAGTCACCCGCACGGTATAGATACCTGTTGTGCTGTAGGTATAGGTGCTTGTGGTAGCGCCCGGTATCATGATGCCGTTACGGTACCACTGGTAAGCCGCAAACGAGCCTGTGGCCAGGGTATTGGAGCCGACCAGGGATATAAGCGGAGCCGGAGGATTAACGACCGCCACAGGGCCCGCAGTATCGGTAGCGCAGCCATTGGTGAGCACTACCGAGTAGTTGCCGGCAACACCCGCACTGTAGGTAACGGAAGTGGCACCGCTGATGAGTACACCATTCCTGTACCACTGGTAAGCAAGTCCGGTAGCCGAAGAGGTAACCGTCATTACCACTGGACTGCCGCCGCAAAGCGTTCCGCCACCCGGTGTTATAGCCGCAGTGATAGACCCGCCCGATACAACGGTATAGGTAGCAAAAGCAGTACAGCCCGCAGCATTGGTAACGGTATAGGTAATGGTAACGGTTCCTGAAGTGATACCGGTTACCACACCCGCACTGCTCACCGAAGCGATAGCCGGATTAGATGTTGTCCAGGCACCACCACTCACCGTTTCTGTAAGCGTTATTGCCGAG
>JBBRPD010000006.1:0-127294 GCA_038228575.1 Chitinophagales bacterium | reverse complement strand
TATATAAATTACTTAAACAGTGTTGTTGTATCTGTTTTTATATGCGCCATGTTTTGTGGCTGTAAAATATTTAACAACACACGTACCGATAGAGTAAACAATTCCAAGATATACTACTATGTATTCGATTCATTGGCAAAAAATATACAAGAATCTGTAAATTATGAAAAAAAGCACAATGGTTATGATGTATATGGAATCATAATAAGTAAAGCGACCACTTTCAATAAACCCGAACAAAAAATAAGTGAATATATCTATTACTTTTATTTGGTATTCTCGTATGACGAATCCATACATAATACTCTGTATGAATTTAAACGACTAGTGCAAATAATGAAAAAATCAAATCGAATGCTCGTGATAGGCGATCATGCATATCCGGTTTATTTTCGTGACGCTGATGGCATCATGGCAATTTCAGAAAATGACAAAAATAATAAGGACACAACCTATGACAGAATGAATCGTTCATTTGCCTATTGTATATCTTCTGGTTACCTTGTTGACTTGGCGGAGAAGAAAATATTGGATGTTTACTAAGTAATGCATTATTTACATTTAATAAAGCAACATACTCAAAACATGACACCCAAACCAAGATAATCAGCATGACATCCAACATAGACGGCGAAGTAGTCGTAATCGCTTCTTAATAGCCGCCGACACCCCAGCTTGGCGTAGGCTCCTGAACGTCACCGTGGTAGCCAACCTCCCAATTAGCGTAACAACTATGCAAGAATAAGCCCACTAAAAAAATGCTTACCAATTCCATTATCAAACCAATAAAACATCCTTATGATGACCAACCAAACACACATAATAAGCGTAGCAGCCGAAGACGATGGCGCGCCAATTACAGGCCTTGTAAACGCATTTATTACTGCAGGCATAGCCAATGGTTTTATTAATTTCGATATAAAAACTGTAGTTACCCAAACCCGCTTTACCAGTGACGGTGTTGCCACAAAACAAATTTTTTATGTTGTGCAAATCAATTATTACGATCCGTCAATAATGGGTTAATTGCAGCCAAATTTCGCCAGTCAGAAACCGGTAGCCCTGCACGCCAGGGGTAAGACGTAAGGCGAACTGGAAATACAGTATCTCAACATTTTTTTAATATTATAGCTATGTTAAGCAAGCACATTGGCATACTACTGCTTTTTTCATTTTACTTCTTTCAAGCTACGAGTGTGCTAAGAAAAAAAATAGATTTTTCAGCGGTGAAAGTGATTTCTTACGAAGTGAAACACAATCGGAGTAATCAAGACTCTATAGATTGCAGGTCGTGGAACCCTCCACTGGAAAGTGAGTTACCACAATTATTTGGCAGATTAAATCAAACGTCAGACGAAGCTGACTATGAGCATCATCCCGATTATTCTTGCTTAGTAAAAGGAGAATTACTCATTGTAAAAGATACTTATCGTTTTGAAATAAATGCGGGTGGGTATGCACATCTGTTTTCGAAAAATAAAAAAAATACAATCCGTTTATGCGCAAATAATGATTCAACACTAAAGAAATATTTTCTGTCTGTAGGTTACGATAGTTCCGATTTTAGGTAAGTCGCTCAATATGCCGAACTGGCATAACACCACACCACATCACAACAATAACTGCGTTACAGCACCAGCTGGCTTTTCCTGGGCTGTTTCCAGGTTTATCATGCGCTTTACGTAGCGGAGGGTGTGTGTGCGTTTTTTAAGCGATACGCTGATAATGCCCCCCAGGTCAATTTTATCCATCACTACCCTGCCTACTACCTCTGTGCTGTGTATAATGGTCTTGTTATCTAACAGCATGCCTACATGGTTAATGCGGTCATCTTTGTCGGCGAAGAAGGCGAGGTCGCCACAACGGGCCATTTCCAGAAACTCCACATTAGCACCTTTCAGTGCCTGCTGGCTGGCATCGCGCGGAATAATATGGTTGCATAGTTTATAGGCCATTTGCGTAAGCCCGGAACAGTCCAGGCCGTTCACACTCCTGCCACCCCACAAGTAAGGGGCGTGTATGTATTGCATAACGGCAGTGCGCAACAAATCTTCTGTAGCGGCAACATCGGCAATCGCAACTTTCTTTCCCTTAAAAAAGCCCCATGCATTTGCGGCTCTTACATGGCCGGTCTTCAGGCCGGTAAGTTCGCTGCCCAGTGGCAGTAGCATATCGGTATCTTCAAAAAGCAATTTGCCATTGTGCGTACTGCTTATGTATTTCGTTGCTTTATTAAATTCTTTGGGGGTAATATTGGTAAGCTGGGGTTGCCTGCACCAGCCTTCGTAATTGTCGTGCGCGCACAGTATACGTGCCCATCCCTTTGCATTGGTTTCCAGTATAATGGCTTTTTCGCCATACAGCAGTTGCGTTGTTTGCTCGGCCCTGTGGGTGGGTTCGCTCCTCACCGGCATCATACCAACATTACAAAAACCAAATACAGGGGTCATTAATTAATTGTTTATAGCTCGCGAACAGTCTGTACCTAAGGCATAAAGATATTATTTTCGCCATTTACGGCAACCACAAGTTTTAAACATTACGAAATTATTACTATGCAGCGTGAATTTCATTACCAAAATGTTTTGTTAACTTAGCACGCTAATATAAAACCTGCCCGACATAAACTAAAGGAGGTTGAAAATGAATATTTATCATATAAACAGTCAAAACAATTATGGATACTACACTTATAGCCGCAATCATAGGGATTGTAGCGCTACTTATAGGCATTTTTGCCGGCAAAGTCCTGTTTGCTAAAAATACCCAAAAGCAGATTGAAGATGCTGAAGCGCTCTCGAAAAAGTTACTCGATGATGCCAAGAAAATGGCAGAAGATGCTAAAATACACTCAGAAACATTAAAGGAAAACAAATTATTAGAGGCAAAAGAACACTTTTCACAATTAAAATCGGCTTACGATAAAGACGTTACCCAAAGAACACAGAAGCTTGCAGAGGCTGAAAACAAACTGAAACAACAGCAACAAGGCTTAAACGATAAAACAGCGGCAGTACAAAAGCAGGTGCAGGAAAACGAGCAACTGAAAGAAGCACTTACCCGCCAAACAGAATCGATGAACATTAAGCGTGCTGAGCTTGACCGCCACCACGAAGAGCATGTTAAGCGCCTTGAAAAAGTTGCTAATCTTTCAGCCGAAGACGCTAAGGCGGAACTGATAGAAGTAGTGAAGGAAGAAGCCCGCACCCGTGCGATGGCCCATGTGAAGGATATAATGGAGGAAGCGAAGCTGAACGCTACGAAGGAGGCCAAGAAAATTATTATCCAGTCTATACAACGCACTGCGGCAGAGCAAACCATTGAAAACGCCATTACCGTCTTCAACCTGGAAAGCGACGAAATTAAGGGCCAGATCATTGGCCGGGAAGGCCGTAACATCCGTGCGCTGGAAGCAGCCACCGGCGTTGACCTTATTATTGACGATACCCCTGAAGCAATTGTATTAAGCTGCTTCGATCCGTTCCGCCGCGAAGTTGCCCGCCTGGCATTGCAGCGCCTCGTTCAGGATGGTCGTATACACCCGGCCCGTATTGAAGAAGTGGTAGAAAAAACCAAGAAACAACTGGAAGAGCAGTTGATGGAAATTGGCGAACGTACCATTATTGAGTTGGGCATACATGGCCTGCATAAAGATCTGGTTCGTATAGTAGGTAAAATGAGGTTCCGTTCATCTTATGGCCAAAACCTGTTGATGCACTCCAAAGAAACAGCCAACCTTTGCGGCATTATGGCTGCTGAATTAGGCCTGGGCCAGAAGGTAGTAAAGCTGGCTAAACGTGCCGGTCTGCTGCACGATATTGGTAAAGTACCCGATGAAGAAACAGAACTGAGCCACGCCTTGTTAGGTGCCAAGCTTGCGGAAAGGTGTGGTGAGCATCCATCCATCGTGAACGCTATTGGCGCCCACCACGATGAAATGGAGATGACCTACATTATATCGCCAATTATACAGGCTTGCGATGCCATAAGCGGCGCAAGGCCGGGTGCAAGAAGGGAAATGATGCAAAGCTATATGCAGCGCATTAAAGACCTGGAAAACCTGGCAACAGCATACAATGGCGTAGAAAAAGCTTACGCCATACAGGCAGGCCGCGAATTGCGTGTAATTGTTGAAGCAGAGAAAGTAACCGATGCTGAAAGCGAAACACTGTCATTTGAGATAGCCGACAAAATTCAAAAAGAAATGCAATATCCGGGCCAGATAAAGGTTACCGTTATCAGGGAACTGAGAGCCGTGAACATTGCCCGTTAATACAACGCAACAACCTATTGAAACGCCCCGAAAATTTCGGGGCGTTTTTTTGTCTGAACCATTGATTAAGCTGATTTTTCTGATTGCAATGATTTTTTAGACAGTATCAGGTAAATCATTTTAATCAGCTCAATCAACGGTTCAGACAATTTCAGCTTAATCATGTTAATCAGCTCAATCAACGGTTCAGACAATTTCAGCCAATTTCAGCTTAATCATTTTAATCAGCTCCATCAACGGTTCAGACAATTTCAGCCAATATCAGCTTAATCATTTTAATCAGCTTAATCAGCGGTTCAGCCAATTTCAGGTAAATCATTTTAATCAGCTTAATCAGCGGTTCAGACAATTTCAGACAATTTCAGGTAAATCATTTTAATCAGCTTAATCAACGGTTCACACAACCAACACCCTGCCTCCATCAAATCCGGTATGTTCCCCATGCTTTACATAGCCCAGCTGATTAGTAAGCATACAAGTGCCTCCTATTTTAAATTCGGGTGTATTATAGTGGTGGTGACCAAATATCCAGCTATGGATGCCTGAGCCTTCTATAAAGCCCGACAATTCAGCCGCAAATGCCTGGCTTAGCATATCACCTTTAAACTGTGGTGGGTAATGCATGAAAGTAGGGATGTGATGAGTAACCACCACCTTATCAGCCACTCCGCTTGCGGAAACTGCACCTTCAATAAACGCTAAAGCCTCATTATGCAATACGTTAAAATCAGGTATGGTAAATCGATTACCGTTATGTTGTATTACATGAAAATCGCTCATAGCTCTTTGTATCTGCCATTCGTAAGTTGGGTCAATCCTGCTCCAGAGCGTTGAGAAAATCAAATCAACACCACCCTGCTGCACCACTACATTATTGACAAGGAAAACATTGTTTCTTATTTTCTCCCGCACCTGCCCACTACGCTCCATTATATCTGAATGATAATATTCATGATTGCCAGGCACCCAATAAGTATATTCAAAATTATCAGCAACAAAATCGAAGAAATCCTTGTGCTTATCCATTTCCGAAAATGGCACAACATCGCCTGCAAGCAATAAAATATCTCCTTTCACCTGTAAAGGATATTTCTTCATGTATTTCGCATTAAGCGTGAATTCCAGGTGGAGGTCGGAGCAGTATTGGAGTGTAAGAGGCATGATTAAAAGGAAGTGTTTCACCAATTAAAAATCGGTTGGTGTATTTGGTTGTGAGAAGACACAATGCCGTCAAAACTTACCGAAGCGTATCGCGGAATTTCAGACTTTGTAAAAATTACATACAGCTAATTTTAACCATTGTAGCGTTTAAGTTTGAAAGTTTACTGGGCAATACTGTAGCCACACTTTCAAAAAACGTTTAAATGATGGAGTATTATTGCTACTAAAGCACTTAGCACAGTGCTAAATATAGTTATAAATATGCTTCTCCTATTATCTATAATAATTTTCTTTGCTGAAGAAGATCTTCTTTGGTCGATATTAGTATTAACGCTCATTACTACCATTTTTAGCACAGCTGTGTATAAAACAAAGGTAGTATTATACAGCTTACATACTTAGAGTCGGCCAAAATTACCTGGCTAAATGAGACTTATCAGGAGTTTACTATAAACCAATGTGACGGAAATTTTATTGCATGAAATAGTGTATAATACCAGCTAACTGTCAAAAGGCTGCATTGAGCTGCGTGGCTTTGCGCTTTCTTTGCGAACCCTCTGCGTACTTTGCGTTATACCATATAATAACGAAATTTGAGATACTATTGGTATAACACACCATCTCAAGCTTTGCACTTTAAGTTTGACCAGGTTACATTAAAAAGCCGGCGCAATGCACCGGCTTCATTTATCTTGCTACAATATTTTAGGCTTCTTCGTCTTCTGTTTCTTCGTCATCAATATCATCTTCGTCGCTATCATCTTCCTCATCTTCTTCCGCTCGTACAAAACGCTCTTTTGACCCGTCGCGCTCGGTAATAAGGGCGGCCCAAAGCATATCTTTCAGCTCCACTATACCTTGGCTGGAAAGCGATGAAATGAATATGTGCGGAATTTCCTCGGGAAGGGTTTTCGCAATTTCATCTCGCAGCTCTTCATCCAGCATCTCGCATTTGCTGATGGCTATGATTATCTCTTTATCCAGCAATTCAGGATTGTATTGCTCCAGTTCGCTCAGTAGTACTTCAAACTCCCGTGCATGGTCTTCACTGTCGGCAGGTATAACGAAGAGCAATACCGCATTGCGCTCAATGTGGCGCAGGAAACGGTGCCCAAGACCCTTGCCTTCAGCGGCACCTTCAATAATACCCGGCAAATCGGCCATGGCAAATGAAAGGTTGTCCCGGTACGGCACAATACCCAGTTGCGGCACCAATGTTGTAAAGGCGTAATTAGCAATTTTAGGCTTGGCGGCACTTACTACCGAAAGTAAGGTCGATTTGCCGGCATTAGGGAAGCCCACAAGACCCACATCTGCCAGTATCTTTAACTCCAGCACCTTCCAGCCTTCGCGGCCCTGTTCACCAGGTTGCGCGTATTCCGGCGCCTGGTTGGTGGGTGTTGCAAAGTTGTAGTTACCTAAGCCACCGCGGCCACCCGGTTGCCATATCAGCTCCTGCCCTTCTTCCAGTATTTCAGCTTCAATATCACCGGTTTCTTCATCATAAGCAATTGTGCCCAGCGGCACATCCAGATAAATATCCGGGCCATCGGCACCGGTACATTTATTTTTGCTTCCGTTAGTGCCGTCCTTGGCAATAACGTTCTTGAAATAGCGCATATGCAGCAGCGTCCATAGCTGGTGGCTGCCCCTGAGTATAATATGCCCTCCACGGCCCCCGTTACCACCATCAGGCCCTGCCTGCGGGTTGAACTTGGTACGCGCAAAATGTGAACTACCTGCACCACCCTTTCCTGAGTGTGTAAATATTCTTATATGGTCAACGAAATTTCCTCTCTCCACTAGTTAACTGGTAATAAATACTTATTTATATTCCTGGATAATAGCTTGAATGTTTCATCAACAGGATGATTACCCACTACTGTTTCCAGCTTGCCATACGCATCGTAATAGCTGGCTACTGGCTCAGTTTTAGAACGGTACTCTTTAATTCTCTTGGTTATTACCTCTTCATTATCGTCGCTGCGGCCCGATGTTAAGCCACGGCCCACAAGGCGCTTGGTAAGCTCCTGCTCTGAAACATCAAGTGCAAGAACGAGGTCAATTTTTGTGTTTTTAAATTCCAGCAACTTATCTAATGCTTCGGCCTGCGCACGGGTGCGCGGGAAACCATCAAAAACGAAGCCCCTGGCATCAGGCAACTCATCTATCTTGCTGCTGATCATGCCTATTACCACCTCATCGGGCACAAGAATGCCCTGGTCCATATATTTCTGTGCCTCAACACCAAGTGGGGTGTGGCGGCTCACTTCATCACGCAAAAGGTCGCCTGTTGAAATGTGTTGCAGGTTGTAGGTGTTGACAATATTTTCTGATTGGGTACCCTTGCCACTTCCGGGAGGTCCAAATAGTACTAAGTTAAACATGAATAATCGCAATTGATATACGCCGCAAAAATAGCTATAGTTAGCGAATAGTGGGTATTATTAATTGAAAAGTCGATATATTAATTACAAGCAACATTTCATTAAGGGCCTGCATTGCCTTACTGATAAGGTTTTCAGGGTTATCTGCCGCAATAAAATCACTAAAAAATAACTCCCGGAAAAACTACTTATGTAACAGTAGTGCTTTAATACTGGCATCATAAACTCTGAATTGGCCCGGTTGTATACCCGCTATGGTAATACCCCCTATGGCATAACGTACCAGCCGCAGTGTTGGGAAACCAACCGCTGCCGTCATGCGCCGCACCTGCCGGTTCTTCCCTTCCGTAAGTGTAATGGCTATCCATGAAACAGGGATGCTCTTGCGCACACGTATTGGCGGGTTACGTTCCGGCAACAAGGGCTCTTCATTTAGCAGAACAACTTCTGCTTTTTTTGTAAGGTGTTGTTTACCGTCAATAGTTATGGTTACTCCTTTTTTTAATTGCGCAATTGCGTCCGGGGTTATGGCTCCGTCAACCTGCACATAGTAGGTGCGTTTGTGCCCGAATTCCGGGTTGAGCAACTGGTTGGTAAGTGGCTTATCGTCGGTTAATAATAACAGGCCTTCGCTATCATGATCGAGCCTGCCTACAGGGTATACATTCTTCGCAATGTCGGGTAAATGTTGCGCAAGAGTTACCTTATCACCTTCGGGTGAAAATTGTGAAATGGTAAGGTATGGCTTATAAAAGATATAGTACTTGTGCATGCAGTTATTAACAAGGTGAAAAGTAAAATAAAATTGCGGGCTATTAGTTGTGTATTGCAAATATTATTGTCGGTAAAATGAAAATTGCAGCATAATTATTACCCGAAAAATACAAAAACAGCGTTGAAAAATTGATGATCATTTCAAGAGTATAATCGGCTGAAACCTGCGGTGCGCCAACACTTTAGGGCATAAAAAAAGTCCGGCGAGGTTGTGGCTGCCGGACTGTATAAGGATGGGTTAGTAAGTACAATCCCTACCACAATATTAGAAATAAATTTTCCATTGAAAAAATTATTTGCAGAAAATTGTAAAATTTTATTTCAAGATGTTGATAAGTTGTTGACAACTGTGAATAACCCAAAATTCGCTACTCGCATAATACCCTGCAATATGCCAAATTGATGCCGCATTTGCAGTATGAATAACACAACGATCAGCAGTACTTAACGGCAAAAAAACACCCGCATCAAGTGGTGCGGGTGTGGTTGGTAAGCTTGTTGTTGCGGGCTGCTGTCACCAGTCTTTATCCAGCTTTAGCGGTATCGCTTTTTCCTTCTTTAATTTATCCTGCAGTTTCTTTTCTTCCTGTTGCAATGCATTCAATAACTGATCGGCCTGTTGCTGCGAAAGCTTGCTTGGCTGGCTTTGTGGTTGCTGGTCTTTATTATCTTGTTTGTCTTTGTTATCCTTATCCTGCTGGTCTTGTTTGTCTTTATCTTTATTCTTGTCTTTATTGTCTTTATCCTGTTGCTGTTTGTCTTTCTGCTGGTCTTTTTTATCCTTCTGGTCCTTTTTATCATTCTTACCACCACCCTTCTTCTCGTCTTGTTTCTTCATTTGCTCGGCATACGAAAGGTTGTATTTGGCATCGGCATCCTGCGGATTGTTGCGCAACGTATTCTTATACGAAGCTATTGCCTCATCCCAGTTGCGCTGCGCCATGTAGGTGTTACCTATATTGTAATTAGCGGCAGCCTTGCCTCCCTTATCTTTTAACGCGCCAGCAGTAGTGGCCATTAATTTCCGCGATGAATCGTACTTCTTATTTTGGTATAAGGCATTGCCCAGGTTAAATAAGCCGGTGGCATTGTTAGGGTCTTTCTGCAACGCCTTCATATAGTTAGCAGCAGCTTCGTCATAACGCTGCTTATCGTATAATTGGTTGCCTTGTTGCAATAAACGGTTAGTTTGTGCTAATGCTGGCAAAGCACCTGATAACGTAACGGCTATAAGTATAACTGACTTGGCGGTAATGTTCACATCCACCAGTTTTAGTTTATTCTGAGCCGGCTCCTTTACACCAATTGCACCACCGGGGGCCATAGCCTTTTTCGATTGTAGTTTGGCACCCGGCAGCAACCATTCTATTAATAATGCAATAAAGCCCAGTAATAAGAAGTACTGGAAATAACTGGTGAAATCGGCAAACACAACAGAGCCCAGGTTTTTCTGCTCCATGCCCTCCAGATTGCTGATCAACTTAGTGGCCACCTCATCGGAATTTGACAACCAGGTGTACGTGCCACCTCCAGCAGCTGCCAGCGACTTTAACTCCCCTTCATTCAGTTTACTTATAACTGGGCTACCGTTATCGTCTAGCTTCACCGAATTAGTTTCAGGATCGAACAAGGTAGAGCCCTGCGGGGAACCTATCCCCACAGTGTGCACAATAATACCGGCATTAGCTGCTTCTTTAATTTTTTCCGCCGCCTTTTCGTCATGGTCTTCGCCATCGGAAATGATGATAAGCGATTTATATTTTCTTTCCGTTTGCGAGAACGAGGTAATGGCCATATCAATGGCTTCGCCAATTACAGTGCCTTGTGTAGGCACCATTTTAGTGCTCACATTCTGCACCATCATTTTAAGGGTGCTGTAGTCAATAGTAAGCGGCACCTGCAAATAAGCCCTGCCTGCAAATACAATAAATGCTACACGGTCATTTTGCATCTTGTCGGCCATTTGCATTATGAGTTGCTTGGCTCGTGTAAGCCTGTCCGGTAAAATGTCTTTAGCCAACATGCTTTTGCTCACATCCAGCGCTATCACCACATCAACACCTTTGCGTTCTACCTTTTCTACTTTGTCGCCTGTTTGCAGATTGGCCCATCCTATTATTATAGCCGACAAAGCCACCATCAGCAAAATGAATTTAAAGGTGCCACGGCCCGGAATAAAGCCCAGCATCTGCCCGCCTACCAGGCGCTCATCGCCCAGCTTCTTGAGCTTGCGCCTGCGCCAGAACAACGCAGCCATGAACAGCACTATTATAACCGGCACTATCGCCAGCGCATATAGGTAGTATATCTCCTGAAACCTGATCATAATGTAGCTATTGAATAAGTAGTGTTACCGCAAAAAAGTGCTTAACTACTCCCGCAAATTTAATCTTACAAACTATTTATACAACACCTATGCATTACGATTTTGTATTTTTTTAACATGCACAAAAACGCGATACCTTTATGAAGATACGCTAAATAGCTACATCAACCCAGATGGGTGGTATACGAGGGGTTCTACAATGGTAGTTGGGGCGTGGTTTAGGAAGCATGTGTTTTCAGAATAGCAGGTCGAAGGAAATCCTTCAACCAGGGCTGCCTTTGAATGACTATACCACCTCCATAGAAAGCGTAAATGTATATTACGCAATTAGGAATAAATAGGTTTCAACATAATTGCCATGGCCTTCAGGCCGTGGATATTTGAAATGTGGCTATTTAAACTGGGCACTACATCCTTTTAATTAGCTTTAGCTATTGCTGTAACCCAAATATTGAACAGGCGATCTTCAACCTGGCACATATCGTTGGCCAGCTCCTGCCACTGCGGGTGAAACTCTTTAAGCATACGTTCCATTTCGGCAAGGTGCCCTTCTTCTTCCAGAATGATAGACTTTACATTCACCTTGGATTGATAGCGGGTTAAGGCTTTCTGGTAAACACCATACAGCATATCTGCACGCACTTCAATGGCATAAGTAACCAATAAATAGGCACCATGCTTCAGGGCGCGGCCTTCTAACTGCAGCTTGTTTTTAAGGTAGCGGCAGGCTTCCACATCCAGCATATTCAGGTAGTGGTGGCTTTCCACCGGTGCCAGCAGGTAAGGGTAAGAATAATCAGGACAAGAAACATCTGCCAGCTTGCCAATCTGCTTTTTGAGGTAGTAGGCATGACGGGCTTCTTCAGCTGCATGTTTCAGCACAATAATGTCCGTATGTACAGGATGCTCGTATTTCGATATTTTCCGGGCACCGGTATTTTCCATCATGGAAAGGCTATTGAGCCATTTGCCATGCAATTCATCCGACGGGACAATAATATCTAATATTTCCTGCAGTTGTTGTTCCTGTTTCATTCCCGCAAAAGTATTTGAAAATAAAAAGACAGACCAAAAAAAATAAAAAGAGGGGATGAAGTAATTGATGTAGCCTAATCGCTGTCAGCAAATTGCATGATAATTACTTAATTTTGGAGTTCAAATGTCTTTAAGATCTTTTCTCTCACTATAATATCAGGTAATGAAATACCCACGTAGCCTTTCAAGTGGCGCCAATAACCAAGTAATTGCCCTTTCCGAAACAGAGGTAGCTAAACTGTTTGTTGGGGATACCCGATCTGATATTGGCTCAGAAGGTGAGAAAATGAAATTTGCTAATACCGTAAACGGTTTGGTAGCAGCATTTGTTCGCATAGACTATGACGAAGCAATTCAGGCCGAACGCCTGGTAATGGAGCGTATATATGCTATTGATTACAGAGCCTACGAAATAGAAAAACGCGAATTGTGGTTCGATGTATTTGAGCATGAATTACATGAATTGCACCGTGCGGGTTTTGTACACCGCGACATTAAACGCCCTTCCAACCTTTCAGGCATGGCTTTTGACAACATTTTATTGACGACTAATGGCCTACGACTGATTGACGTTGGGATTTCAGCACTCCGTTCACAGGTAGGGGATTCCCTTTTTGAACGATATCGCCAAATAGAACTTGAAGAAATGAAATTATTTCAAACCTATTTTCTAAACCGATAACCCGAGCTGATACAAAACCCAATTTGCCCTGTAACGTTACTGGTTTGTTAGCCACATTTCCCTTTCTATTCCCTATTTTTGCTGAAAACCAATCAAAATTATGTCCATACTAGTAGGCCAGCCGGCCCCCGATTTTTCATTACGCGATACGAAAAAAGAAAAAGTAACACTTAGCGAGCAACGCGGCAAAAATGTGCTCTTACTTTTTTTCCCACTTGCTTTTACGAGCACCTGCACCAAAGAACTTTGTTCTGTGCGCGACAATATAACTTTCTACAACAACACCAATGCGCAGGTATACGGCCTTTCGGTTGATTCGCTTTTTGCTTTGGGTAAATTTCAGGAAGAGCAGCAGCTGAATTTCCCTTTGCTGAGCGACTTTAATAAAGAAGCTTCAAGGGCTTATGGCTCTATTTACGAAGACTGGTATAACGATATGAAGGGCGTTTCCAAGCGTTCCGCATTCGTTATTGACAAAGAAGGTATTGTGCGGTATGCTGAAGTTCTGGAAAACGCATCGGACGTTCCCGACTTTGCGGCTATTCAAAAATGCCTGGAAGGCCTGAATTAAATGGCCTATTAAATAAATTTATCTAATTTGCACCCAAACTTAAATTAAACCACATGAAGAAAATCTATTTAATCCTTGCCGCAGCGGCAATAACCTTTTCGTCACAAGCCCAAACCATTGTTAACAGTGGCATGGAGACATGGCGCATCAACACTGCCGGCGGTTCTACACCTAAGCCTATCTGGTCACCAACGGGTTGGTATGGCGGCGATTCTCTGCTTATTGCTAACGGAGAAGTATTTGGCACCATTCTCTCCATACCTGATTCAGTTTGGAAACAACAATTATTTAAAGATTCTGTCAATTTCCACGGCGGCTCCTATTCAGCCAAGTTGGTTACCAAGCGCCAGGATACACTGGGCATTTTCCCCGGTACACTTTCAAATGCAGAACCACATGTTACTATTGACATAAGCGCAGGTACTTTCACCTTTTATTATACCGGCGGAACACCTATTAGCTATCGCGTGAAAACCGTTAGTGCCTGGGTTAAATATGCAGCAGGAGCTGGAGCTGACAGTGGCGTACTGAGCGTACAGGCTTTAGGCCGTATCGGTTCTAAACCTGATTCTGTACTCGGTACAGGAACTATCAAAATAGGCCCTGGTTCTGCTTTCACCCAAGTAACTGCAAATGTTCTTTACAGCGTACCTGATTCTCTTGTTGACACTGTGCGTATCACTTTTGCAAGCAGCAAGGGCGGTACTGCGAGCGCGGTAAACAGTATTTTGTATGTTGACGATGTTACCATGACGGGTACGCCCTTCTCTGTAGCGGAATTGGCTGCACGCGCTAATGTGGTTGAAGTTTACCCTAACCCTGCTACCAACCTTTTGCATGTGTATGTAAAGAACAATGAAACCCTTACCTGCAATCTGGTTGCTGTAACCGGCCAAGTTGTTGCTACTAAGGTTTGCACTGGCAATACCACAATGGATATTGCTGCTATTGCCGCAGGACAATACTTCTACAATGTTATCGATGCATCAGGTAAAACTGTTCAGTCTGGCGGCGTTACTGTTGCTAAATAAGTAACTTTTATTTTATTGAAAAAGGATGACTGATATGGTATCGGTCATCCTTTTTTGTTTTTAACATACGGGTGAATACCAGCCGCCTGAATTTATTCTTATAAATTATGCCTTGGCGGCATTTTCATAAATAACCTGCAATAGTGTTTGCCCTACGGCTTTAAGTGTGCCTTTATCTATAATATCCATATTGTCAGCATGGGTATGCCAGTGCGGCGCGAATACTTTGGGGGAATTAACGTCGAGGTTAATAATATCTATGGTCTTGATGTGGATGATCTCATTCACAGGCACATGATCATCGGTAATTTTACCAGCCTGTATGTATGGAAAGTAGGATGAAAACCCGGCATGGCCCGCTGCCTGCCAAACCATTTGCTGTTCTGCCGAAGCGTATTCTGCCGAGAAACCTTCCAGCGGGAATTGTGCATTGCGTGCGCCCACCATATCCAGCAATATACCAAACTCTGCCTTGTAGCCGGGCACGTGCGGGTTCTTTGCCCAGTACTGTGTACCCAGGCAATAGGAATTTTCTCCCCACTGGCTTTTGCCATAGTCCTCCACATCGGTGAACAAAATGTCAATACCCAGGTCGGGTGCGAGCCCCATGCCCTTAACCTGCTTGGCAACTTCCAGCAACATGGCTACACCACTTGCGGCATCGTCAGCAGCAAGTATGGGCTTATCCTGATCTTTGGTGTCCTGGTCGGCCCACGGGCGGCTATCCCAATGCGTTAGGAACAGTATGCGCCTTTGTGCCTTAGGGTTAATGCTCCCTATTAAATTATAGCAGGGCAACGATTTTCCGTCGCCACCTTTTACTTGCGTCTCCTGCCGGTAAACAGTATCACAAACTTTTTTCAACTTTGCCTGCATCCAGTCCGCACACTTCTTTTGCGCCGCAGAACCCGGGGTACGCGGCCCTAGTGCCACCTGTGCATTAATATCAGCGTAGGTGCTATCGGCATTAAAGTTGGGTGTATTTATTCTCTGTACCGGTGCCGCAGTTGTGGTTTCGGCGGCCTTTTGTTCCGGCTTATCCTTACACGATGCCAGCAGCACACATGCAGCTATAAATACGGAAGTAGTTTTAAGTAGTTTCATGTAAGCGCAAGATAAGGGATGTTGGGAAATTGTAGTAACGTAATAAACGAAAAGCGGCAGTTACTGAGCATCCAGTAAAAACTGTTCCATATTGCCTGGCTCAATAACCAAAGTTGTAGCGGCAGGATAATTTTCAGTAAAGGTTTGCGGGAAACGTACCCTTTCATTTTTTCCCCATTTAAATTCAAATGCGCGTAACCCATCTTCCCCTTCTTCAATCAGATCAATTTCCTGTTGCTGAAATGTTCTCCAGAAAAAAAGTTTAGCATCGTCTTTTTTATACCTGAGATACTTTATGCGCTCCGCAATAATATAATTCTCCCACAGCGCACCTACGTCCGTTCTTGACTGCAAATTGTTAAAACTGTTAATTACTGCATTACGGATTCCGCAATCATAAAAATAGATTTTTTTACCTTTTTTAATTTCGTTGCGTACGTTTCTGTTTAAGGCTGGCAACACGAAAATCACGTAGGCCTTTTCAAGAAGATCAATATACTTTTCAACAGTTTGCTTATTAGCACCAATTACCTGTGCCAATTCATTATAGCTCACTTCGCTACCTATTTGCAACGCCAATGCCTTTAGCAATTTTTCAAGCAAAACAGGCTTTTTTATCTGCTCCAGCATTAGCAAATCTTTATACAAGTAGCTTTCAGCCAGTAATTTGAGTAATTCCTTTTCATCTCCCTGATGGGTAACAATTTCAGGATAGTAACCGTATATCATACGATGCTCTATCAATTTTTTCTCATTCAGGAAACCATGATGGGCAACCATCTCCCCAAAGCTTAGCGGATAGAGCATAAATTCATACTTTCTTCCGGTAAGCGGCTCATTTACCCGGTTAGACAACTCAAAAGCCGATGACCCGGTGGCTATTACCTGCACGTCTTTTAACTGATCAGTAAACAGCTTAATGGTTATCCCTATATCGGTAATACGTTGTGCTTCGTCAATAAACAAAATTTTGTTCTTCCCGATAATGGTCTTGAGTTTGGTAACGCTTGTGTTCGACAATATTTCTCTCACTTCTGCATCGTCGCCGTTAAGGTATAAATGCTCTTTACCCTCAAGTATCAACTCAACAAGTGTCGATTTACCACTCTGACGCGACCCAAATAAAAGCACCGCCTTGCCTTTAAACAAGCGCTCCTCTATAATACGTTTTAAAGCCCGCTGTATCATATTCTGTTACCTAAACAGCAAAATTACATATAATTTTTCCGTTTCAACAGCGTTTTTACATATAATTTTTCCGTTTCAACAGCTAAATTATATGTAATTTTTCCGTTTGGGCTACTACTGAGCGTCAAACAGTATCAATCCGTCCCTAAAATAAATGCCCCATCATGCGCAAGCGTATGCATACGGATACTATGTTTTGCCGCGGAATCGGCCCAGGCTTGTTGTTGCTTGCGGGTGTAGTTGTTACCAATAATAATGAGTTCAGGATGATAAGCATCTTGTAATGCCTTTGGGTCGATGGCAGCCGTATAGTTTACAATAAGGTAACTAACTGGGATTTGAGGTACAGTCTGAGATGCCGAATCGAGTATCACAATTGTTTGGCGTTGAAATTGTACAACATTTTGCTTTAGGGTATCACCAATGCGCCACGCCTGCCATTGTATGTGGGCAGGGTCTGTCGCGAATTTCGATTTCTTATTATCCTTTTTCAGGCTGCCCACAATATAGCAATAGCCATTCTTTAATAGCTCTATCCTGTTTTCTTTGCCGGTGTTGTACACCACAAAATGTTGCTGTTGCAGGCTATTACGCTTGTCAATACCGAGCAGTAATAGTAGACCACAGGCTGAACTTAAAGCAACGAATAATGCGCCCTTCCGCTTTCGGAAAAGGAAATAAGCTATGCCACCTATTACCACAAAAACCAGTAATAACTGCAACTGCGTCAACTTCAGGAAGTGAAAGGAAAGCGGGCCTATGTGCTGCAACCACTTTATGATCAAATAGAACCCATCGACCAGATATTTAGTACCTGCACCCAACAACCCGGCAACTACGGACCACCAGCTGAATACAATAATAGCGATACCAGCGATAAGCACAGCCCCCATAAAAAAGAATGCGGCAACATTGGCCATAAGGAACAGCATGGGGAAATTATGGAAGTAATAAATAACCAGTGGCGCCACCAGTATCTCGGCGGCAAAACTGGCACAAATAGTATTCCATATCCATTTTACAATTTTACTTTTGGGCCGCCACAGTGCATGCACCGGCGCATAAAACAATATGAGCGAAAGCACCGCAACGAATGATAATTGAAAACCCAGGCTATACAACCACATTGGTTCTGCACAGAGTAGTAAGAAGGCTGTTGCAAAAAGCTGGTTTAAACCATTATTACCCTTCTGGAACATGATACCCCACGCCAGTATTGAAAACATAATTGCCGCCCGCACTGCCGATGGCGACCAACCCGCCATAACCACATAGAACCAAACCAGCGGCAACGCAATAACATACTTCAGCCACAGATGCTTGCGGTGCCGCAGCCACCACAACAACGCAGAAATGAACATAAAGAACAGCATAATGTTACCGCCTGAAATAGCAATAACATGCACAATACCGGTATCAGAAAACGCCTGCCGCAATTCTTCATCAAGGTTCACTTCATCGCCAAGTAACATGGCCTGAATGAGGCCGAGCGTGCGGGCATCCTTAATATTGGCTTGCAGTTGCAACATGCACCAGTCGTGCACCCTCACAGTTATAGGCTGAGCTGCGGGTATAACGGTTGCATACAACCGCACCTCATTGGGCGAACAAAATTGCTGGTAGTAGGTATTATTGCGCCTGCAATACCCCGCATAGTCAAACTCAAACGGATTACCCGCATTGCGGATGGAGTCCCATTTAGCAGGCAACAGAATGGTATCGCCCTTTTGCAGCAACATGGGCATTTTACCTTTATACACGTACACAAAGGCTTTCCCGGTAAGGGCTTTTACTTTGCCATCGTTCAAAGACCGAATCACATCAACCTCCAGCTTAAAGCTCTGTTCCTTTTCCGCCGGGGCACCGGTTATGCGGGCTATGTATGTTGCTTCCTTTTCTATACCAGCGCCAAACCATGCTTTGCAAGCAGTAACATCGTGCATTGCTGAAATTTCGTAACCACCCAAAAGCAGTACCGCCTGCATTGTAACAAACGAAACTACCTTGCCTGCACTATTGTATTTAAGGCGCAGTGCAGCTACAACATATAACAGCAATAGCAGCGCAACAGCTAAAAATACCACCCAACCGCCAACTGGCAGATTAGCCCACCCACTATACCATATTATACCCGCCGCAAATGGCAAAAGCACCCTGAAAAAAGGCGCATATTCCCAAAAGTATGCTTTATGTTGTGGCCACCTGCCCATAAGTGCTAAAAAGTAAATGTAGACAAATGCCCGTCATTACCATTTCTTTAGCCTGTTTTTTTCAGAGCGTCTACGTGAATTAATAACCCTTATGAACTAAAGACTATACTTGCTTATCATTTTTCTTTCTACATTATTATTGCAGCCCCCGCCTATGCTGCTTACCGCATAAACCTTTACAGTCCCATATTTCTTCTTTTGCAATCTCAATTCCTGTATCTTCATGGCATGCCTTCTATTATGATTCGTAAACCATTTTCCGCAATACTGTTACTGCTCTGTGTATTTACCCATCCTGCATTGGCTTCTTTTCGCATAACCCACTTACATCCTATAATAGCTGCGACAACCACAACAAACAATTCGCTACAGATATCACTTATAAGGCATCCATTATCACTGGGCAAAAAAATGAAGCACTTCAGGCATCTTTTGCGACAACATCCCGACGAAAAAAAACACTATTCAGATCAAGAAATGTCGGAACTGTGCCTCATACTATCTTTAGTTGCCACAGGTTCTTTAGGGCTGGTTGTGCTCTTCGGGCTTGCAGGGCTCAATATGCTGATGCTCCTATTTCTTGTTGGGGCTTATTGCGCACCTGTTGCCAGTGTTGTTACCGGAATAATAGCGTTGTTCAGGCGTAATGATAAACTCTGGTTCGTAGCTTTGGGGTGCCTGATAAGTGCATTTGTTGTTGCCGTATTGCTCAATCTATAGCAGAGAAACAAATAACAAAACTCAAAAAAAAAACCAATGAGAAAAACCATCGTATTCTTCGCACTATTAGTAAGCATGCTAGCCAGCACCAATAGTAGTTATGCCTATTTTCAAATAAAGCAGCAACATACCGTTATTGCAAAAGCATTTGCCGACCATAAGCCGTTTCTCGTTCAGCATCCCGCGTTCCATGAACGCAGACACTCCATTTTTCAAAAAATAAAAGAACGGATGGCATTTAAAATGCTGCGCAAAACAGATGGTGCACCAGCCTCTACGGCATCAGTATTAAACATACTCTCTTTCTGCTTTGGTTTTCTGGGCAATGTGTTTGGCATATTATTAATAGGTGCTGTTATTGCTGCAGCCGCAACAACAGGTTTTTTCCTCATCTCGGCTCTTTTATTCGGGTTAGCGGGTATTGTTACCGGCATTATCGGTTTGGCAAGGCATGAAAAACAAAAAGGATTGGCCATTGCTGGTATTGTAATCAGCTGTGGTGTGTTTCTCGAAATTGTTATAGCACTTATTGCTGCTATAATTCTGGGGGTTATTTCAGCAATCGTATGATCAGTGCATTAACATTTTTTTGGCATAATTTTTGTTTGCTATAATTATATAATAGTCAGCACCTAAATAATGCGCCATGCCCGTTCGTGCCCTCCTCCTGTTTTTACTTCTTTTTGCCTGCCAACCCGCTTTTGCAGGGTTCAGACCTGATAGCAAATCAGTAATTGCCAGCCTGGCCCCGGCAGCAAAACCGGCACCCCATTATTTTAATACCTGGAAGCGGGAAACAACGGAAAATCGAAAAAAATCAAGGTGGAGCAAGTTGTCGCTAGCTTTAGTGGTAGCAAGTGGTTTCATCATCGTTATGTTCTTCATATATGCACTAGCTGCCCTTGCCGGGAGTGTAGCTGCCAGTCTGGTATTAGAAAAGCTGGCTGCCGGCACCTCGGCTGCCTACATAGTTGCTGCCGGCCTGAACTTAGCCGGCTTTATTACAGGTATTGTGGCACTGTGTTTGGGCCAAAGGAAAAAAGGCTTTGCTATTGCCGCAATTATAATTGGGGGCTTATCACTACTCGCTTTCATTGCCGCTTTACTCTAACAACTTAACCCTATCAGCATGCCTTGCAAACAATTTGTCCTCGTTTTCTTTCTTATGTTATCCATATCGCTGCCAAGGGCAACGTATGCCGGTTTTAAAATTAAATCTGCGCCTGCAGGGCATAGCACTTCCGCCATTCAGGTTGTTGAGCATCGCCATAACTTGTTCAACAAATGCCTTTCAGCGATATATAACAACAATCGTCCGAACGACGGCGTTACTGCCCGTCAGGCTATTACAGAAAGTTTTGCAAGCGGCGCTTTTGCCGGAGCCGCTTATCTGGCTATCCTGTTTGGTCTAGGGGAAACTACTACGCTCATTAGTTTCCCCATGCTGGCAAGTGCGCTGGCAATTGGCGGCATGGTAATGGGCATTTATGCGCTACTGCACCGCCGCAGCATACCCAGCCATAAGCGATTTAAATTTAACCAACGTACCATAAGCAGTGTGCTGTTTTGCGGCCTTATATTGCTCATTAATATTGTCATTTTTATGGCGGGCATATTATAACTACAGCATTTTCAGCCCGAAAAAGCGCCCAATTTTATGCATATAAATATGCATATTACCCAATCAACATAAACAATGTACTTTTGCGCCTGATTATTAATTAACAACACAAGCATATGTCAAGGCAGGTTTCAATTCTGGGTGCGGGCCTGGTGGGCTCTTTACTTTCTATTATACTACGTAAGCGGGGTTATGATGTTACCATATTTGAGCGCAGGCCCGATATGCGTAAGGCAACCATGGGCGCGGGCCGCTCTATTAACCTGGCCATGAGTGCACGTGGCTGGAAGGCGCTAGACCTTGCCGGCTTGCGCAACGACCTGGAAGCCATAGCAATACCGATGCACGGCCGCTACCTGCACCTGGCCGATGGCTCCACTACCACGCAGGCTTACAGCAAAAACAATGAGGCCATATATTCAGTAAGCCGTGGCGAATTGAACAAAAAACTGATGACACTGGCCGAAAAAGAAGGGGTACAAATTGAATTTGAACACCGTTGCGCCAAGGTTGATGTACCCAATAATGTACTGAATTTTACCCTGCCCGATGCCACGGAAAAAACCGTGAATGCCGATTTGCTTTTTGGTGCTGATGGTGCTTTTTCTGCATTGCGCACGGCATATACTCACATGGATAAGGTTAACTGTTCACAGAACTACCTGGAATATGGCTATAAAGAACTGAACATACCCCCTGCTGCCGATGGCAGCATGATGATGGAAAAAAACTACCTGCATATATGGCCGCGTGGCAATTATATGATGATAGCGCTGCCTAATACCGATGGCTCATTCACTTGCACTATGTTCATGCCATTTGAGGGTGAAAACTCATTTGCGAAACTAAAGACCCATGAAGATGTAAACGCCTTCTTTGACGCTAAATTCGCTGATGCCAAGGCTATGATGCCAACATTGATAGATGATTTCTTTACTAACCCTACGTCTTCACTCATTACAACCCACATCTTCCCGTGGCATTACCAGGATAAGAGTGCGTTGATAGGCGATGCGGCACATGCCATTGTACCCTTCTACGGACAAGGTATGAATGCGGGTTTCGAAGACTGCACCATACTTTCAGGCTTGCTGGATAAACATGGCGAGGACTGGACTAATATATTAAAAGACTACGAAGTAAGGAGGAAACCAAACGGAGATGCCGTTGCCAAACTTGCTTTACTTAACTTTGTAGAAATGCGGGACAAGGTTTCAGACCCCGCTTTCCTGGAAAGGAAGAAAATTGAAAAAGAATTAGGTAAAAAATACCCTGACCAATTCGTATCCATTTACGAAATGGTTTCCTTCAGCCATACCCCGTACGATACTGCCATACGCTGCATTGAAGCGCAGGATCAGTTATTGGGGAACATTATGAACGGAGGCGATTTTTTTGCCAATATGGATAAAGAAGGCTTTGCAGCAAAGCTGGATAACTGGATACACGACTATCACAACGCTGTGCAACAACTGGATTTTGGAAAATGAGGCCTGAAAAGAGATGGATAATTAAACCTGCTGATGAACAAATAATTCAAACATTAACTGATGCGTTACATGTGCACCCTGTAATATGCAGGTTGCTGGCTATAAGGGGCATTACGGATTACGAAAGCTCTAAAAAATTCTTCCGCCCCGAATTAACTGACCTTATTGACCCGTTTAAAATGAAGGGGATGCGCCGTGCCGTGGAGCGCATTTCGGAAGCTATTGAATGGCATGAACGCATAATGGTTTATGGCGACTATGATGTGGATGGCACAACAGCCGTTGCAGTGGTTTATTCCTATCTCAAATCGAACTACAATGGCGACCTCACTTATTACCTGCCCCACCGTTATAGGGAAGGTTATGGCGTTTCCAAAGCCGGTATTGATTTTGCCCATGGCAACGGGTATACACTTATTATTACGTTAGATTGTGGTATAAAATCGGCAGAGTTAATTACCTATGCACAATCGCTGGGTATTGACGTTATTGTGTGCGACCACCACTTACCTGATGCGCACCTGCCACCTGCCGTGGCCATACTGAACCCTAAGCAGGCCGATTGCCCTTATCCATATAAAGAACTGTCCGGCTGCGGAATCGGTTTTAAACTCATTATGGCGCTGGCCATGCATTGGAAACAACCGGTTTCAGATGTTTATAAATACCTTGACCTTGTTGCTACCAGCATAGCTGCCGACATTGTGCCTATTGATGGCGAAAACCGCGTATTGGCCTATTATGGTATTAAACGAATTAATGAAGCCCCTTCGCCAGCCATTGCTATATTGAAGGAATTAGGTGGTGTTACCAAAACGCTGGTAGTTTCTGACCTCGTATTTGTTATTGGTCCGCGTGTAAACGCTGCCGGGCGCATGGATGATGCCCGCAAAGCAGTGGAACTCTTCATAGAAACAGACCCTGAAAAAGTTATTTCGCTGGCTGCCGTGCTACATTCTGACAACGACGACCGCCGCGAAGTAGATAAGACCACAACCGAAGAAGCCCTGGCAGCCTTGGTTGAAGATGTGCAAACACCTTTCCGTAAATCGACGGTAGTATATAAAGAAAATTGGCATAAAGGTGTTGTTGGCATTGTAGCCAGCCGGCTTATTGACCATTATTACCGCCCAACCATAGTGCTTACTTCCGCCAACGGAAAAGCAACGGGTTCCGCACGCTCGGTATCTGGCTTTAATATTTATGAGGCCATACACGAATGCCGCGATCTGCTCGATAATTATGGAGGTCACTTTTTTGCCGCCGGCCTCACCATGCCTGTTGAAAAAGTGCAGGCTTTCATTGACCGTTTTGAAGAGGTGGTTGCTAACAGCATTACTACCGACCAGCAAAGCCCGGAAATAGAAATTGATGCTGAAATACCGCTTTCGCTCATAAAACCAACTATATATAATTTAGTAAAACAGTTCGAACCCTTTGGCCCGGCTAACATGAAACCTGTTTTTGTGAGCAGGCATGTGCACGACTACCAGGGCAATTCAACCGTGGTGCGCGATGCACACATCCGCATAGTAGCCTACCAGGAAAATGGCGCCATTACTGAAGGTATTGCCTTCGGCCTCGCCCATAAATTTGACATTGTGAGCAGTGGTGCGTTCGATATGGTGTACTGTATTGAAGAAAACGAACACAACGGCACCACACGTCTACAGGTGAGGGTTATAGATGTGAAGAGGAGTGAGTAGGCAGCATCAAAGCATAAAGAACTTATTAATTGCAGGTATTGTATGAAACGTACTTCCTTTTTTATTTTATTGCTGGTTTTTTTCCATTCTTCGTTTGGGCAATTATTTCATAAAGAATTGCCAAGCCTCAGGGGTAAGCCTGATTGGTACAATAATTCAACGGTCGTAGCGCAGCCAATGACTATTCCAGAAACAGTTTTGATTGAAATGATACGGAACCAGATAGGGTACAGCAGCATTAAAGTTGACACGGCAGAGCTGGTAGAACTTCGTAATAATGTAAAGGCCTGCAAGATCAAACTAACGAAAGCGGGTGAGAGCGGTATTTTAGTTTTTGGTGATTCTACATGGAGCAATTCTGGTTTTTGGGTTTTTAAAACACAAGGCAAAAAGTGGGATCTTCTTTTAATGGAAAGAGGCCTGTATTTAAACCTGAAAGATTTGCCCCAAACCGGGTACAGACAAATAGAAATAATTGGGTGCCTAAATAATGCCTGCAGACACAGAGTACATAATTTTAATGGCACAGAATATGTGCCATGCGATTGCTACGATGAAAATGAAAAGGGAAAACATCCTTTTAACTGCCCTACAAGCTATAAAGGGCCCTGGCCTAAATTATGGAAGGAAGGCAACGAGTAATGACGATAGGTGATGGTGCCGCTGTTGTTGGCAATAATGGTATATTTATATTGCGATATCAACCTTATTAGGTTAGAGCTTGTTAAATTATTATGAAAGACGTTATAACCCGCCGTGGCGTACAGTTTTATTGTTCAGTTATTTTGGGTGGATTAGCTCTTTGCGGATTATCTCTTATCGTATTCGTTATTAGTATTGACGAACATAGCTGGAGTTTGACTGCTGTTGGAGTTGCCTATCTTCTATGCGCCTATTATATTATTTCGCGTTATTACCGCAACGCCCCTATAGTGAGTATTGGTTATGCCGGTTTCACCTGTAAAGGGAAGCTTTATTCATGGGCAGATGTAAGTACTATTAAACTAACAGGCAATCAGCCATTTAATATGTTTGGCGGCAAAGCCATGGAAGGTACAAGGGTGGAGTTGAAGGATGGCAGCGAGATAATACTACTTGACAGCATGTATAGTAACCTTGGAGCTGTAAGGCAAGCTATAGTTGAGGTAGTGCCTGAATTAGCAGGTATAGCGGGTGAGGTACGTTCGTCCAGAGTTGCGTTGCATACGAGAAGGAGCTCTAGTATACCCGTGTCTGATACATCAATAGCCCAAGGGGCCGATGGAATATACTATGTGAAAGGAAACTCTATTCTGAATATGTACGGGATATTTGCATTGATTTTTGTAATAGGTTCTATACTTGCTGCAATCGGGATCAATGAAGTGCCCGCAAAATTTGTTTGCCTGCTATTTGGTTTTGGATTGTTATGGGGGTTCTCTCGTTTTATTAATTATATAGGTATTGCTAACGAGTTTATAGTTGTGCGAAATGTATATCGGCCATGAAAAAAAAGATGTATGCATTCTCCGACATCAGGGAGATAGTGCTAACTAGCTTTAATGGCAATAAGTTAATGCGGCTGATATTTGCTGATTTCCGTCATAAAGAAGTTGTGGCATCGGGACTCGCAAACGAAGATTGGCTTGCACTGCTGAAGTTGATACGTGGATATGGCCTGGAAGTAAAGGACGAAAATAATTTTGAAGAATTGGTAAAGCCCGAGGAGAAGCGGTTTTCGCGGAATCTCAACATATCTTTGACATTATACATGCTTCTACATATGCTGATTTGCGCGGTGTCCTATACGTGGATCACCTCGCTAAGCGTAAGCGATAATATGCTGATACTGCTAAAAATAATTTGGCTGGTGCTTATGATACCATTATTCCTGATTTTTCTTAAGCTTGGTATTAAAGGAGCTGAAAAGAGATCTCAGGACATTAACAAGTAGCAGACTCATAGTTAGCGTTGTAGAATACTTGCTCAGTTAAGTTTAACGTCGAGGTTTTTTTCCAGGAATCGTTGCTCTAGAAACTGATTTCCCATTTTTTTTTGAAAACCCCATTTTTTTTCTCAAAAACCATTACCTTTGCCGTCCCAATTGCGGGTGTGGTGAAATGGCAGACACGATAGACTTAGGATCTATTGCCGTGAGGTATGGGGGTTCGAGTCCCTCCACCCGCACAGAATGAACGTATACAGCCCATCTTGGCCCTGCCTTGATAGGCTGTTTTTTTAACTACTAAAAAATCAGAAACGAATGGCTATTGTAACCCGTGAAAACCTCGGAACACTGCATGATAAAGTTACCGTGAAACTGACTAAGGAAGATTACCTCCCTAACGTTGACAAAACCCTGAAACAATACGCTAAAACCGCTACCGTACCTGGTTTCCGTAAGGGAATGGTGCCAGCGGGCATGATCCGTAAAATGGCAGGCCAATCTATCTTCAATGAAGAAGTGGTCCGCACCGCAGGCAAACAACTGGAAAATTATATGCAGGCTGAAAGGCTCGCTATTTTCGCCCAACCCATGATACTGCCCGATGAAAACAATACCCGTCTGGATATCAACAACCCTACTGATGTTAATTTCTCTTTCGAAATAGGCATCAAGCCCGATTTTGAAATTACTGCACTGAAGAACCAAACTAAACTTACCGCTTACAAAATAAATATTACCGATAAGCTGCTCGAAGACGAAACTGAGCGCATACAAAGGCGTTTTGGTAAGGTGGAATCTCAAGATAGCGTTACCAATAAGGAAGATATTATTTACTGCACTTTTCAAGAATGTGATGCTGACGGCAATGTAGACAAAGATGCTAAAACACTAGAAGAAACAGTTGTTTTAGATAAAATGCCTGCTAAGCTGAAAGATATGCTGATGGGTAAAATACCTGCTTCAGTTATCGTTTTCCGCCCGACCGACGTTTGTACAGAAGAAGAATTGCCAAAATTCCTGAAAGATCCGTTGAAAGCTGACGAAGCTGATGCCAGCAAGCATTACCTGCTTACATTGACCAAAATTGGCCTTTTAATACCTGATGCGCTAGGCCCTGAGTTATATGCAAAGGTTTTCCCTAATGCATTTGTAACCAGCGACAGCGATTTTAAAGAAAAACTGAAGGAAGAATTGCAGCGCGAATATGACCGTATTGCACGCGAGCGTTTCCACAACGAAATATTTGAATTGCTGGTACATACCACAGACATTACTTTACCCGTTCCGTTCCTGAAACGCTGGCTGAAGGAAGGTGGCGAAAAGCCAAAGTCGCACGACGAAGTTGAAAACGAATTTGGTTCATTCGAGCACCAGTTGCGCTGGCAGCTGATATCTGACCAGATTATTCGTGAAAACAAAATAAACGTTACCCGCGATGAAGTAATGAAAGACATCAAGGCGCGTGTAATGGCTTATTATGGCATGGATGTGGAAGAAGAAGCACCATGGATGGACGGTTACATGGAAAAGGTAATGAAAGACAATAAAATGGCCGACGAAACCTATCGTCGCTTGCTTACTGAAAAAATCTTCCTGGCACTTGAAGCCGTTGTACCGATAGATATTGAGGAAATTGACGAAGAATCCTTCTTCAAATTACCTGATGCCCATGCAGCGTATCATCATCATCATTAGTAGAGAGTTGTAAGTTGTAAGTCTAAAGTAGAAAGCGTTTATACGGACTTACAACTACTGTTTCAATATTTTTCAAACCCACATCAGGCGATGTGGGTTTCTTTTTTATGCGTCCGTTAAGACCCCGGCCCTGAAGGGTGACATGTTTCGCCATCATGTTATTAATTGATAATGAATTCATAATACCATTGGCATCTCAAATTCCGTCATAATGCCGTTTAACGCAAAGAGCGCCGAGGGTTCGCAAAGAAAACGCAAAGCCCGCCAGACTGATGCCGTCTTTTGATGATTATGTGGTATAACACAACATCACATGTCACCCGGAATTTATCCCGATTTTCATCGGGAGGGCCGGGGTGACTAGCGGCCGAGAATTTAATAATAATGCAGCTTTATACTTTCTACTTAAGACTTACTAAAGACTGAAAACTCCGCATAACAGCTTTATACTTTATACTTTCTATTTACGACTCTCTATTACTGTGCAGCTTTCTACTTACGACTTTCGACTACTGTACAGCTTTCTACTTTCTACTTACGACTTTCGACTTACGACTTTCGACTTACGACTTTCGACTTATGACTTATGACTTACGACTTACAACTAAAGTATATCTTTGCACCATGAGTAAAAGAGTACGCGTAAGATTTGCGCCAAGCCCCACTGGCGGGCTGCACCTGGGTGGTGTGCGCACTGTTTTATATAACTATCTGTTCGCAAAAGCTAATGGCGGCGATTTTGTATTACGTATTGAAGATACTGACCAAACCCGCTTTGTAGAAGGTGCTGAACAATACATTCTGGACTGCCTGGCATGGTGCGGGCTGGAACCTGATGAAAGTACAGTAAAAGGCGGGCCTTATGCCCCTTACCGCCAAAGCGAGCGCAAGGAACTTTACAGGCAATATGCCGACAAACTGATCGCTTCCGGCCATGCCTATTATGCATTTGATACCCCTGCCGAACTGGAGGAAATGCGCAGTAAACACAGGGTTGACGAACACAGCACCGTGCAGTATGACCGCACTACCAGAATGCACATGCGCAACTCGCTCACACTTTCGGGAGATGCGGTACTGGAGCTGCTGAATAACGGCACGCCCTACGTGGTGCGTATAAAAATGCCCGAAAATGAAACCATTGTTTTCAGCGATATGATTCGTGGTGACATATCGTTCGATGCCAACCTTGTTGATGATAAGGTACTGCTAAAAGCTGATGGTATGCCTACTTACCACCTTGCGGTGGTGGTTGATGATTACCTCATGAAGATAACACATGCCTTCAGGGGCGAAGAATGGCTGCCTAGCGCACCTGTTCACCTGCTGCTGTGGGATTACCTCGGCTGGAAGGAAGACATGCCGCAATGGGCGCATTTGCCGCTTATTCTTAAACCCGATGGCAATGGCAAACTGAGCAAGCGCGACGGCGACCGTCTCGGCTTCCCGGTTTTCGCTATGAACTGGTATGATCCTGCTAAGAATGAAACGACAGCCGGCTTCCGCGAAATCGGCTTTCTGCCGCAGGCCTTCACCAATATGCTGGCTATGCTGGGCTGGAACGATGGTACCGGCAAGGAAATAATGAGTATGGAAGAACTGATACACGCCTTCTCTATAGAGCGTGTGCATAAAGGGGGCGCCAAATTCGACTTTGAAAAAGCAAAATGGTTCAACAACCAATATATACAGCAAACCGATAACGAAACCCTGGCTGCGCTGGCATTGCCTTATATAACCGCCCATAATTGCCATCCGTCTCCTGAACTTTTCCTAAAAGTTATAGGTCTTATAAAAGAACGTTGCACATTGCTGCCCGATTTTTGGGCACAAGGGCATTTCTTATTTGAAACACCGGAAATGAAGGAACTGGCGGCCATACAAGATAAGTGGACCGATCCCAAGCGCTCCTTCTTCGAAGGCTGGCTCAGTGGTTTGGAATTACTTGCCGTATGGACCGACGTTGCCATAGAGCAGCACTTCAATGACTATATTGCCCAGCACGGCCTTAAAAAAGGCGATGCTATGCTACCACTGCGCATCATGCTGGTTGGTGGCAAGTATGGCCCGGGCGTTTTCCATATTGCCGAACTTATTGGCAAGGAAGAAACTGTGAAACGAATACAAGCGGCACTGCAGTTGCTGTAGTGGCTCATCATACAACGCTTGCAACAGGCTCCGTTCCCGCAGAACGGGGCCTGTTTAGTTAGGAAGGCCCTGATAAAAAATAAACCTGACGTAAAATATTGTTGCTATCCGCGCGCAGCATAACTTTATAGGGTTATCCACCCGCTATGTATTTCCCACGGCTTTTGTTGTTGCTTTGTGTAATAACGTTTTGTTCCTGCCACAGGTCTCAAAAACCACACCAGCGCTCTTTTTACTACTGGAAAACCACCTTTGACCAGGAAGATTGCATTGTTAAAAGCGAGATGAATAAACTCGCGGTCAGCCACTTCTACATCCGGTATCTTGATGTTGGCTGGAATGAGCATTTATCCATGCCACTGCCGCTAGGGCAACTTGATGCCTTCCGGGCAGATAATTTTGTTGCGGGCAGCTACACACCCGTTGTATTTATTACCAATCGTGTCTTTGAGCAGATAACCGATAATTGGATAGACACGGTGGCCAAAAAAATTACGGCCAAAGTAAAAAGAACATCTGCATTTCTGGAGGAGACTTATTGCTACCATGAGGCAGAGCGGCGCTTGGCTGCAGCCCACCTGGAGTATGAAAAAAAAGATTCGATAAAGGAACTCATTGCCAAAAGCAGAACCGGCACATGCACAGAATTACAGATAGATTGCGACTGGACGGCGAAAACCAAGGAAAAGTATTTCCGTTTCCTGGCTAAATTAAAGGCCCTCAACCCCGGCATTACGCTATCTGCCACCATAAGACTATACCCTTACAAATATCCCGAAAAAATGGGTGTACCACCAGTTGACAGGGGTATGCTTATGTGTTACAATCTGGGCAGTATAAAATCGGTTCGTACCAACAATTCTATTTTTGATATCGAGGAAATGGAACCCTACTTCAACGGAGCCGCATATCCGCTGCCGCTCGATGTTGCGCTGCCTGTATTCAGCTGGCAGGTATGGTTCAGGGGCGGGCAATATAAGGGTATAGTACATAGTAAAATTGAGCCCGGCGAAAACAGTACCGCTTTCACCCAAACCACAAAAAATATATTGCGCGTCAATACCGATACAGTTATCAACGACAACTACTACCGCGAGGGTGACGAATTCAGGCTGGAAGAGCCGGACCCGGACCAACTTATAAAAGCAATGGCATTGCTTGACCGCAAACTTCCCGGCTATAGCCGCATCACCTTCTTCGATTGGGACCTTTCTTCAATAAACAGGTATGAAACAACAATTCAAAAGATTTTTGATACTCATTAGCACTTCGGTACTGATGGTGTTCCCGCAAAATTCTACCTGGAGTTGCGGACCAGAGCTGAATCCCGATGCAACAATTTTCGGCTTGTTTCAGCGGGAAATAGCGGACGACCCTGGGCTTGAACCGTTTTACTATACAACGCGTTTCCTAAACAGTGATGCAGACCCGCAGCAAACTGACTACCACCGTAATTGCCGGGAATGGGTTGCATTTACCGGTAACAAGGTGACAGAAAAAGATGTGTTTAATGTACAATACAACCTTAGCCCCAACGCCTTTATGCATGCCTGCAACACCAACGAATGGGAGGGCCTGGCGGATAATACATTTGTAAAATGGCTACAGGCAAATAAGCCCGCGATGGACTATTTCGCATTTGCCAAAATGCTGGAATTTACCCAAAGCAGCACCAATGGCTGGGATGATGTTATTTACGCAACCCTTAATTATGATTCTGCTATTAGTTTAGCATTGAGTAAGTGTAAATCGCCATTGCCCGAATTTCTTAAACAGCGCTATGCTTTTCAGGCAGTAAAAACATCTTTCTATTTAGTGTTTAATGGCGACCAATTGGCAACAGCAAAACACAACATTTTCAAGGCCGAAGTAGCGCGCTTAAAGCAGTGTTATAATACCTACCTGAAAGGCAAAAAAACCATTGCAGCCGATTGGGGATTGTTATACTACGCCAATGTTGAAGCCAACGATTACCAACGCGCTTTATACTATATGGATGTTTTTGACCGCTGTGAGTCAAAGAAAGTGTTTATCTACATTAACCTTTCTACGAAAGCACTCAACGGCATTTTGCCCTCACTTCATGACCCAAAAAAAAGAAGTAATATTTACGCCTACCAAGCCATGCGGAATGATGGCCGCGCTATGCAACAAATAGAACAAGTTGCCGCAAACAACGCGAAAAGTAAATATCTGCGTATGGTCATTGGCAAGGAAATCAATAAAATTGAAGACTGGATACTCTCCTATCCCATGCAAGGCTTCACCCCGCGCATAGCCACCAATAAATACGAACGCAAACACGATTGGCGAACGGATAAAACCTATGAATTTTTCATTGAAAAAAACAGGGTTAAAGACCTGGCATACACGGCAAAGTTCCGCCAGTTTCTACATGTACTGGCAGCGAAAAAGAGTGCCGATAAAGACTTTCTAAACCTCGCCATAGTGCATCTGTACCAGATTGAAGGAAATTTTAACGAAGCGGCAATATGCCTGCGTAAAATACCGCACCTTAAAAGCTCTGTGCTGGAGGCGCAACGGATAATTGAACAAACCATCAACATTGCCTACACCAGCGACATTGAAAATACCAGCGTGCAGGCTGACCTGGAAGCAAATCTTTGCGCACTTGAAAAATCAGGGCTGCGCGATTCAGTCGCTGCACGAGAATACTATTTTGATGACTGGCCCAACGCAATTATGAACGAACTTTACCTGATGCTGAGCAGGCAATACCAGAAAAAAAACGATGTTGTTAAAGCAGGCCTGATGTTTAAAAAAGCTGCAATATCCGTAAACGAGTATCTGGACTACTACGGCTACTATTCCAGTATCGACTACTTCGACAAATATGCCTGCGTCGCGAATATCGATTCCTTGTTACACTTAAAACACAAGGCCAATAAAACACCATTCGAAAAGAGATTAGCGACGGCCATTAATGCCGATGATAATATTTACCTCGATCTGAAGACGACCTTACTGGTACGGCAGGGCCTATTTGAGCAGGCCCTTGATGTTGCCAACACATTACCCGACGATTTCTGGGTGACACACTACGAATTTAAAGAGTATCTGAAAAAGTCTGACATCAGCGCATTGAGTACCATAATACCTGCCGCAACGGGGCTTGACCACGATTATGCCATAGAAAGCAAGAAAGCTATATTGCAGGATGTAGTTAGCTTGAGAGCCGCTTACAAAAATGCGGTCACCGATTCTGCCAAGGCAAGCTTTTGTTTTATCCTCGGCAACTGCTACTATAACATGACCTATGGCGGCAAAGACTGGATGATGTATAGTTATGGGAAATCGTACAACGAGATGGAGGTTACAGCTGCCGATAACTGGAAATGGGTATACTATTCATTTTACCCAAACATTAAACAACACGCCGCCGTCTACTTTCAATGCGCGCGGGCAACAGAGCAATATAAAATGGCACTACACTATGCACCTAAAGATAAAGAGCTCGGTGCAGCATGCATGTTGATGCTGGGGCTGTGCGATAAAAGCGGCCATGACTTTACTATTGGCCAGCAGCAGAATAACTACGTTCGCCAGAGCCGCTACAAGGGCTGTAAACCGTGGTTCTCGCCTTACCTGAAGCGGCTGAAAAGAGACTATGGCCAAACCGAAATTTTTGACAAAGCAGCCACCGAATGTCCGGATATTGAACAATACCTGAAAACCATATAGCATTCATAACCAATATAATAAGAAACCGATGCAATAAATTAATAGCCCAAAAGAATTATTATAAACCGGGATTCTTTATTTATTTTGCACCATCAAAAATATATCTGTCTTGTATAAAAAACTGATTGCCCTTCTGCCGGTATTACTGGCTTTACTGCCTGCCATATGCATAGCACAACCCGACCAGAAAAAAATTGAAGAATACCTGCACACCGCTTCCTTTCCGGTAGCTAAAGACGCTTCAGCCATTGTGTTGTACGAACATGAGGAAGTAAGCATTTTGATTGAAGACCAGGAAATTAAACAGACCAGAAAAGGACGTACCATTATAAAAATACTGAAAAAGAACGGACTTGATGCCGCAGATGTAAAACTGCACTTCTTCGCTGAAAAATACTGGGAAAGCCTGAAAAAGATAACGGGCACTACTTACAACCTTGCAGGCAATGAAGTAAAGAAAACTAATCTGCCTAAAAACGATTTCTATAAAAATAAGCTGATAGAAGATTACCAGGAAGTAAGCTTTACGATGCCGGATGCCAGGGAAGGCGGCATTATTGATTATACCTACGAGATAGATGAAACCGGTGACGACTTTAGCCAGGAATGGGAGATACAAGACGATTACCCTAAGTTGTTTACGGAGTTCTCATTTACCTACCCTGCCATTCTTTCATTTACCAGCTTGCTGCACACCAAACCGCAGCTACAAAGTTATAATAGTGAAAGTAAGGCTGAAAGCAGCACCGACGATTTTTGCCAGTGTATTAAAAATACAGGTGCGGTGGAAGGCAGTAATTCCTCGCTTTACATACGCAGGAATGTGCCGGCAATAAACAAAGAGCCGTTTGTAATTAACAGTAACGACCACAATGAACGTATACAATTGCAGTTAGCCAAAATACGTCGTCCCGGCCTGGAAAGTTACCTGCAGTCATGGCAAAAAGTGAATGAACGCTTCTGGGGTTCGGAGGTGGCTAAGGCCATAAGAAAAGATAACAACTTCTTATCAGAAACCGTAAAAACCATCACCGCTACCTGTGCCGACAATACCGCCAAGGCGAAGGCAATTTTTAACTATGTAAGGAGCAATTACAGGGTGAATGAAGAGAGTAAAATTGAACGGGGAAACATTGCAGAGGTCTTTCGTACCAAGGAAGGCCGTGCTGCCAACATTAATGCATTGCTGGCGGCAATGCTCAACAATGCAGGCCTGCAGGCATACCTGATTTTTATAAGCACTACCGATCAAACCTCGGTTACGCCTACCATGCCGTTTCGTAATAGTTTCAACTATACCGTCTGCGCATGGGCACCCGGCGCTACCGGCACTTATGTGTATCTCGATGCCACTAATAAAAACAACCCCTTTGGCATGCTGCCCATGGTGTGCTACAATGGCTATGCAAGGGTTATGACAAAAGAAGGCGAAGGCGTTTATCTGAAACCCGAAATGCTGGAAGACCGCAATAACAATGCCGTTAAAATAACCTTCCCTAACGATAGCACCGAAACCGTGGAAATAGTGCAGCGGCTCGGCCTTATATCGTCAAAGGCTATGCGCGAAGAGATGGCAAAAGATGGCTTTAGCAAGGCGCAATTCGGCGAACAATACGTCGCCAGAATAAACGACGACATAACCATTACCGAAACCAAATTTGATAATGTTGACAAACCTGACACCAACCTTATTATTAAAATAGTTTACCGCACCCACTTCGACGCCAAGGCAGCAAGTTACCTGCTGAGCACGGCTTTTATAAAAACATTCGGCAGCAATCCGTTTACGGGGGCAGGCCGCACCTACCCTATTGAATTCCCCTACAAAACCAATACTGTTTATCGCATCAGTTACCTGTTGCCACAAGGGCTTGAAGTGGAGAACCTACCTAAACCAAGGGTAATAAACCTGGGCGACAATGATATGCAATACAAAAAAGACCTCGGTTACATGAGCGAGATGAATATGCTTTCTATCAGCGGTTCGTATAATTGCAACGAAGTTAAATACCCTGTCTCTTCCTGCGATAATCTAAAGGCGTTCTATGAAGAAGTGATAAAAGAAGAAAACAATGTTATTACCTTAAAACGAAAATAGCAGCGTTGTCACACCACCCATATCCCCGGGCAACCCAACAGGGGGTTAGTAAATATCTTTATTTTCACTAATTTGCTTTCAAAATCTCGCCACCTTGCTTAAAAATACTACCGTATTCCTGCTACTGTTTGCCTGTTTGCTGCTTCCATTCGTTGGCATGGCACAACTCAGCGATAGCCAGATAAAAGAATACCTGCGCACTGCAAAGTTCGATATTGATACCAGCGCAAAAATAGTAGTGCTTTATGAAAGGGTACATGTTGATATACTGATTGATGCCGGCATAGCAAAAGAAACGCGGGAGGTACACCAGGTTATAAAAATATTGAAAAAAGATGGCCTAAAAGAGGCCAATATTAAACTAAGAACCAGTGGTAATGATGTTGCCGTAAAAAATATAAAAGGGGTAACCTACAACCTGGAAGGGGACCGGCTAAAGCAAACCGACCTGCCCAAAAATGATCTATATAAAAACGATGTTGCTAAAAACAAGAAAGAAGTAAGCTTTACAATGCCCGATGTTAAAGAAGGTAGCATCATTGATTATTCCCTCAACATCGTATCACCCATAAATGACCTTTCACCAGAATGGAAGATACAGACAAATGCACCAAAATTGTACACCCAGTTTTCTATAGCCTATCCCGCAACGCTAACGTTCACATCAATAATGCATGTGAAAACCGCGCTGAAAGAATCTGAAAGCGAGGAGGATGCCATACAGGCAAAAGACGAATTTTGCCACTACCTTAAAAACAGCCGTTCCGTCAATGGCGACAATTATTCGCTGTGGGTGAGGAAAAACGTAAAAGGCATAAAAGACGAAAATTTTGTTCGCAACATCAAGAACCACACCGAAAGGCTCACCTTGCAACTTTCAAGAATAAAAACCGATGCCAGCCAACATTTCAGCAACACATGGGATGCCTACAACACACGGGTATGGAATAGCGAAATAGCTAAGAGTATACGGCGACCCAATAATTTTTTAAACGATACTGTGGCTAAAATTGTAGCCGGCAATATCAGCCGGACCGTTGTTGCCAAAAGCATTTACAGCTATGTACGTAGCAACTTTGTTGTGAATAAAAAAGCTGATGCCGACGATAAAGATCCGGAAATAGTTTTTGAAAAGAAGGAAGGCACCGCATCGGCAATTAACACATTGCTTGCCGCTATGCTTAACAAGGCCGGGCTAAACGCCTACCTGTTAACGTTAAGCACTTTAGACAGGCCATCACCAACTGAAAAGTTCCCCATGCACAACAGCTTCAATCATATTTCATGCGCACTCGCAATTGATAATGATGGCAGTTATGTACTACTCGATGCTTCAGGCAAGCACAATGTTTTTGGCATGCTGCCCCTAAACTGCTACAATGGCTATGCAAGAATAATAACCGAGGCCGGCGATGCCATTGATCTTACACCGCAGTTGGTGGTAGAACGTACCTTCAATTCCATAAAAATTACCTTCCCTAACGACAGTACTGAAAATGTAGAAGTATACAGGAAGTTAGGCATGATCAATTCACATTATCTGCGGCAGCAAATGGCTGGCGACAAATTTAATCGTGCTAACTATTTTGAAAAATTCGTTGCCAAAATGGCCGAGGAGCCAAAAATTATAGCATCATCTTTTGAGAATACTGAAAACCCAGACACCAATATGATTATAAAAATAGTGTTTCAGCACTATGTAGATCCACAGGCAAAAATCCGGTTCATAAGTACCTCCTACATTAAGACATTTACTTCAAACCCCTTTACCGCCGCCACCCGAGAATTCCCAATTGACTTTGGCTCCCGCAGTAATGAGACTAACCAGCTTACCGCTACCCTACCCGTTAACTATGAAATAGATAGTATACCTAAAAGCAGATCGATAAGTACCGGGGAGGGCGAAATGGAGTATAGCAAAATGGTAACTTATCTTGCAGATTCGCGGGTGCTGAAAATAGATGTGGCTAATAACAATGATAAAACCGTTTACAGCAACACCAGATACGACGCTATTCGCCAGCACTACGAAGCAATAATAAAGGAAGAAAATAAAGTAATAGAACTCAAAAGAAAATAACTGTGAAAAATACCGCCACACTCCTATTATTCTGCTGCTTGCCGGGCCTGCAAGGCACTGCAAAAGAGGGAAGCTATGCTGTTTCCACAATACCCGAAGCCCTGCTCAAAAATGCACCTGCTGTTGTGAGATATGCTGATGCCAAGTATGCTATAACAGGACCCACCTATATACCCACGCAACCCGAAACGGCATTATTGCTATTCTTTATTTTTTAATAATTTGTTTGCAAAATCTCGCCACCTTGTTTAAAATTGCTATTATCCCTGCACTACTGTTTGCCTGCGTGCTGCTGCCATTTATCGGTACAGCACAGCTCAGCGATAGCCAGATAAAAGAATACCTACGCACCACAAAGTTCGATATTGATACCGGAGCAAAAGCAGTAGTGCTTTATGAAAGCGTACATGTTGATATACTGATGGATGCGGGCATAGCTAAAGAAACTAGGAAACACACCGGATAGTACTAATATTAAAAAATGAAGGACTAAATGAGGCAAATGTAAAAATACGAACAACCGACAATGATGCTAAAGTAAAAAAAGTAAGGGGTACCACTTACAACCTGGAAGACGGGATATTAAAACAAACTGAGCTGCCCAAAGATGACCAATACAAGGTCGTAATAGACAAAAATAGCAGGGAAGTGCGCTTTATTATGCCCGATGTTAAGGTAGGCAGCATCATTGACTACTCGCTGAATATTGTTTCGCCTGTCAACGATTTTTCACCTGAATGGAACATTCAGGGCGTACACCCAAAATTGTATACCCAGTTTTCCATATCTTACCCCACTACACTGATGTTTACATCAATTACACACGCTAAAAGTGCGCAGACCGAATTTAAAAGTGAGGAAGATGCCATACAATCGAAGGACGAGTTTTGCCACTATCTTAAATACAGCCGTATGAAATTGGGCGAAAACTATTCACTGTGGGTGAGGAGGAATGTAAAGGCTGTAATAGACGAGCCTTACATAGTAAACCTTAAAAATTATACCGAACGGTTAACAATACAGTTTTCCCGGCCTAAAAACGAGGCAACACAAAAGGATGGCAACACCTGGGAGGCCTACAATACCTGGGTATGGAACTCCGGTATAGCAAAAAGCATCAGGCGCTCCAATAATTTCCTGAACGATACTGTGGCTAAACTCGTGGCTGGAAATACCAATAAAGCAGTTGTTGCACGGAACATTTTTAATTATGTGCGCAGCAACTTCGCCGTTGATAAAGATGCCGAGCACACCGAGCCAAAGATAGTTTTTGAAAAAAGAGGCGGTTGCGCAGAGGCAATTAATATGTTGCTTGCCGCTATGCTGAACAAGGCCGGGCTCAGCGCATACATGTTAATGATTTGCACAACCGAACGGGCATCTGCGACAGAAGAAGTTCATGTTAACAACGGTTTCAACTATTTAGCATGCGCCCTGTCGAGCGATACTGACGGTCGGTATGTATTGCTGGACGCTACCAATAAGTTCAATATTTTTGGTATGCTGCCACTAGAATACTATAACGGATATTCCAGAGTAATAACAGAAACGGGCGACGAACTAGACCTGAGACCACAATTAATAACGAACCGTACAATAAATTCGATAAAGATCAGCTTCCCGAATGACAGTACTGAAAACTTTGAAATTTACCGGAAGATCGGGATGGTCGACTCCCGCTATCTGCGCCAGCAAATGGCCAATGACAATTTTAGCAAAAATGAATATTTTGAAAAATACATCCTCAAAATGGTAGATGACCCTAAAATAATTGAATCGTCGTTCGATAACGTAGAAACCACCGATACCAATGTAATTGCTAAAGTCATTTTTCAAACATACATCCAACCTGAAGCAAGCATCCACCTTCTTAATTCAGCCTACTTCAAAACGCATTCCACAAACCCATTTAGTGCCCCAACAAGGGAATTCCCGATTGAATTCACCAGTCGTCAAAACGAAATTAACCAGATGAGCATCGAAATACCAAAGGGCTATGAAATAGACAGTATACCCAAAAGCAGATCAATAAGTACCGGGGAGGGCGAAATGGAGTATAACAAAATGGTAACTTATCTTGCAGATTCGCGGGTGCTGAAAATAGATGTGGCTAATAACAACGATAAAACCGTTTACAGCAACAGCAGATACGACGCTATTCGCCAGCACTACGAAGCAATAATAAAGGAAGAAAATAAAGTAATAGAACTCAAAAGAAAATAACTGTGAAAAATACCGCCGCACTCCTATTATTCTGCTGCCTGCTGGGCCTGCAAGGCACTGCAAAAGAAGGAAGCTATGCTGTTTCCACAATACCCGAAGCCCTGCTCAAAAACGCACATGCTGTTGTAAGGTATGCTGATGCCAAATACACTATAAGTGGCCCCGGCCAATATACCGTGGTTAAAAAAATAGCCATCACTGTACTTGATGAAAAAGGTGTAGCCGATGCCGACCTTATGGAATTCTATGGTAAGTCGCAGTCCATTACAGATATATCGGGCGCGCTTTATGATAAAAACGGCGGTCTGCTCAAAAGTGTAAAGAAAAAAGAGATACTGGATTTCGCTGGCTTCGGCAGCAGCTTTGTTGATGACTACAGGGTAAAACGCCATTCCTTCAATACGCACAATTACCCATATACTACCGAATATGAAGTAGAAACCGTTAATAACTCCACGCTGAACTTTGCCGCATGGCGGCCGTTGCCTCGTTACTACTGCGCTGCCGAAGAGGCCAATATTACCATTGAATACCCTACCGCATTCCCGTTCCGCTACCGCACATTCGGGCTGGCAGAAAAACCTGCGTTAACCCAAACACCCAAACTGAATACCCTCACCTTAAAACTTACCAACCTGCAGGCTATAACCGAAGGCGATGACCTCAGCACCAACGATAAAAACCATTTGCCGGAAATGATTTTAGCAGCCGATACTTTTGTACTGTTCGGCGAAGCTGGCAGCATGGCGAGCTGGAAAGATATGGGCCGTTTTTTCTACAACCTGAATAACGAACGCGACGTACTGACCCCTGAAATGAAAAAGGTAGTGCATCAGGTTGCTGATAGCTGCACCTGTAACCTGGGCAAGATAACAGTGCTCTACGAATACCTGCAAAAAAACACCCGCTATGTGAGCATACAACTGGGCATTGGCGGCTGGCAAACATTTGATGCCGCTTTCGTTTGCGAAAAAAAATATGGCGACTGCAAGGCACTCAGCAATTTTATGAAAGCCATGCTGAAGGAGGCCGGTATAACCGCCTATGCCACACTGGCAAGGGCAGGAAGAAATGATGTGGTAAAAATGGACGATAAATTCCCCTGCAATGTATTTAACCACGTAATACTTTGCGTGCCCCAAGGCAGGGATACAATATGGCTGGAATGCACATCGCACGATTTGCCGGTTGGTTATCTTTCTTCGTTTACTGCCGACAGGGATGTATTGTTAAACACCCCCGATGGCGGAGTGGAAGTGCACACACCCATTTACGGTAAAGAAACCAATACGCTTACCCGCAAGGCAACGCTGACCATTGATGATAAGGACGCACTTACCGGCACTATCAATGCCACCTACCGGGGCTCTTTCTGGGATGCAGAACGACAGGTTATTGACATGGAAAGTGGCGCTAAAAACCGGCACTTGAATACCAAGTATGGCTTTTCCAGTTACAAGGCCACCAATTTAAACCTTAATAACTTTGCTAAATGCGGCATACCCTACCTTAACGAAGAAATAAGTGTAGAAGCGACCGCTGAAGTAACCAGAAGTGGCAAGAACCTGATACTTACCTGCAACATGCTCACTTTGCCAAGGCTGGCCGCAGTACGTGCTGACACATCAACAGAGGCATTTCAACTGTACACTGGCTATGTTATTACCGACACGGTAATAATTGCCTTAAATGGCACCTATACGCCCAACACCCCTATGAAAGAGACCACCATTACGCATCCCTTCGGAAGCTACCAGGTAAATTACTCCCTTCCTGATGGAAAGACATTAATGAAAACATCAACCTACACCATTAATGCCGGCATTTATACCGCTGAGCAATTCAAGAGCTATAAAAAAATGGTTTCCGAGTCCTCGTCTTCTTCCCGGCATAAGATCATGTTGCTGGGCAGTTAATTCTATTATGCTTCACCCCTGCCAAAACCTACTGTTTCGCGGTAAAGCTGCGGAGATACATCGGCATTGGTTTTGAAAAAACGGCTAAAATAATATTCGTCATCGTAGCCCAGTTCGTAGGCTATTTCTTTTATCGTTTTGCTGGTAAGGTAAAGCTCTCTTTTGGCTTCAATAATAATTCGCTCGGCAATAAGGTTAGTAAGCGTTTTATTAAAATGCGACTTTGTTATTTTAGCAAGTGTTTTGGGTGCCATGTTCAGTGCTGCAGCATAGTCGCTCGCCGAGTGTTTTGTCTTAAAATTCTTTTCAATAGCATCTTTTAAGTTCTGGAGAATAAAAGGCTCATTGGGTGCGTCCACTACCTGCTGCACATCCGGCTGTTGGGCTGTCTTTATGCGCAGTGCATTGATCAGGAATATCTTCAGGTAAGCGATAAGCAATTCACTTTGCGCCAATGCCGGCCTTTGCATTTCCACCTTTATGTGCTCTAGTAATGTTCTGAATTCTGCTGCCGCAGCTTCATCAATATTGATATACGGAAACTGGTAAATATTGTTGAACAACACTCCGCTGCAGGCCACTTCCGCCTGGTGCTTATGAATACAGAAAAAATCGGGGTGAAACTGAATGGCATATCCCTTTATGAGATCGGAGGCCAACATAAAAGGCTGGTATGGCGCCATGGAGAATATGGTATTAGAGCCAAAGTTGAAATCGGAAAAATCAACACTCGCTTGCCCACACCCTTCTGTCACCCAAATTAATGAATAATAGTTATTGCGCTGCAAATGATCGAAATGGCTGTTATCCTCAAAAGAAAGTAACTTGAAAGCCAGGTTGCCGTTCAGCGGGTTAGTGAGTGTAAATACTGTTTGATGCTGCATTTTACCAATTTATTTTAGCTGCCGGTCGGCCTCGTTAATAGGCATATCATTAATGCTGGCAAACCTTTTGCGCATATAGCCATTCTCATCAAATTCCCACAATTCGTTGCCGTAACTACGGTACCACTGGCCTTCTGCATCATGCCACTCATACTCAAACCTTACCGCCATGCGGTTTTCTCTGAAACCCCAAAGTTCCTTTTTTAGTTTGTAGTCAAGTTCCTTTGCCCATTTGCGTTTCAGGAATTCCTTTACTTCCTCTCTGCCATTAATAAAGTCAGTGCGATTTCTCCACTCTGTATCTATGGTATAGGCCAGGCAAACTTTCTCCGGGTCTTTTGTGTTCCAGGCATCTTCTGCCATTTGTACTTTTTGCATTGCTGTCTCCATGGTAAAGGGAGGCAATGGTAATTTCTGCTGTTCCATGTTGCTGTTCTTAAAAAAGTAGTTGTGGTTCGTAGGAATGAAGATAAAATAAAGTGCACCAATCGCGCTATAATTTTATTTCCGACTTGCCTGCTGTTGTTGCACTACTGGCGACGCCTTGCTATTGCTAACTTATTGCTAATGCCATTTACAGCTTACTAATCACCCTGAAAACCCTATCGAAGCGGCTTGTACAAAAGCAAACCAACTGAGCATACCCTGTTTCAACCTCATGCCTTCCACAACTACTTTTATGAATAAATTAATTTACACTGCTACTGTTTCGTAGGCTTCTACTACCGGAAAATCAATTTCCGTTTGGGCTGCATTATTGAAATAATTGGTGAGTATGTTCACTGCAACATGCCCTACTATTTCTGCCACTTCTGCCTCAGAAGCGCCTGCTTGGGTTACTGCATTGATATCGGCATCGCTCACTTTTCCCTTTTTGCTTACAAGAACTTTGGCAAATTTCAATATTGCATCGGTTTTAGCGTCTGCCGATTCGCCTCTCCTCGCTGCTTCCATAGCAGCCGGATCAAGTTTAAAAAAATTACTGCCAATAAATGTGTGCGCTGAAAGGCAGTAGTTGCAACCATTACTTTCAGCTACCGCTAGTGCCAGCAGCTCACCTTTGGAACCACCTAATTTTCCACTGGCCAAAGCATCGCCGAGTTTAAGGTAGCCATCTAATAGTGCTGGCGAATTACCTATAGTGCGCATCATGTTGGGCACCATACCCAGCTTGCGATGAATTCCGTCAAATAGTTCTTTTGTTTTACCGGTAGCCTGCTCTGGGCTCAATGCATTTAAACGTGCCATGTGATGATTGTTTTTTGTTTTGTCGTTATTGACAGTGCAAAAGTGCATCAACATTTGCCCGCTAAAATGGACATTTAACGCATTATGATGGACAATTTTTCCGGCCGAATCCAGCGCGTAATTTTACAAGAAAATAATGGACGATTTGCAAGCACTAACACCTGCCCAAATTACCTATGTCTGTCTACCGTGGTAAGCAATCAGTATTAATGGCTATTACATACCACATTCACGAATTAAAAGAGGTGGCAACCTGCCACCTCTTCCCGCTTCTTAAAGTAGAGTTTCTTTTGTGCAAAGCACTATAACATTTGCCCGCCCGATACTTCAATACGTTGCGCATTTATCCAGCGCGCATCTTCAGTACACAAGAAAGCAACTACACCGCCAATATCATCGGGCAAGCCTACGCGGCCCAGTGCGGTAAGCGATGCTATGTGGTTATTAATGTCTTTATTATCGCGCACCCTGCCACCGCCAAAGTCGGTTTCAATAGCGCCGGGCGCAACAACATTTACCCTTATGCGCCTTTCGCCTAACTCCTTAGCTTGGTACCGGCTCAGTGTTTCAATGGCAGTCTTCATAGCAGCATAAGTGCTCGAACCCGGGTAAGACAAACGGGTAAGGCCCGAAGATATATTTACAATGCCACCACCATCAGCAATAAACGGCAAGGCCTGTTGTGTAAGGAAGAACGGCGCTTTGAAGTGAATATCCACCATCGCATCAAGTTGCTCTTCAGTTGTCTCAGCGAACGGAGCGTACAATGCAGTGCCAGCATTGTTTACCAGGAAATCAATTTTTTCAGCTTTAAATGTGCCCTTTAATAGCGCGGCTACTTCCACTAAAAAAGGTGCAAAGTTTTTCACTTCGATTACGTTCAGTTGCAGTGCCACAGCCTTTTGGCCCATAGCCTCAATTTCCTTTACAACTGCCGCTGCTTCTTCCTTCTGGCTGTTGTAGGTAATTATTACATCAAGGCCTTTTTGCGCTATTTTAATGGCCATGTTTTTACCCAGGCCACGGCTGCCACCTGTTACCAGGGCTATTTTGTTCGTGTTGTTCATTAGTATGGTTTTTTTAAAAGTAGTTGGTCGTGTTGGTACAAAGGTGAGTTGAAAACGGTTTTCACGCGTTGCAAACTTCAATCCAATATTTGCAAAATTCAATCAACCCGTTATTCACGAAATGAAACCGGGGCCAGCGAGGTCTGTTTTTTAAAGAAGTTGGAAAAATGAGCCACCTCCTCAAAACCCAGGCAATAGGCAATCTCTGAAATGTTCCAGTCAGTCTGCTTCAAAAGTATCTTAGCTTCCTGCACTACCCTGCTGCTTATAATATCGGTTGTAGTTTTGCCAACATTTTCCTTCAGCACTTTGTTCAGGTGATTTACGTGCACCGCCAGCCTTTCGGCATAGTCTTTCGCGGTCCTTAGTTTTAGCTTCTGATTCGGCGACTCAATCGGGAATTGCCTTTCCAGCAATTCAATAAAAAGCGACGACATCCTCGCCGATGCGGTATGGGTAGGATACATTGCTGTAGCGGGTTGCAGCTTTTGGCCGTAGTGAATGAGCTCTACTACATAATTCCTTATCAGGTCGTACTTATAGGCGTAATCTGATGCCAGTTCCTGATGCATCTTTTCAAAAATGGCGTTAATATCGGCGGCCTCGTCATCTGAAATCTGGAATACCGGATACCCGCCCGATTTAAAAATAGGCAGTTCATCCAGCACTACACCACTTTTTGACTGCACCAGAAATTCATCAGTAAATATGCAAAAATGGCCTGATTGTTCCGCGTCCTGCGGCAACCAATGATATGGAACTTTTGGCGAGGCAAACAGAAAGGCCTTATTTTCAATTGCTATCACCTTGTCGGCATATTCTGCAATATTCCTGCCACTTATAAGGCTTATTTTATAGTAAGCACGCCTGTTATAAGGCATTACCGGTTTTTCCTTTATGTGGCGGGCCATATCGCCTACATTAAATACATTGAAGTGGCCTAATTCGCGGGTAATGCCATCGGGCAACAGATAACCAGCCTCTCCAGGTGTGGACACCTGCCTGTAAAATTCGTTGAGCGTTGTAATATCCATACGCATGGTTGCAAAATTCAAACTTCGCAATACAAATGTATCGTATTATCAGCAAGTCCAGATGCCTACAAAAACATAAAAAGCAAAGCCGGGAAAACTATGAAAGCCCCGGCCCTGCCTTATTTTATCAACCACCTGATTAATGCTTAATTGATGTATCATTTTCACTAACACCATTGCGCTTCTTCTGATATATAGGTGAAGCCATCGGCCGGGCTGCCGTGTCATTGGTCGGTATTGCTACTATTTCCTTCCTCGACAATACCTTTGAATCGCGGTAACCACGCCCCCGGTTAAAGTGATCATAATTTACAAACACTTCTTTCAATTCTTTACCAGTCTGTTGCAATACAAAATTCACTTCTGTTTTACCTCCCGCAGATACTACTACTTGTGTAAAGGTTTTTGATTGCATACCCGTATAACTTACTGTAACATCATAGAGCCCTTCTTCAAGTGGCTTTACAGAAAACTTACCATCGTAGTCAGTTACTGTATTCCCTTTCAATATACCGGCTTGTGTAACTCTTACAGAAGCATTAATAATGGGTTCTTTTTTCCTGTCAGTAACTACTCCCAATATTTCCTGTGCATAGTTTTGGAAGGTGATCAACAGTAGTAGCTGCAGTATAAAAATGCGTGCTTTCATAAACATTGTTTTTAGTTGAGTAAAATAACTGTCCTTTACCGGCTGCGTATGCAGCGGCTATGACCATGAAATGTGTGCGTATAATTATCTAAAACTGATTTCGCAAGTGCCGCGAAGCCCATTGCGCATCAGGCGCCTCGAGCAGCCTGATGCCATCCACTACATAAAGGTTGGCCGTAGGGCGGCCACCATCGTTAATTAAAGGGGCATTCCTGCTGCGTTGATACATACCGGGTACAAATGTCATCAGGTCGGTAATATCTGTTGTTGGTTTAGCTGCAATTTGCGATGCGGTAAGTATGGCGAACTCCACAAAGCAACCTGCCGACAATGCACATAAATCTACTGTTGTAACTGTGCATCTATCTATAATAAATAACGTATCGCAGGTGCGCTTGCCATACTGCACTATATCATTGTGGCTACAATTCTGTATGAGGGTAGCGGCAATATTCAATACTATTATCGGCGAATCGTTTTTTGTAGGGCCAGCCGCTTGCCGGGCATGGCTCTGTACTGTTAGTTGCAGCAACAACTGCAATATGAAAATCTTTGCTTTCATAACCCGTGTTTTAGTGTGTGAGACAGTAACCTGAAGGTTGGGTATACCTGCGAATAATAATGATAATGCCGGAACACGGAAGGGTAATAGTTCAGCGCGTAAAAATCCGTATTCCGGCATGTAAAAACCTATCCAAAAAAGTATTCAGTAACGTACCGGCGTATAATTGCAAACTTGTGTTAGCCGGGCAATAAATTTAAGCGCGCTTACTATAATAGACGTAATGGCAGCATCAATGCTTGGGAATTATTTCAGAAATTATTTTAATGACAATAAGCGGACAATAAGCACCAAACACTTGGCAGTTAAAAAATTTCACCCCTTTTGTGCAAGAACGGAAAACCGACTGCATGATTATGCCGTAAGTACGTTCGTTCGAACGCGATAATTAAAATGATGTGTTATGGCAACTGAAAACCTGATCTATCAATACAGCGACTTACCATCGCTCATGCTGTACCAGTTTTTAATGGATGAAGAAGAGGAAACACCTGAAAAAGAGGCCGGGCTTTCTCCACAGGATACGGACCGTATCATAGAGATGGCGTGGGAGGACCGAACACCTTTTGAAGCTATCCAATTTCAATTCGGGTTAGGAGAAAGTGAGGTGCGCAAACTGATGAAAGTGAACCTCAAATTCAGTAGCTACAAACTATGGCGCAAACGGGTGGAAAGTTGCCACACCAAGCATTCAAAAACCCGACCAGGAGGTATAGGCAGGTTTAAAAGCACTATGCAACGCATAATTACATTGAACAAAGTTTCAAAAGGAAAGTAGCAACAAGTGCTATTCTTCGCCTTTTGCGGCAATCCGTTTTTTATCCTTGGCCGGTGGCAGGAAGTTTTCGCCCGTCACAACGCTTTTACCTGTTTGAGCTTCTAATTCCTTGCGGGCATTTTTTGCTACTGCACCGCCTTTTTTGCTGGCTTTTGCATTTTCACCAAGTCCATTTGCTTCCTCTGTTTCTGCTATCTGCCTTGTTGAAAGTTCGGCCAGTGCCGTAAATATCAATTCCGCTTCATTCATGTGGTCGCGCAGGTTCTGCGACTTTAGCGACTTCAATTCTTTGTGCTCTTTTACCGTCAGTCCGGTCCATTCCTGGTGTATAATGTTGGTGAGCATGGCAAACTCTCCTTGTTCACTAATACCCGCCTCTTTCCAGTAGTCGGTGAGCTTATTGCGGGTTTCCTGCCCGGTCATGCGCTGTTGTATCCATTTTTCGCTGCGCCCCAATTTCTTCCAGTTATCCCTTGCCCTGTCAAGGCTTTGGGCGGGGTCGGCAATCTCCTGCATTCTTTCGTAGCCCACTTTGGCAAGCCATTGCTTGAAAGGTTCCGCTTTAGGGGATGGTATAGACTGTATTATACGAAGTAAGGTTTGGGTATCGGCGCAATCAGTTTCGCGCATTTTACCGTCACTGGCCTTTAATTTCAACTGTCGACAGATTGTCGACAGTTGAAGCCCTTCTTCTGTCTTTATCCTGACCTTCATTTTAAACCAATAATCTCTGGAATTAGTGCTCCCCGTTAGTATCTCTATCACATCAATTACCGAAAAGTACCATTTCTGGTCTGGTTCATTCCATAGGGTACGTACTTGCTTTTCTTCAAATAACTTTATATTATTCATAGGTTATACTACAATGCGATTGTGCTGCATTGTAGTTGAAAATTAAAGAAAAGATATGAATTTTCGTGGAAAAATTATCCACATTCCGGCAACGTTGGCTATTGTGCTTTTAGCACTTCCAGGGCCTTTTGCGCGGCTACCTGGCCGGCATCTTTCTTATTGTAGCCAGTGCCGGTGGTAATTATCTCACCATCTAATAAAATACCCACAGTGAACAATTTACGGGTGTTTTCCAGCTTCTCATCCAGGGTTTCGAACACCAATACCCTGTTGCTCTTTTGAGCCCATGTAAGCAGCTGATTTTTGAAGTTGGTATCTGTGCTTTCCATAGTGTCAAGATCTATGTAAGAACGCACCAATTCGTTGAGAATGAATTTGCGTGTCTTTATAAAGCCCTGATCGAGGTATACGGCACCAATAAGTGCCTCCAGCGCATTGCCGAAGATGTGGCTGCGGCTCAGGCCCTTATCGTTCTGGTTATATTGTACCATTTTGTTCAGGCCCATACGCAAGGCTACATTATTCAGTGTTTCCCTGCGTACAATTTTTGAACGTAATTCGGTAAGGTAACCTTCTGGTTGGTAAGGATATTTTTTGAAGAGATATTCGGCAATAATCGCACCCAGGATGGCATCGCCTAAAAATTCGAGGCGCTCATTACTATCTGTAGGTTCATCGGGTTTTGACCGGTGCATGAATGCCAGTTTATAATAGGCGATATGCTTGGGTGTAAAGCCCAATAGATGTTCCAATTGCAACAACAACTCCTTGTCAGAAGAAAAAAGGTTGAGGATGCGAGTGAGGGGTCGCAACTTAATCTACAAATTTTTTGAAGATAACGGAAGCATTGTGCCCACCAAAACCGAATGTATTGCTCAAGGCAGCATTAACTGTACGTTGTTGTGCCTTGTGGAAAGTGAAATTCAAACGTGGATCGAAAGACGGATCGTCAGTAAAGTGGTTGATAGTAGGGGGTACTATTCCATTAACTGATGCCATAATGCTGGCGATAGCTTCAATTGCACCAGCTGCGCCGAGTAAGTGCCCGGTCATTGACTTGGTAGAACTGATGTTCACCTTGTAAGCGTGTTCGCCAAAAATGCGCTGTATGGCTGCAATTTCGCTAATGTCGCCCAATGGTGTCGATGTGCCGTGTACATTAATATAATCAATGTCTTCTGGCTTCATTCCGGCATCTTCCAACGCCGATTTCATTACATTGTATGCGCCTAACCCTTCAGGGTGCGGTGCGGTAAGGTGGTAAGCATCGGCACTAAGGCCACCGCCTGCCAGTTCAATAATAATATTCGCGCCACGCCTTTTAGCATGTTCGTATTCTTCAATTACCAACGCACCAGCTCCTTCTCCTAATACAAAGCCATCCCGATCAAGATCGAAAGGACGGCTTGCAGTTTGTGGAGCACCATTACGTTCAGAAAGTGCCTTCATTGCATTGAAACCGCCAATACCCGCTTCGGTAACCACGGCTTCAGACCCACCACACACAATAGCATCTGCTTTGCCCATGCGTATGTAAAAGAGTGCATCAATAATAGCGTTGGTGGAAGAAGCGCAAGCACTAACTGTTGCAAAGTTCGGCCCCCTGAAGCCATACTTCATAGATATTTGCCCTGGGGCAATATCTAATATGAGCTTAGGAATGAAGAAAGGATTAAAGCGCGGCGTACCATCTCCCGAATTGAAGTTTTTCATTTCTTCAATGAAGGTGATCATACCACCAATACCAGAACCCCAGATAACACCAACCCTGTCTTTGTTCACACTTTCATCGAGCAGGTTAGCGTTTTTAACAGCCTCTTCAGCTGCTACTAATGCTAGTTGCGAAAAGCGATCCAGTTTACGGGCTTCCTTGCGGTCAAAATAATCTTCAGGGTTGAAGCCTTTCAACTCACAAGCAAATTTGGTTTTAAACTTGGTAACGTCAAATTGCTTAATGAAATCGGCGCCCGAAACACCATTAACCAGTCCTTCCCAGTACTGTGATACGGTATTGCCTAATGGGGTCAGGGCGCCGAGGCCCGTAACTACTACTCGTTTATACGGTAAATTCATCTGACTTTTTTCAGTTACTTTTCTTTGTTGGGTAAAACTACTTTACGTGTTCTGTTAAGTAAGTAACAGCCTGGCCCACTGTAGTAATGGTTTCAGCCTGCTCATCCGGAATTGAGATATTGAATTCTTTTTCGAATTCCATGATCAATTCTACTGTATCGAGAGAATCAGCTCCGAGGTCATTAGTAAAACTAGCCTCTGGCGTTACTTCTGATTCGTCAACACCGAGTTTATCCACGATGATTTTCTTAACGCGATTTGCAATTTCAGACATAAATAGTGTTTTTAAATTTTTGTTGCAAAATTATACTTTTTAGGATAACGAAAAAGGATTAATTTTTATTTCCGGTATCTTTTTTAGCATAATTTAGAATATGATAAGTAAATATAGCAATGTGAGCGGTTTTCAGCCCTTTCATTGCCCGTTTAAGTTGCAATATTATAAAAAATGTGGCACATGCTATGCAAAAAACCAAATAGAAAAAATCAAATTCCAAAATAAGCTGTTTACCACTGTGTTTTAGGCCGTTAAAGCAGCTTATAAAGGGGCATTCCGCAAATTTATTGCACCCAAAGCAAACTACCATCGCCATAACTCAGGAAACGGAAACCATTATTCATGGCATACTCGTATACTTTATGCCAGTCTTCGCCTATAAGTGCGGCCACCAGCAATAGCAATGTGCTCTGTGGTTGGTGAAAGTTAGTTACCAACCCGCTAACCACCCTGAACCGGTAGCCGGGCGCTATAAGAATTTGCGTTCGGGTAATGAGCTTTTGCAACCCATTGGCTGAAAGATAGCCCAGCAAGGCGCTGAATGCCTCAGCGCGGCTGCAGGTATGCGTTGCTTCGTAAGGGTCCCACTGGTTAACGGCTATGCCACCCCAATCAATCTGCTCTTCGTTAACCAGTTTGTTGCCCAACCAATACAGGCTTTCAATAGTGCGTAGCGATGTGGTGCCTACCGCAATAATTTCACCTTCCTGCACAAGCAAAGCTTTAATGGCTTCAGCCGTTACTTCAATCCATTCCGCATGCATATCATGCTCGTCCATTGTTGCTGCCTTTACAGGCTTAAATGTGCCGGCACCAACATGCAGGGTAACATAGTTGGCTTGTATATGCCTTGCAGCAAGGCTTTCCATTATAGCATCTGTAAAATGCAAGCCTGCTGTGGGCGCGGCTACACTACCTTCATCGGTAGCATAAATAGTTTGGTAAGTGGTTTGGTCTTTTATATCTGCTTCGCGGTCAATATAGGGGGGCAATGGCACCTTTCCGGCACTGTGCAATACTTCAGCAAATGTGAGCTCGGGGTCACTCCAATCTAACTGAATAGTATAATAGCCCTGGTGCTTGGCAACCATGGTGGCAGAAAGCGAGAAACCTCCGTCCTTACTATCCAGCGTAAGCACCATACCCTCTTTCCATTTTTTGGCGCTGCCTACCAGGCAATTCCACCATACCTGCCCTTTTTGCAGCATAGCCGTTTGCATATCTGGGAACGAGGAATGGGGCTCCAGGCAAAATATCTCTATGGCACCGCCCGTTGGCTTGGCAAATTGCAGCCGCGCCATTACTACTTTAGTCTGGTTAAAGACGAGCATACTACCCTCCGGCAACTGGCCGGCAAGCTGCCTGTATACCGTCTCCGAAATATTACCATCCTTATATACCAATAACCGGGAAGTATCCCTTTCAGCCAGCGGATACCTGGCTATGCGATCATCGGGCAGTTGGTAAGTAAAGTTTTCAATTTTTAAGTCCCTGGGGTGCATATTATTTTAATTCGGGTATGGTTATGCCGGTTATTTTACGATAAAGGTCAATAGCATAGAGGTCGGTCATGCCCGATATGAAATCGACTATTGATTGCACATTATGATACACAGCCAGTTCAGCCTTTCCGGGTCTTTTTTCCAGCGGAAACTGTTCTGATACCAGTTGAAGCAATTTTGCCGAGCGACTTTCAGCAGGATGCAACACTGCATGAATAAATTCTTTGAGCAGCCCGCCAATTATATCGTAACCGGCAATTTCTATTTCCACCACCGACCGGTAGTTATAAATGTGCTTCACCGAATACTTATTTATTTCCTCTATCAATTCATAGTCTGCCGCTGGCAGGCATTTGAGCAGGTCGTTCTGCAAAGTACCCGCTAATAAAGCATCTTCATTTTGCATGAAGACCCCGGCTACCTTTTCAATCATAAAGCCTATCCAGAACGCACGTATGTATTGCACCTTCTGGTTATCGTCATTTATCTCGGCCACTTTTCTGCGTATATAAGCCTGGGTTCTGTAGCCATTACCCTCATTGCTGAAAAACGGCAAGAACAATGATTCAAACTTTTCTAAACTAACGATACCCAGCCTGTGCGCATCTTCCAGATCAATGACCCGGTAACAGATATCGTCCGCGGCTTCCGTAAGGTAAACGAACGGATGGCGCGCATAAACATGCTCTTTACCTTCCTGCTGCGGTATGCCCAGCGTAGCCGCCATGCGCTTATAAGTAGCTATTTCAGAATCAAAAAAGCCCGACTTCTTGGTGGCTATCAGCCCGGTAGCCTTATCAAACCCAGATACGGATGCACACGGGTATTTTACAATGGCCGCAAGCGTAGGGTACGTAAGCCTGTAGCTACTTTCGTTTTCATTGTAGTTATGCGTCAGCACCCTGAAGGCGTTGGAATTGCCCTCGAACCGGGTAAAATCCATTAGCTGATTTTCAGTGAGTGCCTGGGTAATTACATCTTTTGTCTTCCCTTCCAGGTTCTTAAAAAAGGTACGTATCGCATCTTCGCCCGAATGGCCAAAAGGTGGGTTGCCAATATCATGCGCCAGGCATGCCGAAGCAATAACCGAAGCCAGCTCGTGCCTGTAAAATTCTTTAAACTCTTCGCCTTTATCAGGGTATTTAGCTGCAATCTGCTCGCCCACATTTTTGCCCAGCGAGCGCCCTACCGATGTTACTTCCAGGCTATGGGTAAGCCTGTTGTGCACAAATACCGAACCCGGCAGCGGAAAAACCTGTGTTTTATTCTGCAACCTGCGGAAAGGCGATGAAAATATAATGCGGTCGTAATCGCGTTGAAAAGAATTACGCACGGTGTCATAGTCATTATTCGCCTGAACGGCCTTGCCCGTTCGCTGCGATGAATATAATGTCTCCCAATTCATGGTGTAAAGATGCGATATTGTAAGGAATATATAGACGCAGAGAGAAATGGCTACCCTTGAAATAGCAATGGCATGATAATATTATTATCAGGAAATTGTGCTTCGAGGCTTGTTATACTCCTTTATTAAGCTCTGATTGGCATTCGGGGGCATTTCAAAGTCTTCGCACTACCTGAATAAAATCCTCACCCCAACCCTCTCCATAAATGTAGAGGCAGGTCAATGTCTGCGCAGTCGCGCAGGTGTTATTTAAAATACGAATAATGCGAAAATTTGAAATCTACCCTCGACATTCTCACTCAGAAAAATGTAAACCAATTTATTTATTTTTAGCTCTGAAAACGATAATAATGACTATTGCAAATTTTGATAAAGAGATAATTCAGTCGGCGCAGAGCAAGGGGTTAATGTATTTTGAACAAAATGCCGTTTTAAGCGTGGAGGAAAGCGACTATGTCTGGCATGCGGAAGTACAGGGAAATGAAGTTTATAACATAGAAGTTACGTTAAAAGACCAAAATGAAATTGTAGGATATAATTGTAACTGCCCGATAGGTGGCGGTATCTGCAAACACATTGTTGCCACATTTTATGCTATAAGGCTGCAGATGAAAAGTCAGCGGGTTCAAGTGAAGGCTACAAACAAAAATGCATTTGCGAACTTACTTTTGAAAATAAGCCAAAATGAATTTCAGGGATTTATAACGCAATATGCCGCAAAGAATAAAGATTTCAAAACAGAATTTGAACTTTGGTTTGCAGACAAAGACCCCAAAATTGACGTTGGGAAGAAGTATAGTGAAATGATTAAAAAAGTAATTCGCAAACACTCTGACCATGGTTTTGTCGACTATCGTTCTTCTTTTAGTTTATCAAACGAAATTGAAAATATAATTGCATCAGGTAACGAATTTGTAGCCAGAAAAAATTACAGGGACGCATTTGCCATTGCAAGGCCGGCAATTGTGGAACTGATGGCAACAATTGAATATTCCGATGATTCAAACGGAAACATAGGCGATGCCATAAGTAGTGCGACAGAATTACTGGGGAAAATTATTAATGCGGAAGCAATTGCAATAGATCTGCACGAGCAAATATTCAGCTTTTTGAGAACAGAACTGACTAATAAAATTTATTTTGAATACGGTGATTTCGGATATGAACTCTTCCCTTTATTTCAGGCATTGGCGGTAAAACTTAATTATACAAATGAATTTACCGCGTTCATTGATGCTCAATGTGCAGCATTAACCGGACAATACGACAATTACAGAAGGGACTTTTTCAATACGCAAAAAATAGCGTTTTTAAAAGCGATCGGTCATACTGATGAAGCTGAGCAACTTACACATGCCAACATGGATATTGTTGAAATAAGGGAGGCCGAGGTTGAAAAACTAATTCACGCAAAGGATTACGGTGCAGCTAAATTAATGATTGAAGGCGGTATAAAAATTGCGGAACAAATGGGGCATTGCGGCACTGTATCTGCTTGGCAAAGGCAACTTTTGCGCATAGCTGTGTTAGAAAAAGATATACCCGGTATCAGGCATTACACGAAGAAATTCGCTTTTGACAATTGGTCAATGGATGTTGGTTACTATAACCAATGGAAACAAACATACAATGCCGAAGAATGGAGAACCGTTATTGATGCGTACATCCTTGAAAAAACGGAAAAAATTAATAGGGAACATAAGAATACAAAAGCTTCTGTATTTTTCCAGCCTCACGTACCAGTATTAGATGCACTTGGGAAGGTATTTATTGAAGAGCAGTATTGGGATAAGATACTAGAACTGCTGAAAAATGAAAAAAAGGTGGAAACAGTTTTGGCTTACCATGAACATTTGGCGAAACGATATCCTGCTGAAATTTTGGAAATTTATATGCCCCTTCTCACGGAATTGGGTAACAGGGTAAATACAAGGAGCGATTATGCTGACCTTGCGAACAAAATGAAGAGGATACAGAAAGACATACCTGGAAGCAAAGAACAGATACACAGGCTTATATCGGTATTAAAAGCGAACAATCCACGCCGCCCTGCCATGATACAGGAATTGAATAAGGTCTTAATATAATGTCTCCCATTTCATGGTGTAAAGATGCGATATTGCGGGGATATATGCAGCAAAGCGCTTTTCCGGCTACCAAAGTAAAAGCACGGATACCTATTTTGCCCGTCAATTTTAAAAATGCCCCTCCAGCTAACTCTATATACAAAAAATAGTTAACTTCGGTATTGTCTTTATCTAAAATTGAACCATTATTATGCATAAATACATGAAGCTATCCAAAATATTGCTTTTAGTTATTCTTTTTGCGAATAGCGCTTTTGCTGATATGGATAAGACAACACTGAAGAAAGGGATGGCCAGCAAGAAAATAAGTGTAAAGACCTATTTCGGCAGACACGAATTCCACCACAACCTCGTGTTTAAGATAACTAATAACACACCAAAGACACTGACCGTAAATGTTGACCCAGGGCTCATCTTCGTTCCCGATGATACTACCTGCCAGAACATGGTAACGCTCGGCAATGAAAGTATAGAACTAGAACCCGGTGCTACACAAGAATTGATAGCCGCTAATTTTTGCGGCAAGAGTTACGCCCACTGCCCTCGGACCAATATGAATTTTACCTACTGGAAACAAGGTGATACCAATATGCTTAAAACGTTGGCGTATGCTTACACGGAAAAAATAACCAACACGCTCATTCAACGGGCGGTCTGGATGTATACCAACGGGCATTGCTTAAGTTCGGTGTATGATACCTACCGGCCTTCAGAATCGGAAAAGTTTGTCAACTATATAGCCAAACAGAAGCACCGGGAGCTACCCGAACTATTCAATATTCTATCCTGCAACTTTGAACCTGGCCAACCAGTAATAAGGGAAACTGCCGGGCATATTGTAGTACCTGCCAGGTGGCCTAATGAAGGCTACAGGCACATGTACGTAACCGTGTATAAAGCCAACGGCGATGTGTACAAGAAGATAGACGCAGACTGGGTTACCGACAAAAACGGCACAACCGTATTGGTAGAGTTCAATGCCAAAAGAGACGTTAGTGGCACCTACAGAATAGAAGCCCGCGACAACAACAACAAGATCTGGTTCGAAAAAAGGTTATTGATCGATTTTGAAAATACCTGTATTTAATTGTAAGAGCATTTTGAGTGGAAACTAAAATTTATACGGAGCGAACAACCTCTCTTTTTATAGGCTTAATATTGCTGATTTGATTAAGTCCAATTTTCTTCTCTGCATACCAAAGGTCAAAGTCACGTTGCATATTCAGCCAAAGTTCCGGTGTTGTCTTAAATGCTTTTCCAAGTCGCAGCGCCATTTCTACGCTAATGCCTGAATGTTCATTAATAATCAGCGAAATTGTACGACGTGCTACTCCGAGTATATCTCCTAATTGCGATACTGTTACCCCAAGTGGCACAAGATACATTTCCTTCAAAATAATTCCCGGATGAACGGGTGACATTCCTTGCTTTAGCATAATCTGGATATTTCATTAATGATAATCAACATAGTCAGTCAGATAAGCGTCGCCATTTTCAAACTGAAAAATAATTCGGTAATTTCCTGTCACAGTCACCGACCAAAAACCCTTGAGATTACCTTTTAAAGGGTGCAAATCAGAACCTAGGGAACTCATATCTTCAACTTTTATGCGCCATTGAGTAACGTAAGAATATTTTTAATCTTGCTTACCTGATCCGGCCTTAGCTTCGACGCATCATTTTTTATTCATAGTAACTTTAACCCCTTGTGCCTGATCGTTATTATCATATCATAAATGTGACAAGATCCGTTACACTTTACAAACCTTTGACTACAAAACACCATGGAATGCTATAATTGCTCCCTACTTTCTAATATCAATATAGCCGGTGCCGGCAGTATTGGGTTGCAAGCCTTGCGAATGCAACGTATCGTTTAAATAATAGGCCATGCCGTTGGTGCAATTAACACTTTCCCAGCTTTCGCGTACAATGGCATAACCCCTCAAGACGTAGGTGCGGCCTGTGGCTGGAATAAAGATACTGGCATTGGTATTAAAATCGAGCGGTATGAATGTATTGTTCGCCGTGTCTTTTGAAGAAAGGTACATGGTGTCGCTGCTGCTGGTATGGCGGCTGGTATATATTGTTGTGGCTGCAGGTGGCAATACTGTTGGCCCGCCTGTGCTACTGCTGGTTATTACAATAACGGTGTTGAGGTCGGCACTATCAAAACCGCTCAATCGCAAAGCAGGGAATGGGTTAGTATGGCAATAGTGCTTACAGCTACCGAGCGCAAAAAGGGCGATAAGGGCAAAGAAGGGGAGGAATTTATTCATGATTTTTGATGTTTCCCTCTCAAATGCAAATATTATGCCAAATTTTAACCATTTTGGGTGTTGAATAATCGCAAAGCGAACAAATGCAATAATCACCTTATCATTTCTTATTTTTGCCTTTAATCACTCGTATTGAGGGTTTTGATTGCTGACTTTCTATTTATATATGACTTTACCATACGTTCTACGCCTTGCAGATGATGCCATTATTATAGGTCACCGCCTGAGTGAGTGGTGCGGTCATGGTCCGATACTGGAACAGGATATTGCATTAAGCAATGCAGCGCTTGACCATTTAGGCCGTGCACGCAGCCTGTACCAATATGCCGCGGAATTGTTTAACAATATGCCTGAGGCAGAAAAGAAAGAAGCGTTCACCTCGGTATCGCTGCAAAACCTAATAAATGCCGGAAGCAGTATTGACGAAGACAATCTCGCCTACCTGCGCGATGGCTGGGATTTTAAGAATGTTATACTTACGGAACAGCCCAACATTGACTGGGCCTATACCGTAGCCCGCGGCCTGTTCTTCGATGCATTCAATTTCTTCTATTTTGCCGCATTAGCCAAGAGTACCGATACTACCCTTGCTGCCATAGCCGAAAAATCGCTGAAAGAAGTAACCTACCACCTGCGCTGGAGCAGCGAATGGGTAATAAGGCTGGGCGATGGCACCGACGAAAGCCACGAAAAAATGCAACAGGCCATTAACGACCTCTGGATGTATACCGGGGAACTGTTTATACCAGTTGCCTACGAAACCGCAATGCAGCAACAAGGTGCAGCGCCCGACCTGAGCCTAATACACCAGCAATGGAATGAGCGCATAGCGGCCGTTTGCAGTGAAGCCACCATTACGCTACCTACTGGCACCTGGATGCAGCAAGGCGGCAAAGAAGGCCGCCATTCGGAGCACCTGGGGTATATTTTAACCGAACTACAGTTCATGCAACGGGTATACCCGGGGATGGCGTGGTAATAAATCGGGCCTTTTTTCGTTATCCTAATTGTAGTCAAATTTTAACCCGCTGATGGTATTATCTCTTATTTTACCCTGTTATAACCCGCAACAGGGCTGGGAGCGCAATATTGTTAGCACTTACACTGCTTTTTGCAGACAGATACCGGTAAAAACAGAGCTCATTCTGATTTTTGACGGCACAAGTGCCCATGTAACTGCCGAAAACATACCATGGTTGCAACAACAGATACCGGAACTGCAACCCATAACGTATACCGAAAACAAAGGCAAGGGCTACGCCATAAGGCAGGGCGTTGCCAAAGCAGCCGGTGAAATAATAATCTATACCGATATTGACTTCCCGTACACCATTGCAAGTATGGAAGCCATTTTCAATACACTTAAAAGCGGGGAAACCGATGTGGCTGTTGGTGTGAAGGATGCAGACTACTACAGCCACCTGCCTGCCATAAGAAGGTATATATCGCGCTGCCTGCAGTTTATGATACGCACATTTCTTTCCATGCCGGTAACCGATACCCAATGTGGGCTCAAGGGCTTCAGGGCAAACGTAAAACCTCTTTTCCTCGCTACTACCATTGACCGCTACCTGTTTGACCTGGAGTTTATCAGGAATTGTTTTGCCATTAAAAAGTATACCGTGCAGGCCGTGCCAGTTACCCTCAATGAGCAGGTACATTTTCGCAAAATGAATTATAGTATTTTGTTTCCTGAAATGCTCAACTTTGTAAGGTTACTGTTTAAAAAACCACATGAATAAAGCAAACACGAAATTATGGCTGTTGCTCACAACGCTGTTCGCGCTGGCTTTAACTACGTTCACACTAACATACATAGTTACCGCCCCCTGGCATGAAATGCCCGAACTTGGCGCCGATGGTGGCAAAAACATCTACACCTACCTCTATCAGGTGCTGTATGGTCATGGCATCTGGTTCCGGGGTATGAACTACCCTTATGGCGAGCATATTGTGTATACCGATGGGCAACCGCTTTTATCAGTTCCGCTTAGTTTATTAAAACACCGGGTGTCAATTGGCACAGCGCTTACCATTATGTGGTGGCTGGTGGCACTCAGCTACATACTTTCCATAATTTACTGTTTTAAAATACTGTTGCAGTTTAAGGTAAAGCCCCTTATTGCCATGTGTTTTGCGGGCCTCATCACCATCTTCAGCCCACAGTTATTTCGTATTTCGGGGCACTATGCACTATCCGTTTGCTGCATATTGCCTATGTTGTTTTATTGGTCGTTACAATACTACAATAGCAGCAGGTATAAATACCTTGTTTACATTTTTATACTGGGGGCAATGGCTACATTTCTGCACCCCTATTATGCCGCTGTATCGCTGGTTTGGGCGGGCTGCTATGCGGTTGGGTATTTTGTTACGCGCAAGGCTACTTGGGTTGCCAAACTAAAACATACCGTACCTATGCTGTTGAGTGTTGTGGCTGTATTCGCTTTGTTCGGCATTTTTATGAAGCTTACCGACCCGGCCAAAGACAGGCCCACCACACCTTATGGAATACTCATCAACTGCACTACAGGGAAAGACATACTGTCTTCCAGTGTTTCCCCCATTTGGTCGGCCATAGCGTCCCGGTTTAAATCAATTGAAATAACGGAAGGCGGCGAAGGGCGTGTATATCTGGGGCTGGCCATCATTTGTGCATGCTTTATTTCGCTGGTATGGGGCATCAGGAGCAAAATAAAAAGAGATACCAGCACCGCTATCGTCAGCGAAAATGAATTTCAGCCAATATGGCTTATCATGGCCGCCATCGCATTGCTGTTTTCAATGGGCGTACCATTTACCTGGGGCATGGAGTGGCTACTCGATTATGCTTCGGCCCTGAAGCAATTCCGCACCCTGGGCCGCTTTAGCTGGATATTCTACTACATTATTGCCATTTATGGTTCCGTTGTAGTGTATAAATTGTACGAGCGATTAATGGTTAACGACCGAAAAATAGCCGCTAACGCAGTACTGTTATTTGCCCTTGGGCTGTGGAGCCTCGAGGCCAGCGGCTACATTGCCCGCACCCACAAGAAACTGGAAATTGGCTATCATGCTTACGATACGTTCGTATGCACTGGCCAAACGAATTGGGAACAATTCTTGCAACAACACAACTACAAGAAAGAAGATTTCCAGGCAACCATAGTATTGCCATTCTTTGAAGTAGGTTCAGAAAAACTATGGGTAGGCAACGATGAAAATATAAGCGCATGGGGCATTGCCATGGGCATACAGGCAGGCATACAGTTGCACCTGCCTATGATGGACGGCATGATGTCGCGCACATCATGGGACGTAGCTTTTAATCAGGTGAAGATAGTTGGGGGGCCGTATACGGATAAGCCAATGCTGAATACTATAAAAAGCCGTAAGTCTTTTTTACTGATAACCTTGAACGTAGGTAGTTTAACACCCGATGAACAAACCCTTTTAGAAAGTGCTGTATATATTGGCGACTACCAAAACTGCAAAATTTATGCCTGCGCTCCATTGTCGCTTATTGCAAAACAGCAAATAACAGCAGGCTATTTTGATGAACATTACAGCGTGCAAAAAGATACCGATACTTGCACCCATAATAATACCGGCAATTGGTACACCAATCATTTCAATGATAGAAAAAACACAAAGACGCTTGCAGGTGCGGGAAGTGCTTTTTTTGAGCAGGTAACTAACCCGGTTATAGCCAACGTGCCAGTATTTCCTGTAACAGGCGATCAAATATATGAGTTTTCATGCTGGTTTTTATGCACTGCAAATGACTATAAAAGTCCGGTGGTGTTGGTGGAAACACTGGATAGTTCGGGGCATATTTTATCTTCAAAGGAAGCTCTAGCGAAGGAAAGCACCGATAACTCAGGTTTATGGTTGCGGACAAATACCTATTTTACCCTGCCACAAAATGCGCGATTTATTAAATGCACCGTCCGCGATTTAGAAGGTCATAATTTTGAAGCGATGGATGAACTGATGGTCAAGCCCGCTGCATCAATAATAGTATCGAGATTTACCGATGGCAGCGTTTTGCTCAACAATCACATCATAAATCAGAAAATAAAATGAATAACCTAACCACAGCACAAGTATACACCTGGCTGCAAGATGTTAAAGACCCTGAGGTGCCTGTATTATCAATACTGGACTTGGGTATAGTGCGCGATGTAGCAGTGAGCCATGCTGAAGGGCAAACTTCCGTTACCGTAAAAATAACGCCTACTTACAGCGGCTGCCCGGCTATGGATGTTATTGCCATAGGCATACGCATGGCGCTGGTGGGGCATGGGTTTAAACAAATTATTATTGAACCACAACTGAGCCCTGCATGGACCACCGACTGGATGACGGAAGATGGGAAACGCAAGCTGAAAGAATACGGCATAGCCCCACCCAACCGCAAAGCATTTACCGAATTAGGCTTGTTTGAAAATGAAGAAATAGAGTGCCCCCGCTGCAATTCCCACAACACCATTTTAGTGAGCCAATACGGCCCCACATCTTGCAAAGCCCTCTACAAATGCGAAGACTGCAAAGAGCCGTTTGAGCATTTTAAATGCCATTAATACCAATGATAACATGCTATGCCTTCAGCCCTGCCCTACCGGGGCAATGTCATTAAGTTAAGGATTTAAACATCAAAATAGTGTTTTATGTTATGTCACTCCTTCGGAGTTTAACCGAATTATACACTTTAATCTTCTATAATAATGTCATCCCTTCAGGATTTCCCCATTAATTTAATGACATTGCGACCTTTACCCAAAAGCTATTGCTTAAACCTTGTTGCTGCTGAATAAGGGGAAACAAGCACCTGGTAACGCTTGTTATTGTATGCCTTAAAGCTGTGCAGATCGAGCAACGAATACCAGCCTGCACGGCCACTGTAGCCAGTGGGGTGATGCGGTGCCGGCCCATCAGGATTGGCATTGGTGCTTACCACGTATATTATACCATTACGGTCATCAACCGTAATACCATGTGGCTGATAAAAATCGCCATCAATGCGTTGTGCTTGTAGCGTATTGTAGTTGATTGCGTATACCGATCCCTTCATGCCCGCATTCGTACTATTGTCTTCCTGACAGGTAACGAAAACGAAGGGCTGGCTGGAGGATAGCGCCATTTCAACGGGAGAAAGGCCAACCGGAATAGCGGCAATGAGCGTGTCGGTATGCGCATCCATCACCCGCACTTCCGCCGAACCCTGACAGGTAACAAAGTAGCGCGAAAAATCGGGCGCCATCAGTATTTCATGCGGGTTGCGGGAAACAAATGTAGCGGAGGTGCTGGCTACGGCAGGGTTGCTATCCAGGCTTATCGATTTAATTTTTATGGGCGTGGTATTGAGTATAATTTTATACACCAGGTTGCCATACTGCGCCGTTACAAAAAGTGTATCAAATGCCTTGTTTGATGTTATGCCGTGGGGGTATATCATGGAATTGCCACCACCCAGCGATTTAATAATGTTCATGCCCGCAGTGCCTATGTGTGCCACTATGCCATCGGAACTAAAACTGCTGGTGACCACCGAGGTATCAGCGGGGGCCACATACAGTATGTTCCAGGAACCATTGAAACGCAAGCTGCCCACATTGGCGGCACTGGTTACCTGATCAGTTCGGGTATCAATTTTTTGCAGGTAATCGCCATCCAGAAAGCTAACGTAAGCATTCTTGCCATCATTACTCATGCGGGTACAATGCGGGGTTTCTATCTGGTTGGGCTTAGTACCCAACGTTATGTACCGCATTACAAGGTGCGACTGCCCGTCAATAACGGCCATGAGGTCACACCCCTGTTGGGTAACATATACCTTCTGGCGGGTGTCGGCATCTGCCGCAAAAGCGACATTACCATTCTTATCGGGCGCGCCATTGGCTATCCAGTTCTTCAATACCTGATATTCAGCCCTACTCAGCGGAACTGCCGCGGCGGCTGATGTTTTTTCCGGCATGGTAGGCGTGGCTACCACACCCTGTGCAGAATCGGTATTTACAAAAAACAAGAGCGGGCTGTTTTCCGGGCTGTATGGTATTACAATTGCCCCACTGTTACTCCCCTGAAAAAGATGTTCCCATGAATCGAGCAACACATTATCGGCATTGGCATAGCTGGCAGCATTGTGGCAACCGGAAACAGCGCATTTTGCCACTATAATATTGGCTACATCCTGCGGGAAATTACCATTGGCTACAGCATCGGGCCGGTTAGGCTTGTGCACGCATGATGTGGTGATGCCTGCCGCCAGTGCAACAGCGAATGATAGTTGGATAAGGGCCCGCTTCATAGCCTAAAGTTAGGCAATAATGTACTTAGTACGGAAAAGGTTATATTTACAACTAATTATCAGGCGAATCGCAGCATTAGCCAATAACCGAACTGTAACTCCTTTATGTTAGTAGCTATATACAACCGCACTTTTGATAAGCAGGATATTCCCGTGCTGCTGCACATCATAAAGTTGCTGGACGACAATAAATTGCAGTTGATCTTTTACAAAGAATTTTATGACAGGCTGCAACCCTTCTATGTAAGCGTGAACACCCCCAGGTTTTTCACTACCAAGAACGACCTGCCCCGGCAAACAGATATGCTGTTCAGCCTGGGTGGCGATGGTACCATGCTCGATGCCATAACTTTTGTAGGCAATACAGGCATACCGCTTATTGGCATTAACCTGGGCAGGCTGGGTTTCCTGGCCGCGATTTCAGAAGAAGAAGTGGTCGATGCCATTCATTCGCTGGTGCGCGGCTCGTACACTTTGGAAAAACGCACCCTCATTCACCTTGATTCCAGCGTGCCATTATTCAATGGTTCGCCCTTTGCCCTGAATGAATTTACTATACACAGGCAAGATACCTCATCCATGATAAAGGTGCACACCTACCTGAATGGCGAGTTCCTGAATACTTATTGGGCCGATGGGCTTATAGTGGCTACACCAACGGGGTCTACCGGTTATTCACTGAGTTGTGGTGGTCCGGTCGTATTTCCGCAAACCTCCAGCTTTGTAATTACGCCCGTGGCACCACACAACCTCAACACACGCCCCATAGTAGTGCCTGACGACAATGTCATATCATTTGAAATAGAAGGCCGCTCAGAGCAATTTTTATGCACGCTGGATGCCCGTACAGAAACTATAAAAAGCAATGTGCAACTGGCAGTAAAGCGGGAAAACTTTACCATATCGCTTGTAAGGCCCGATGAACATAACTTCCTGAACACTATACGCCAGAAATTGTACTGGGGTATTGACAAGAGGAACTAGAAATTGTATTTTGTGGATACTAATGCGCGCAAATTCATGTTTATTACTACTGTACTGCGCCTGTTTAAACTAATATTCAATGAAAGTATACGCTCATTTACTCCTTTGGGCTTGTGTTTTTTCCGGTACCGCCCATGCACAGGGCATCTGGACTGCGGTAAGTAACCCCGCAGCAAAAAATGCAGCAGTAAAAAACATGACCCACTACAAGCTTTATAAGCTTAATGAGCAGGGCATGAAGGCTGGCCTGACCGCTAACAATGCCACAGCGAAAGCCGCCAATGAAATTGAAATACCCATGGCAGATGGCACTATGAAAACGTTCCGGGTTTGGCCTAATGAACTGTTACCCGAGCAACTGGCAGCAAAGTACCCCGCTATTAAAACTTACACCGCCGAAGCTATTGGTGCACCCAATATAACAGCCAAGCTCGATTTTACCGGCTACGGATTTCATGCGATGGTATTTAACGGAACCAACACCACACTTATTGACCCTGTTGAAAATGCAGACGGCGGCAATTATGTGGTGCGTTTTAAAAGGGATGAAACACGCCCGGAAAACGAAAAAATGCATTGTTCCACCCCTGGCAAAGCAGAAATGCCGGAAGCTGAAAAATCTACCGCTAACACAGCGCAGAGAACCGTAAGCGGCTATCAATTGCGAACGTACAGGCTGGCACTGGCATGCAACCACCAATATGCACAAAAGGTAACGAACCTTACTACACCCCGCAAAGACCAGGTGCTGGCTAAAATGGTAACCACCATGAACCGGGTAAATGGCATATACGAAAGGGAACTTTCGGTTACCATGACATTGGTACCTAATGAAGACACCCTCATTTTTTCCGTTGATTTTGGCGACCCGTTCAGCTTATTTGATGCTGATGCTAACGCTATGCTCCAGATCAACCAGAAGTACTGCGATTCGCTGATAGGCAACGTGAATTATGACATTGGGCATGTGTTCAGCACTGGCGGCGGCGGGCTTTCTTCCGTGGCAGTGGTGTGCAGCCCCGGTACAAAAGCGCAGAGTGCAACCGGCAGCAAATCACCTATGGGAGATGGTTTTGATGTTGACTATGTAGCCCATGAAATGGGGCATGAATATGGTGCAGACCATACGTTCAATAATAATGTGGATGGGAGCTGCAACGGCCCGGCTGTTATGGATGCTGCCTACGAACCGGGCAGCGGATCGACCATTATGGCTTATGCCGGTATTTGTGCGCCCGACGATCTGCAGCCGCATAGCGACGCCTATTTTTGCGCTACCAGCCTGAAACAGTTTTATAAGTTTATAACCACAGCAGGCAACGTTTGCGCTGTAAAAACCACCACCAGCAACAAACCGGCAAGTTTACCTGCCTTCACGGCCCAATATTATATACCCTACCTCACACCATTTGAATTAGAAGCCCCTCTTGCACATGATTCCGTGAGCAGTTCATCGCTTACTTATTGTTGGGAGCAGAATGACAAAGGCGATTTCGGCAAGTCGTTGAAAAACACTTCTGTTTATGGGCCTTTGTTTCGGTCTTTCAGTCCTGATACCAGCCGCCTGAGGGTGTTCCCAAAAATGAACAAAGTATTTGGTGCCGTACTTGACGATTCCGGCAACGAAAATAATGAAGGTGAAAAAGTGCCTGACGCGGCGCGTATACTTACCTTCAGGCCTACGGTGCGCAATATTTACAATGGTAATGGTTGCTTCTTCTATCCTGATGACAGCATAAGACTTGATGCTATTAATACCGGCAGGGGTTTTACTGTTACCAGCCAGGGCAAATTGAACATCCTTTACCTGGGCGCCAGTGAACAAACCGTGACATGGGATGTGGTACACACCACCGAAGCACCCATTAGTGCAGACTATGTTGATATTACCATGACTGACGACAGCGGCAAGACCTGGCCTTATTTCCTTGGGCATTTCCCTAATAATGGCTCGGCCATTGTTACACTGCCTAACCCACCTTCCAGCAACAAATGCCGCATTAAAGTAAAGGGTTCCGGCAATGTATTCTTCAATGTAAACCGCAACGATTTTTCGCTGGCCAACAACCCGGACAGCACTGGCGAAGTAAGCATCTTTCCCGTACCGGCTGCAAGCACTTTGAACATCGTTACCGGCAGGATTGGCACGGTGGAAGGTGTTATTTTTGATGTTGCAGGCAGGCGCATTTGGGAAGGGGAAGTCGCAGGTATTTCCAGCATCGATGTTACTTACTGGCCACGTGCTATTTACGTGGTAAAACTAATTGATATCAGGGGCCACGTAACTGTAAGGAAGGTTTGGATACACTAGCTAGTGGAAAAAAAAACTACCCAGCCGCTGCAATTTGTTCAATATACTTTTCTGTTATTGTTACCATGCCATTCACGGGTAAGATTGTTGTGTACCTGCGGCACACGGTTTCATTTAATTACTGTATACAGACGTAGCGCGCCTTAGAACAATGCCCTCACCCCCAGCCCCTCTGGAGGAGCGGTGGTGGGGATAGCTTGATTCCGGAAGCAAATGCTTCCGGAATGGTTGGATGTTATACCAAAGCAGAAACCTTAAAACTGCAAAAAAGGAAGTTTTGTCTTGTATCGAATGGTGTAATATGGTCTTCTGTAATGCACCTAATTTTACTAAAACCATCTAACAATTCGGCTTGTAATTGTGATTCAGTGTATTGCTTAATTTCTAAACCACTACATTTTTGTGGCCCGGTCTCAGAGAATGTACCTATCGTCAAATAACCTTTAACGAATTTCTTTGCAATACTTACATACTGTTTGATTTGTTCAACAGTTGTGAGAAAATGGAAAGCGGCTCTATCGTGCCATACATCGTATTTTATCTCTGGTTTAAACTCTACAATATCTGATACTATCCACTTAACTTTTGCGGCTTTATCTCCTAATCTCACTTTTGCTCTTTCAAGTGCTTTTTCCGATATATCCAAAACGGTTACATCCTCAAAGCCTTCGGCGATTAAAAAATCAACTAATTTACTATCACCACCACCAATATCAATTATTGAAGCTGTTTTAGTAACATTAAAACTGTGTATGAAATCAAGTGAGGTTTGCGGTACTTCTTGTGTCCAACTTACTTCATTTGCTTGTTTCGTTTCAAATACCTTTTCCCAATGATTTTTCCTTTCATTACTCATAACCTACGTTTGTTTACAAGTTAAAACTAGTTTTAGACTTTTAGTAATTATAGTTAATAAAATTTGTATAAGAAAGTAAAACCCGCTTTAACACGCAATCTATTACTTTAAAAAAAACTTAATACACTCGCCCAGAAAGGCTTTCAACTTTAACACTGTCGCCTCTCCATAAATGGTAGAGGGGAGATTAATGTCTGCGGCGTGCCGCAGGAATGACACAAAATTGCTTCAGTCAATTACATCGACCTGACGGCGCGGTGATATGATTTTAGTGGCACATTAAAAGTGTAAATACTATTACGGCAACCCATCATTTACTACGCACTGAATACTGTATTCCAGATACTAATTTCTACATACTAACTACTACGTACTACATACTAAATACTATGTACTAACTACTATGTACTAAATACTATGTACTAACTACTATGTAACAACTACTACATACCAACTACTATGTACTAAATACTAAATACTAACTACTAAATACCCCCTATTCCTTATTGAACAAATTCAGATTGTAGATACTGCTTACATCGCCAAATATTTCGGACATATTGAGACCAAGGTCTATAAGCTTGCCGCTTCTTACATCGAATACCCAGCCGTGAACGGTAGGGAAGCCTGATGTATTGAAGGCGCGCTGCACGTGGTCAATCTTAATAATATTGATGCATTGTTCTATCACGTTGAGTTCTACCAGCCTGTCAAAACGGGCCTGGTCTTCTTGTATGGTGTCCAGTTCTGCGCGGTGTATGCGGTAAACGTCGCGCAGGGTTTGCAGCCAGCTGTTGAGCTGGCCCATATCGCTAGGGTTAAGTGCTGCCCGCACACCCCCACACTCATAGTGACCACAGATGATAATGTGCTTAACTTTCAGAAATTCAACAGCATACTGCACAACCGCGTTCAGGTTATTATCGGTGCTGATGACCAGGTTGGCAACATTGCGATGCACGAAAACCTCACCGGGGTTTACGCCCATCAGATCCTCGGCTGTAACACGGCTATCAGAGCAGCCAATGTACAGGAAATCAGGGTTTTGGCCCTTCGATAAATTTTCGAAATACTCAGGGTCCAGCGCTAATTTTTCGGCAACCCACTTTTCGTTATTTTCAAATATTTTGCTGAATTTCATTGGCTACACTTGTTTTCCCAAAGGGTATTCCCTTTATTCCGGCAGTAAAGTTGGTGATTTTATAGCTTATAGCGGCAAATTCTTTTTAGACATTTAGCGTGCATTATTCATAAACTGCACTTTTGAATGTTGAATACCTTAAAATAGTCTTCCGCCCGTTAAGGTAATGCAGGTTAGCTATCCGTGCCAAATAATATAGAAAACGGCGGTGAGGTACGCCCAAAGGCACGAAAACAAGATGTGCATCGTGGTTTCGAACACCTTACCCTTCCATAGTTTCGTGGAATACCAGGTGAACTGTGTAACCAGCCTCACACCCCAAAAAACAAACAGGCCAAAAGCGATGCGATGCCCGAGGGGCGTTGTTACAATTTCGTTGGCAGATGTTATGCACAACCAGCCGATAAGTATAACTGTAAGCGCTATAAAGAAGGTGTGTACCTGCTTCATTTGCTTATTAATAAGGGAAAGATGCACCAGTTCTTCCTTCCACTTAAAATAGTGCGGGAAGCCGACGTGAATGATAGACAATACAACCAAAAGCCAGCCAATTATTTCAAGGTGTAACTGCATATTTTTCAAGAATAAAGGTAGTAATGAAAGGCGTGTGTTTTTGTTCGCTGCTTACCCTAAAGCCAGCACCGGTAAAAGTACGCAACCATGTCGCTTTTGAAAAGAAATGAAAGCAACCAATGTTGTAAGCAATGAAGTTAGGTATATCGCGCAGATGTTCGGTAACTACTATAACACCGCCGGGTTTCAATATCCGGTACAGTTCTTTGAAGCATAGTATCCGCTCCTGTTCATTCCGTATTTCATGGGCTGCAAGGGTGAGTAATACCACGTTGGCACTGGCATTGGCCACAGGTATGCGGGCTGTTGTTACAGCAATAGTACCGGGAAACGGAGGGTATGCCTTTCGGGCTCTTTTTATGGATACTTCCGTGTGCTTTGCGGCATCGTAAAAATCGAAAACAATAAGGTTTGCGCCGGGGAATTTATGTTGCACCAGTGTGCTGGTTTCATCGAAGCCGGCATTAATATTGATGATGGTTGCAGCTGCAGGTATATCGGCTGCGCCCAACCACCGCAAGTTGTATAAGCCGGACCCATCATAAACATACCACGACACTAACAAGGAAACAAGAATGGAAAAAGACGCAACCGCAATGCCAATTTCAAGGTAAGGGATGCAGGTAGCACCGAGCATAGGCGCATAAAAAAATAAACCCACGAGCACACCAAATGCCAACACATAAAAATGCCAGTTGAACCTGATAATGTTCTTTACGCCTTGTAGTGGCTTTCTTAGCGGTTCCATTTTTCTATCACTCCCTTTTTCCAATAGTAAGGAATATTTTCAATAATGAAGGCATTGGCCAAAATGCAGCCTTCCAACCTAATTTCTTGCAGCAAGGGTACGGCATAATTGACAATTTCAATAGGTTTTGGTTCCCAGTTTTCGCGCACGCCTTCAATTATCAGTACCTCTTTTTGGGGCTTATTATAGGTAAAGGTAAAAGGTAGCGGGCCGGCATACCTGCGTGCCTCTTTCCAGTCGGCAAAGGGCGACATTGCCGGTAATGGCGCATAGGCATTATTACTAAATGCCACATGCAGCCCCGAGCCAACAGAATCAATGCTTACCGTATCGCCACTCATGGTGCGGGTAATATCGGTTGTGGTGTAGTTATAGTGGGTGAACAAATTACCCAACAGTTCCATCTTCTTTTTGTCGGTCTGCGAACGGAGTATATACAGGCCGCGTAACCGCTTACCCGCATTGTTAGTATAGCGCACAAATACCCGGTAACCGGTAAGGAAAAAATCGTTGCCCATAAACTGCGGAAAACCCTTCGGGCGCAGGTGCTTGGTTTGCACCATGGCCACCGCAATAAAACCCCATTCTTCATGCAGCAGGTCAAGCGTAAGGCATTCCGGAATCAGCCGTTCCAATTGCGCCCTGGGCACCGCAAATGTGAGTACTACTGAGCTTTCAAAAAAAGCCTCTACAGCGAAGGGATGGTCTTTGAGTTTTGCGAACATCAGCGGGCAGGTTTTACGGGTTTACCCAAAACAAAATTATTGTAGTAAATAGCAGCTATAAGCACTGCCGCCAGTACCGCATTAACGCCACCAAAGAGCAACAGGTCGCGAGCCAGCAAAAACTCAATAGTATTCATGGTAGCAATAATAAGCATTTGCAACCCCGCATTTAACCGGGGCTTTATCCTGGTTACTATCCATACCGCCATCAATATTTCTGATACACCAATGAGTTGGGTGAAAATAGCGGAATGTGTGCTGCCCAAAATCCGGGCTACAATTTGCTCGTGCCGGGGCACCATATGCAGCAACTTACAAAACAAACCATTTACCAGCCAGATGGTAGCAATGCAATACGTAAGTACACGGTGCGCTATTGGGGTGGGCATTTTTGGTGCAGCTTGGTTTCAGTATCAAAAGTACTATGAATAGCAGTGGCAAGTACGCTTTGGGTTATAAAAACAAGAAGGTTGGCAGAAATTACTGCCAACCCGTAGTTGCATTTTAAAGTACTATTGTCTGGCAAAAAAAAATTGTAAAAACGAGCTGTAATGACTTCTGACGTTACATTTGGATGATTATATTTATTGTCGTACAACAGTAATTTAAAGTAGAATTTATTTCACAAAAGCTATATACCAGCCTGAGCTAAAATACCCACCCCTGCCCTTTACACCCGGGCGGCTACCGCATTCAAAACTAAAGCCCATGTTTAGCGTTCTGCGGGTAAAGACCATTTTCTTGCCCAGCCTCCAGCCAATGTTCGATGTCTGGAAACTACCCTTTGCATTGGGTTCTATTGCATAGCTTTTACCACCTGAAATAATGGGGTCGAACGTAGTGCTGGCCAGCAAGGCATCCAAATACACCTCCCGGAACAAACTCGTGAAGAACTTTGACCCGTCATCTTCGCTTACATTATTGGTGGTGTGCACGCTCATGTTTATGATTTGCGAAAGCCCGATATATACGCCGGTGGTATGATCGTTAGTAAAATAAACGTTCGAAAAAACTGTGCCGTCCTTCGTTTTTACTGCGCCTTCATCCCTTACAGATAGCTCCTCCTTGTTCATGGCTGTTGATACCGGTGCCGTAGTGCGGTAGAGCCCGCCACGCACAGCCAGTATTTTACGGCAGGGCAATTTCGGTTTTATATAATGTTCGGTTGTTACAGTCGATGCGCCGACGTAATCGGTATTGCTGCTCAAAACGATCTTGTGCTTTGCCTTTCCCTTCTTATCAACGAAGTGAAACCTGCCGCCCAGTTCCAGTATAGAGAAGCCTTTTACAGAGTTAGCGCTATGGTTGAGATCTGCAACATCCATTTTTTGCAGGTTAAAATAAGACTTGTTGTACTCCCCGTGAAACGACAGCAGCTTAGGCATGAAATAGTCGCCTTCAATGCCCGCCCCTACCCTGAAAGCATCGCCGGTGCTACATTCCAGCTTGAACAATTGCGCCTGTGCAATTATTGTCATGTCGGCCGATCGCTCGTCGTGTACATATACTTCCACCCCATGCTTTGCATGAATGGTATCACGCACCTGCGCTATTGCATGAGTCCCGGCAATGCAAAGCATGGCTGCCGTCATTGTCAAAAAATTGCTGCATTTCTTTTGCATATCAAAAAATCAGTTAGTTATTTGAATTTCTTTTTGAATTGCCTTTTCAATTTGCCATGGCTTTTCTTCTTGGTTTCGCCCAGGCGGTAGGTAACGTCAACATAATGTGGTTTCAGGTTCTTAATGTATCCGGTACTGGCATCAATGGCAACCCCTATAGGTCCGCCTCCAAAACCCATGTTCAGCAATATGCCACCCACCCAAATCTTGCTTTTAAACGGAACATCGACCGATTTTCCGCCTTTTGTTATGGTAAGGGTGTGCGATTTCTTTCTGTCGATCTTTACACCCGCGCCATAGAACGCAACCTGAGGGCCACCCACCGCGCCCTTGCTGGCCATATACACTTGTTCGGCTGTAGCTGGCTGCCCATCAACTTTAATGGTTACGTCGTCAGAATAATTGAAAAGCTTGATGCTCTGCTTATGGTGCGCGATGGTACCGCAACTGGCAAGTAATGTTGCCGCATAAATGGTTACAGCAATTGTAACTAGTTTTCTCATATTTTGTAGATTTAGAGACCAGGTAAAAATCAGTCGGGTCCCGGTAAAAATTATTCTACAAAACTACGTGCGGCAGTGGCCGTTGTCAATTACACTTTAGTAGTAAAAGAGAGCAGTAATAGATTGATTGCCTGAAGATTCTGCGATTGTGATAGCTGCAACCAGCCGAGGAAGGAGGTGCTGCAATACCCGTTAAACACAAAGCATCAATACTTCGGAAATACTTTATTTAATGCGTCAGTACGGGAGTTTACCTGCAGCTTTTCATAGATGTTGTGAATATGTTTGCGCACCGTTTCAATGCTTACGAACATTAACCCCGCTATTTCTTTATACCGGTAACCCTTAGCAAGATACTCCAATACCTCCTGCTCGCGTATAGAGAGTTTATTGAGTTCCGTATTGGGTTTTTCTTCCTTCTGGCGGAAGAACCCGATTACTTTACGCGCTATCTGGCTACTCATGGGCGAGCCTCCGTTATGGGCGTCAGTTATAGCTTCCAGTATTTTTACCGGTGGGGTACTCTTGGTAAGGTAGCCGGTAGCGCCAGCCTGCAACGCTGCGAAAATGGTTTCTGTATCTTCCAGCGAGGTGCACATAATGAACTGCACATCAGGGCAGGTTATTTTCAGTTGCTGTACACAGGTTATGCCACTTATTCCGTCGGGCAAATGAATATCCACCAAAACGACATGGGGCTTAACAGCAGGCAGTTGAGCTAAAGCGGTTTCGCCATTTTCAAATGTATTCAGGCATTCATAGCCTTCGCTGCCATTAATGAGTATGGCAAGCATTTCCCTGGTGTGTTTCTGGTCTTCTATTACTGCTACCTTAATATCCATGGGTGTGACTGAAAAGTTATGAACAAAGATAAGGGTACAGTACTCCGCTGCTATTACACTAAAGTAGTATTTTGCTATCGGCGATACTGGCGAGCGCTATTTCAATAGCCACTTTTGTGCTGCCCGGCAACGACGCTATTAAAAAAGTGCCCCCAATATTTTCAATACGCTGCTTCATATTGCGCAGCCCGTTACCACCTGTTTTAATTTTAGCCATATCAAAACCTGTACCATTATCGGTAACCGAAAGGTCCATCTTCTCATTATCAAGGTGCAGTGCTATAGCAATGCCGGTAGCATGGGCATGCTTAACGCTGTTGTTTATAGCTTCTTTTACGGTAAGGAATATATTGCGCTGCACTTCCCGGGTTATGCGCATATCAGAAACCTCGTGAGGGAAATCTAATTGCAGCGCTACAGGCAAGTTTTCGAGGTAGTCAGCACAGTATTCCCTAAGCCGCGCAACCAATTGATCGAGGGTGGTATTTTCAGGATTCAGTACCCATATCAACTCCCGCATATTATCAATCAGTTCTTTCGATACTGTTGCTATCTGCAATACATCGTTACCCAGGCTTACATTGCCGGCAGCTTCCTTTTGCGCTATTGCTGCACGTTGCATAATATTACTGAGCGCGGCTGTTACCTGTGTTAAAGCTTCGGGCCCGGCATTACCGGCCAGCTGTTGCAACTTCGCATTTAACTTTTCAGCTTCATGTACAATATAACCTATGTCGTTGCCCAGTTGCTTGTTCGTAGCCGCACGCGCCTGGGCCATATTTGCCATTAACGATATTTTTGAAAGGCCGGACCCCAGGTCGTCATGTACATCTTTAGCTATACGCATCCGCTCGTTATACTCTGCTGCCAGTACTGCTTTTTCACGGGCTTGTTTTTGCCGTGCCTGCTGCCTGCTATACAACAAGTAGGCTATTACCAGCAGCAGGGTAAGTATCCCTATAACGGCCAGCATCTTTAACCTGCTTTTTTCCAGCGATATTATTGTCAGTTCTTTCTTTTCAGTTTCATACTTGGTTTGCATATCTGCCATCTGCCTCGATCGTTCAATACCCATAAAACTATCTTTCACCACCATGCTTTCTTTAAAAAGGTCAAAGCCTTTTTGGTAGTTGCCCAATTTTGCATGGTCTTGTGCAAGGTTACCCAATGCTTCAATAACAAGTTCGGCAGAATTGATCTCGCGGCCCGTTTTCAACCCTTGTTCATTAAGTTGAATAGCCATTTTGTAGTCACCCTTCATTTCATACACATTGCCAATGTTTACCTGATTGGCAGCTATCATGAACTTGCTGTCCATCTTTTCACTGAGGGCCAACGATTGCTGGTAGCATTCAATAGATCTATCGTAATTTTTAAGAAATTTGTACACAATACCCAGATTATTATAGAGGATAGCGATCCGGTCTTCCTGGTTCAGGGCCTTGTAAAGATCAATGGCTTTGCTATACTGAGCCAGGGCCTCGTTATATTTTTTCTCTTGTTCAAAAACAACGCCCCGGTTATTGGCGCAATCAGCAATGGTAGCAGTATCACGAATGGCTGCGGCTATTTTTTCAGCTTCATCATATTTCTGCATGGCTTTATCGAAGTCCTTAATGTCAGAATACATGGCACCAATGTTTTTAAGGCTCCGCCCAACACTTTTTTTTTTATCATTCAGTTCTTCCGCTATAGTTATGGCCTTCTCGTATGCCCTTAAGCCTTCTGTGGTTTTGCCGGTATTGGTGTAATTGTTGCCCAGACTGTTGTAAATTACCTTTTGCGTTTTTTTATCCTTACTTTTTATGGCCAATTCCAACCGGCTTTGCAATACCTTGATCGACTGCTCATAGTCTCCTTTTTCATAGAGGTCAATACCTTTTTGCAGCAAGGTGTCGGTTTGTGCATGCCCGGCAACAGGCAACAGAAAGCATGCAATAAAAATGGCAAAAATGGCTATTGCTATATTTCTCGTGCAATCAGGAATATTGTTCAACATCTCGTATTTTAATTAACCACATTTTCTACAATCAATTGCTGCTATAACGGGACCGTAGCGGCTCAGTCGGTCAATTTTTCGAAAAATACAACATTTCTACCGCAATTATATGACAACAGCGTCTTGACTACTATGGAACTGCGCCGATCTTATTATATTTTTCTTGGTTCATATAGCATTGATTGCCGTTTAACTGACACAATTTCCTTTAAAATAGTTACCTTTGCGCCCCAAGAAAGCAAGCAATATGAAACTGGAAGACCTGCTGACAAAAAGAAGCGAAAAAAAATGTGAATTATGCCAGGCGGAAACTGCGCTCAAAACGTATGAGGTAGCGCCTGACGATAACAGCAATGAGGAAAACACCATCCTGATATGCGACAAGTGCAGGGCACAGATAGATAAGAAAGAAGAACTGGATAATAAACACTGGGCTGGCCTTACCACAACCATGTGGAGCGAAATACCAGCCGTGCAGGTAGTAACATGGCGCATGCTGAACCGCTTGAGAAGTGAAAGCTGGGCAATGGAAAGCCTGGATATGATGTATATGGATGACGACAGGCTTGCCTGGGCAAAGGCAACCGGCGACCATGAAAATGATAGTACCGTTGACCTGCATAAAGACTGCAATGGCGCAGTGTTGCAAACCGGCGACACCGTTGTACTCACTAAGTCGCTAGATGTGAAGGGTTCTACCCTTAACGCCAAAATGGGCACCGTGGTTAAAAACATACGTATAGTAGAAGACAATACCGAACAAATAGAAGGCAAAATAGAAGGCCAGACCATTGTAATACTTACCAAGTATGTAAGAAAACAGGGAGCGTAGTTTGGTACTATGATATTGCAGAGAAGGGTATATCGCTGTGGTGATATGCCCTTTTTTTATTCCCTCCACCTAAAAACTCAAAACATACTGCACGGCAACTGTTCTGGTAGGTTCTATTTTAAGGGGGCGCAGGAAATAGGCTGTATTGAAGAGGTTACTGGCGATGAGGGAGAATTTGTGTTTTTCTGATAATTTGTAACTGAGCCTGGCATCGAAGACGCTGTAACCATTATGGGTTTTCCAGTAGTTGATAATGTCAATGGTCTGGAATTGCGGGTAGCTGCTGTTCAGGTTTTTTGTGAGGTCTTCAATGGTTTCGAAGGCTTTATCAATGTTCTGCATTTTGCTGTAGTAGCGATAGCTCATGCCTAAGCCAAACTGGTAGATGCGCACTTCGGCATCCAGCTTCACCAGGTGTTTAAAGCGGTACTTTAACGTGTTGCTGCTGGTGTCCATACTGCTATTGCGGAAGCTTACAGAATCGCCTGGGCCACCCTGTAGGTTTTTGGTATGGGCATAAATGAAATTAGGCGTAAGCGAAACAGGGTTAATGTAGGTATAGCCCGCCAGTACTGCCAGCCCGAATTTCTTATTGCTTTCCGGCGTTGTGCAGGCCAGTGAGGCATCAATACCCGTTACACGCGAATCGCCCGTATTTACGAACTTAAAGCCCACCAGCGATATGGTGGGGTCCCACACACCAAACAGGTATTCAATGGTGTTGTGATAGTCTTGGCGGAAAGTGGCAATATCAACATACCCCTTGCAACTGCCAATTTTAAAACCTTGCTTTACTGCCAGTTCAAAATTACGGCTGGTTTCTGGTTGCAGACCGGGATTAGGGAACACACCAAACAAACCCGCCTTTGTGGAAATATACCTTTCTGTAATTGTTGGGTAGCGGAAGCCCTCACCGAAGGATGTGCGGAGCCATGTGCCTTGCAGTACTTTTAAACTAGCCCCGGCACGGAATATAGGCTTTGTAACTGCCGCAAGGTTATTGGTCTGGAAGTATTCATAACGTACACCGCCGGAAAGGTTTAGCACTTTTTTTATCTTCTTATCCAATTGTAAGTATGCCGAAGCATTGGTAACTTTATTGTTGGGTGTGCCGCTGGAATCATACAGCTTAGCCCGAGTAGCAGAAAGGCTGCTCACCGCACCGCCAGTAATGTTCAGCCCAATACTATCCATCTTTTTCTGCACTTGGTACTCGGCATAATAAAGGGTGCCGCTGGTCGATTGGTTGTTAGTCATTTGGTCGTCGGTATGGAAAAGCCGGGTGATCAAACTATGCGTTACGCCCTTGCCAGTATAATATTTCACAAACGGATCGATATTGAAAAACGTTTGCTGTTCTAAAAACACAGCACCAGGATAGCTCTTATACAGCCCCAACGAATCGCTCAGCCACGCCAAAACCATATTGGTCTTGTTAAGCATACCATTACCATTTACCCCATAGCTGAGCCCCTTCACTTTCGGCGAACGGTAGCGCAAACCAAAATTGAGCCGCGCCCTTTTCCGCAGCATATCTTTATTGCTGAATGTGGTTATGGAGTCATTGATCAGCAAGGCTTCTTTAACCGCAGGGTCAATATAGCCCATGGCTGGCGCGGGGCCTATGTAGCCCTGATCTACATTAAAGTTGCCACCAATTACCAGGTCAAGGTTTTTCTTAATAATGGCGGAGTGCAGGAAGTTCAAATTCATAAAGCCGGGAAGCGCGCTGTTGTACCAGTTTGCGGCAGGGCGTTGTGGTGCACTATAAGCCCCTGCGGAATAGCTGATAACTGTTTTAGGCTTTTCGGTTGGGTAGGCAGAACGGATATTGATAACACCGTTAATAGCCGAAGAACCATACAGCACCGATGAAGACCCTTTCATGATCTCAATCTGCGAAATATTCTCCACTGGTATGTAACTCCATTCCGGTCTGCCGGCATCGCCGCTCAATAGCGGAATGCCATCCATTACAATGGCTACCCTGCTGCCCACACCGAAGGTAAAACCGCTACCTCCGCGTATCTGCGGGTCGCCATCAATAATGGTGAGGCCGGGCACCTGTTCCAGCGCAGTTTCAATGCTGGTAGTGTTTTTATTGTTCACAATGTTAGGCTTCAATACCTCCATCGATACCGTGAGCTCCTCCAGCTTTTGCGCGAATTTACCCGATGACACTACTACCGTGGTCAGCAACTCTGCTGCATTAACCAGTGCTATATCCCTTACCATCTCTTCGCTGCCCGCAGCAATATCTATACGAAAAGTATCCGTAGTAGTACCCGGATAGGCGCAGTAAAACGTATGCACGCCGCTCCCGGTTAATGTGAGATGGTATAACCCGTCAGCACCAGATACCGTGCCTGTTGCAATGTTGGAAACATCTGCAATTACAGCACCTGCAATGGGCTCTTTATTCGCCGCATAAAAAACCCTGCCAGTTAAATGCACTGCATGCGCCTGCCCTGAAACTATACAACTAAAGAACAAGGCTATACCCAATAAGGCAAGCTGTTTGCGTAGCAACATTAATAGTGAATGAATAAGAAAAGCTTATTGAATAGATATTTTGCCTGTTTTACGGAAGCCATTGTTACTTAAACGGAACATGTAAATACCAGCATGTTGCTCGCCAAGGTTAAAAGTATTTACCTGATTGTTGGTAACGGTAAAGTTAGCAACCCGGCGGCCTGTAACATCATATATTTCCAGGCTTGCGGCACCTTCAACTAGTTCAGGAAAGTCAACAAAAACATTTTTGCCCGAAGCGAATACCCTTGCGGTTTCCAGTTGGGTGGCGGTATTTTCTACCGATGTATTTGTTTTATAAACGGTCTGTATATCATCTAACCACAAGGTGCTGCCGGTTACGGTAGTACCCTGGTTGGCAGATGGCGTCATGTTGATCATAATGTAAGCCGGCGTGCCGCTGGTAGCATAGGTAAAGGGCATGCTGAAACGTGTCCAGGTGGTAATATTGGCAGTTGGGGTAAGGAAGGTGAGGTCTGCTACTTTATTAGCCGTAGGGTCAATATGGTAGGTTGTTGGCGTTTCAGGGTCAAAGTACTGGCCTGTGTGCAGTATTGCTCTTATTTTACCCTGTTCGCCAGTGCCACCCGACGTGTACTGATACCAGCCTACAAGGCTATCAGGCCTGCCAGTGAAGCTCATGCGCCTGCAATCGGTAGTATCAGAATAATTCAACGAACCGATGTACCCTGCCGTTTTTGTAATAGACGGGGCATTTACCACGCCTGTTGTAAGTGCGCCATTAACCGCTGTGCCCAGATATGATTCCGTAACTATTTTCACTGCATAACTGCCGGAATGCACCGTGGTGCTGTCTTTAAAACATGTTTGCGGCCCAAGCTTTGCAATAGCAGAGCCCGACTTATTTGAAAACCAACCCGTAGGCTCGGTAGCTACGCCGGGCGTAGCATTGCCCCAGGTTTCAAACCCGCCGTTGGTCAACGTGGTTTGTGCCATTGTTGCGAAACTAACTGTACAAAATAGAGCGGTAAATATCTGTTTCAAAATATTGGTTTTAAGAATGAATTAAATGCGCGTGTCACCCTCAAAAGTACTAAGGATTGCTGATGAAATAAAGTTTAAACATAGGGGGTAGGCTGATTGGTGTAATAAAAGGGCATTGGCCTGCTTTCAACTATGTTCTCCAATTATTTGACTTATGTCAAATGCCGAGGCATTAAACACCAATACATTTGTTGCGCATTCTTAGAACAGAACGGATGCCAATTATCTAAACACAAATATATGCCACACGAAAAACACCTTGGTAAAGCCGGCCCTTCAAAAACCGATAAACTTCGTTTTTTACAACTTACTCTTCGCGATATCCGGCTGTTTTTGGCAGCGCAGCGGTACGATAGCTTCATAGCCCACTTCCGCAAGCTGTCGCCTGAATATCTGGAATGGGCCAGCAAGGTCCGCGCAAGGCGACTGTTTTACTTTGCACTGAAAAATGTGCCCGCCTACCAGTCGTTGCTCAGCACTATCAAAATTGAAAAGTGGACAGATGTGCCTTTCACTGACAAGGAGAATTACATAAAGAAATTTACCACTGCACAGCGTTGTGTAGGTGGCTATATACCCGAAACAGGAATTGCTGTTGACGAATCATCAGGCAGCACCGGCACCCCATACAACTGGGTGAGAAGCACCCGTGAGAGAAGAGAGTCCCATGCGTTCATCAGCTATTTTTCAACGTTCAGTTTCGGCAAGAAACCTTCGTTCACCATCAATGCATTTTCAATGGGTGCATGGGCTACGGGTATAAACATGGGTATTGCCCTGCAACGCAACGGCATGGTAAAATGTACGGGTCCCGATGTAGATAAAATTCTAAACACACTCGAATTTTTCGGGCCAGATTACGACTATATGATTGCTGGCTATCCTCCTTTTTTAAAGCAACTATACGACCATGCCAAAGTGCATAATTTCCCATGGCATAAATATAAATTCTCAGCGCTGGTTGGGGGTGAAGGCATGTCAGAGGGATTGCGCGACTATCTTTTGCCTGGGTTTGAAAAAGTATTCAGCGGCTATGGCGCTACCGACCTTGAAATTGGCATTGCGGGCGAAACTCCACTCACCATCGCACTCAGGAGACTGGCCCGTGAAAAGCCGGAGGTGCGGTCGGCCATTTTTGGCGAAGATTCGCGCCTGCCTATGATATTCCAATACAATCCGCTAATGCATTTTATTGAAGTAAGCGACAACCGCGAATTGATCTTCACCATAACGCGTAAATCAGTGCTTTCGCCAAGAATACGGTACAACATACATGATGAAGGCGGCATTTGCCGGTACGACCAGATGGCCGAAAAACTAAAGGCTTTAGGCTACGATATTGATGAACTGGGCAAGGGCGGCCCTGAGCGGAATATTGCACTGCCACTGATGTGGATATATGGCCGCCGCGATTTTACTATAAGTATTATGGGTGCCAATATTTACCCCGAAGATATAGAGCAATGTTTATACGCAGATACCGCACTGGCAAGCATTACCCGTTCCTTTTGCCAGGCAGTTGCCGAAGGTGAAAATGCCGCTGTGCGACCCGCTTTCTACTTCGAAATTACAGTACCACCAACGGAAGAGTTGAAGCAGCAGTTCGCTGATTCCATTCTTGAAAAACTGATCAAGCTCAATGCAGATTTCCGCGCCGCCTGGCATGAGTATGCTGACACCTTGAGGCCGGAGATACACTTATTCGCAGCGGGCGAAGGTCCGTTCAAGGTAGTACCGGGGAAAATAAAGCAAACAAGAATATTAAAGTAAGTAGCATTACCAAGTTGTCTTTGCGGGGAGACTAGGAGATCATAGTTTAAAAATAGCCACGGTCTTTAGGCCGTGGAGATTTGAATTGAAGGCTCGGCTTTAGCCAAAATAAGCTATGTATTGTATTAATTTCGGCTAAAACCTTTGTGTTCTATCTCCATACCACGGCCTGAAGGCCGTGGCTACTAACTTTGACTTGCGTATGGTTTCAATTTGGTAAACTAGAAATATGTAGCAACACTATTTGTTATTGAAATGCGCTTCAAGACCAGCGAGCAAAAATTGCATATTGGCATCATAGAAGCCGGAGCAATTCATGCAATTGATCTCCACAATCTTTATGTCATCACTATCTGCCATGCGGCAAACATCTAATACGAAAGCTTCCGCTGGTTGATATATGTCAGCCAGCTCCTGCACCTGCTGTTTCAACTTGGCGTCACTGTCCATATTGGTTGCTATAACCCGTTGGCCAACTTTGTATTCGCTCATCGTAATTACCTTACCGCCAACTATCCAGCAGCGGACCTCAGTGGAAATATTTTTAAGCGGACTCAGCAATACGCGTATCGTTTCCGGGCGCTCCCTTATGTAACGCAGCTGATCGTTTTCAACCTGCTGGCGCACATATTCCGTCCAGCTGTGGCGCATGAATATCTGGCCGGTAAATGCTTTTGTATCGCCACATGGGCGGGCAAAGAACATATCCCACTTCTTATCTTCGGGCAAAGGTGCGCTAAAGTTCATTACCAGTGCGTCATGGTTCAGCATGTGTGTCCCAAAGTGTGGGGCGTACACTTCAAAATCGTGGTTTAAATTGTACATAGATCCCGGCTGAAAGCCATACTTATGCACCATCTGCACCAAACTAAACGTACCAAACACCCACACATCTTTTCGCCTGGTTAGGAACTCAATTTCCACATCGAGCGGAGCAAACTGAATGAGTTCATATTGCAGCCCCAATTGTTCCAGGTGTTGTATCAGCAGTTTGTGATGTGTATCGCGTATTGGGTTTTCGTGTATAAGGTATAACATGGGCAATGGTGTTTAACAGGCTTACGGCTGCAATGTAACGCGAGTCTGGGTATCCGGCAAATACTATAACTGAAATGAAATTGAAATGCCTTCTACAACGCACTCCACCACAAATTCCGTTGCGCCATTTTACCAAAATTCTTTAGGCTTGACTCTAACGACTCCTGTAGCTCCTTGCTGGTTACTTTCTTACCCTTGTCCGATATTACGAAGTCGGTTGCTACAGGGGATATCAGTTCAAATTTTGTTGCGGTCCAGGTGGTGTGCAAGCGGGGGACAGCCAGTTCCAGTATCATACCGGGCAGGCCGCCAAACATTTCCGGGCCACCACTTGCCAGTATATCTTCGGTATAAAAGGCAACCACATAAACGGAGTCGCAAATAATGCCTACTGCCTTATGGCATTTAAAATTAGCTATGGTGCGTATCTCGTCTTTAATGCGCCATTCCAGCACCCGCATCGTGTCCATAACATGGAACGACTGGTCAAATACTTTTTTGTTTGAAATGGCCTTCTGCGTTTTAAAATTGGTGTACACCACATTGGCAGTAGCGGGGCCGCCACCAAACATTTTCATTACATTGTTCACCTCGGCTTCGCGGCCCGGTTTGTATATACTTTGTGTGGTATCAAATATCATATCGAAATACGAAGTACTGAACTTCGGTATCTTCGATTTCATTTGCTCCATGAACGGATTAGGGCCAGCCTCTTCCATCTCTTTGAGTTGGGCATAGAAATTTACCTTGCGCTCAAACTCTATTTTTCCGGCTACGGTGTATTGCGCATGTACCGGAATACTGAATGCGACGAAGGATAATACTGCTAATATAAATTGTTTCATTGGTTTCTAGTTTTGTAACTGATGGCTGTTTGCTTTTACCTGTATTATCTTCTCATCATCATCATGCCGCCCGGCTGTGGTGGCACCCCGCCCGGTGTGTTAGAAAAATTCCAGATAAGGCTCAGCATACCATAACGGCGAATGCTGTTGTAAGCATCTTCGGTAATAATACCCGCCTGCGCGGTGCGGCTGTAACCAATATTCTGGTTCAGTATATCCAGCACCGAGGCCCGTAGCTCCAGATTGCTTTTTTTCAGGAATTTCTTGCTTAAATATGCGTTCCAGAGCATAACATTATTGTTGGTGCTGAATAGTTCTGTTTGCTGCCTCAGGAACCAGTTAAAGCTGGTATTGAATTCCATTTTACCCGGCAGTTGCACTGTGCCGCTCAACTCATTGTTACTCATCCAGTAACTGCTGTTTTGCGATACTGACGATTGGTTATCGTTGTAAGTAACGGATGGATTAAATTCAATACTGTATTTTTTGTCTTTATAATACTGTACGGTTGGCGTAAGGGTATAACTGTTGTTATTGGTGGTATTTTGTTTACCGTTAATGATGCTGTTAATATGGTTGATGCCGGCATTGAGGTGGGCACCCATTTGCATGTCTATTTTCTTCAGCTTGTAACCATAACCGAAGAAGGCAAAGCCGTTGTAATTACCAGTAACGTTAATGTATCTGGTTTGGCGCAAACCATCGGTATTACTGGTGCTGGTGCTTATAGCATCGTTAATAACATTGAAGGACCCACTCGCAAACAAGAACCTGCCGGAGAGCATTTTAAAGTTATTATAGCGTACTGAAAACGCGTGGGTAAATTGTTGCTTCAGGTCGGGGTTACCAACCACAATATTCAAGGGGTCGGTGTTCTGGTTCAGGGGTGTAACCTCAGTAATAGTGGGCTGCCTTGTGCTGCCCTGGTAATTGAACCTGAAGCTATTGCTACGCCCCACCTGGTAAACAAATGTTGCTCTCGGGAAGAAGTTGAGATAATCATAGTTGCGGGCAGAATCTCCATGTAACTGATTCACCTGGTTGTAGCGCGCATCCGATACATCGCTACCGAAAGAGAAGTTATATTTTTCGTAGACAAACCTTGCAGCTATACCACCCGTGTTGGTGAAGATGTTGTATTTATAGTCGCTGCTATAAAAAGTGTTCAACAGATCCATTTTACCGGTTGCGAGGTTGGTATCGTATGAAAAATTCTGTGCCAGGCTGTTATTTACCGTAAGGCCGTAATTGAGTTCTAAGAATGTTTTTTTCGACAGCGGCTCTGTATAGGTAGCACGAGCTGAAAAGGCCAGTGTATTGGTGGTGCTTGTCTTCTTCTGGTTAACATTATTTACAAAGGCGATAGTATCGGCACGGTAAAGGTCGGTTGCCGAAATAAGGCGGCCATCGCTATTGGTCTCCTTGTAATTCTCCTTTACATCCAGCGAAAAAGAACGGCCTTTTGTTCTGAATTTCTTCCTCAGCAAAACATCGGCGTTTACAAAGGTTGATGTGCTGGTGCTGGTGCTTTTTTTATCGTTGGTGTTTGATAGTATGGAATCTTGCAGCATGGTTGTGCTGTTATACATTGTGGAAATATCCTGTTGCTTTTGTCCTGCTGCTGCGGTTACCTTCAGGGTAGTGAACGAATCAATTTTCCATTCGTACATACCATCCAGCCCGTGCCTGTCGCCCGTGCTGAACTGATTCCTTTTTTCGCGGGTAACGCTCACCGAATCGTTGGTGAGCGGATTTTGTGTGGTGGTAAGGCCATTTACTTCCACGTTCTGCATACCATAGCGGTAATTGCCTACAATGTGTTGTTTGTCCTCGTTCCATTTATCGGCAAAGTGCAGGCCGCCTGTCCATACTTTAGGCAAACCTTCGCCATTGTATTTACCGTCCCAGCCTGCGATTTCGTCGCCGGAGCCCACTGAGGTTATGCTCACCTGTCCTTCATCATTTATTTCTGTAACACCGGCACCACTGCTAAAGCTGTTGTTATCTTGCCAGCCCAAACCCACTTTGTCCGTGTTCGACATAATGCCGAAAGCTGATAGCTGCCTTTTGGCTTTAAATGCGTTGATCATACCCTGATTCTGGAAATAGCCATCGGTACCCCCACCAGCTTCCACCTTACCGAATACACCTTTCTTTTTATCTTCTTTCAGGGAAAGGTTAATGGTTTTGGTTTTCTGTCCGTCGTCAATACCTGTAAACTCAGCCTGGTCGCTTTTTTTATCAAACACCTGCACTTTCTCCACTACGGCAGCCTGCAACCCCTGTGTAACCACCTTAGGGTCATCGCTGAAAAACTCTTCGCCATCAACCAGTACCTTTTGCACGGTTTCGCCCTGTGCGGTTATGGAACCGTTTTTGTCTACTGTTATTCCAGGCAGCCTTTTCAGCAGGTCTTCAACAGTTGCGTTGTCTTTTACCTTAAAGCTATCGGCCATATATTCGGTGGTGTCGCCCTTTATTTTAATGGCGGCTATGTTCTTCTTCAACACAAACTCTTTCAGTATGTGTTCGCTCGATTCCATTTGTACCGTGCCGTAGCTCGTCACAAAATCGTGCACATCTATCACATCTTGAAAATCGGCAAAATGCGGAAAAGTAACGTGCAGTATGTACCGGCCCTGCTTAGGCACTTTCAATTCAAAACTACCATCGCTATGCGAACGGGTGTAAGATTGAATGACACTATCATTGGTGCGGATAAGCACTACCGACGCCGATGGCAGCGACTGGTAATTGAGCGTATCGTGCACATAGCCCTTAACAATGTATTGCTGCGCCCAGCCAGCCTGAAAAAAACCTGCAATAAGAATAAAAGAGAGTAGAATGGTTCTCATATTATTACAAATGTATTGCACGCAATATTAAATAAAAGCTTAGCGTTAATTTTATTTGTTAAACTTGATGAAACAGGCCTGGGAAAGGGTAAAAATAACCCAAAACGGGGGATGTGACGCTTGCTGCTGATGGCTGCATAAGATTGGAAAGCAAGAATTATACGCAAGGCACTGGAGATGCCATTTACCGCGTGTGTGGTGAGCCTGTTTCAGCGAACTTATAAAAGCACCACCGCTTACTATTTTAAATAGCAGTGCCAATAAACGCGAATTGTATATCTTCTCCGTTTTGTTTGCAGGAAGCATTTATTTTTGCTGTGGCACCGCGTATAACGAAGGTATCGAGCGTGAAAGTGATGTTATTGAGCTGGAAGGAGAGCGCATCATCTTCGTCAATTTCCACTGAAGAATACAAGTCATACTCAGCTCCCCTGAAGTTCCAGTTATAGCCCTTCAGCTTGTCATACATTTCTTCACGGGCTACCACCATAAATATTAAATGTTTTGCAGCAGCTTACTGCTGTGTGTGTAAATTTATAGAAATTCCGGCTGTTGTGCGCTTGTTCTTTCCCAATTTATATTACTGCATCATTTTTTAAAAGAGCAGGTTCATTGATCTTAATTACCCTTAACAATGCCAGCAAACGGATAACAGGATAGATGGGGTCAATTTCATGCCATTTTACGCCAAAATTGAGGGCTGACGGATGTTTATGGTGGTTGTTGTGGTATGATTCCCCCAGCATTAAAATATCAACGTGAAAAAGATTCTCGGATGTATTGTTGAGTTTAAAATTGGTATAGCCGTATTTATGGGCAAACCAGTTAATGATGGCACCATGGAAAGCACCCATGCAGATAACGATAGGCAACAATAAATAAACCCATGGCGACGTAGCATAGGCAATAAAGAAGAAGATGTATGCCATACCCCATATCACGCGCGACCATGCGGAATTAGCCCACTTATCGAACCTTACCCAGGTGGGCACATTTTTAGTGAACCGCGCTTCCATAGGAAACCTTCCCTGAAAAATAGCTACATAAATTTTACTGGTCCGCAGCATCATGCTGAAGATGTTCTTTGAGAATGAGGGCGAATGTGGGTCTTTGGCTGTATCGGTATATGCGTGGTGCATACGATGCATAATGGCATACGTGCCAGGGCTCATGTAAGACGACCCTTGTGTTATGTACGATAAAACGAAAAAAACACGCTCCCAGCCTTTATTCATTTTAAACGCGCCATGGGCGGCATAGCGATGCTGGAAGAAGGTTTGGCAAAACAGTGATGCATACCAAATGGCAATAAAAAAGAACAGGATAACCATAAAAAATAGTTTTAAGACATACAATAGATAAGTGCGGAAAACTGATTTTTTACAAGCCCACGGAGTTTGTCAGATGCTGGTGGAAGCGAAAGAGAAAATATTGCGCATATTGCCTACACTATAAATATAGGCAATTGCATGTTAAGGCAATCACAAGATGCCTGCGTAATAAGCAACGTGTACCCGCTAAATTTTATTGTACTTGTTTTTATAGTCTATCGGCGTCATGCCGGTTATATTTTTGAAAACCTCGCGAAAGGTTTGCATGTCTGTGTAGCCTACCTGTTGCATTATTTCGGCTATCGATTTCCTTCCAGTTTCCAGTTGCTTTTTTGTCGCCTCTATTTTAACGCGTTGAATATATTCTGCAACGGTATTGCGCGTAGCTTTCTTAAACCGCCGCTCAAAGGTACGCCGGGTTACATGAAATTGCGCTGCCACTTGGTCAACTGTCAGTTTTTCAGCATAGCACTGCTCAATAAATTGCTGGGCATTTAAAATAACTTCATCGTTATGGTCTTTCAGTCCCTGAAAAATGATAAATGCCGACTGGTTGTCTTTATCAAGGTCAATAACAAAGTACTTGGCAGTGCGGATAGCCGTTTCCCGATCGGTATATTTTTCAATGAGGTGCAACAACAGATTCCAATATGAAGTGCTGCCCCCACTGGAATAAACACCATTCTGGTTGGTAATTATCTTTTCATCTACCAGCGTTACCGCAGGGTAGTAATATCTGAATTCATTGGCATAGGCCCAGTGCGTAGTGCACTGCTTGCCATTCAGCACACCTGAATATGCAAGTAAAAATGCGCCAGTACATAAGCTGGCAACCTCGGCCCCTTCTTTGTAGTGCTGTGCTATCCAGCCTGCGCAATCCTTGTTTATGTAGGTAGTTGCTGGTCCGTGCCCTAGCAAGGCGGGAACAATTATCAGGTCGGTATGCCGCACATGCTCAAAAAGGGCATCGGTGCGTATTTTAAAAGTGCCATTGTTGAGCGGCACTTCCTCAGTAAAGCCTACCAATTGCACCCTGAAGCAAGGCTCCTTCCCAGCCTCTTTCATAAACTCATTTACCTTATTAAAAGCATAGACCGAATCGGAAATGGACGCGAGTACCGCATTCCGGAGTGCGAGAACGGAAATAGTAACCATAAGGCAAAACTAGAAAATGTTTTTGTCGCAAATGCCTTTCATAGAATGTCGCATTATCCATTTACGAATAAGCCATATTGACTTTAAATTTGCCAACTATAAATACAGAAGCTATGTTAACAACAAATCCTTATTTCAATTTCATGGGCAATACTTATGAAGCTATGAAGTTTTACAAATCAATTTTCGGTGGCGACTTCACCGCAGCCCAGCAATTCAAAGATATGCCGGGTTGCGAAAAAATGCCTGTTGAAGAGCAGGAAAAATACATGCACATAACACTCACTACGCCTGATGGCACCACCTTCATGGCAACGGATGCTTTGGAATCGATGGGGCAGCACCTGGTATTTGGCAACAACTACCATGTATGCCTGCACACTGAAAGCGAAGCCGAAACAGATAAACTATTCACCGGGTTAGCGGAAGGGGGCAAAATAGAAATGCCGGTAAACAAAACTTTCTGGGGTGCATACTGTGGCATGTGCTGCGACAAGTTTGGCGTGAATTGGCTAATAACCTATACATACCGGGCTTAACGAATAATTCCTCCAACATAAAACAATGAAAATGATATTTGTAAAAATACTGGCTGTACTAATTGCTCTAGTGGCTGTTGCGTGTGTTGTAGCGCTCTTCACCAAGAAAAAATATACAATATCACGGCAGGTAGTTATCAACAAACCTGCGGCTGTTGTTTTTGATTTTCTCAGGTTTAATAAAAACCAGCAACTGTATAGTGTGTGGTTGCAATTTGACCCTGCAACGAAAATTTCGCTTTCGGGGGCGGCAGACGGAACAAAGGGTGCTGTGCTTTCGTTTGCAAGCGAAAACCACAAAACCGGCACTGGTGAATGGGAAATAAAGAACATTGAAGACGGCAAGAAAATAGAGTTCCAACTTCGATTCCGGAAGCCCATAAGTTTTGTTGCTGATGGTTACTTTATTACTGATGCAGTAGGCAAAGAAACAACGCGCCTGGAATGGGTTTATAACGGTGGTATGGACTGGCCAATGAATTTCATGCTTATATTTATGGATATGGATAAGATTGTAGGGGCAGATGTTGCCAAAAGCCTGACCAACATTAAAACTATACTGGAAAAACTATAACCAAAAACTCAGCACATGTCATTTCAAGGATATTTAGACAACATCAAAATTAAGACGGGTAAAACACCTGATGATTTTAAACAACTCGCGGAAGCCAAGGGTTTTCTCGCAAATGGTCAACTTCTACCCACTGTAAAAGCCACTGAAATAACGAACTGGCTCAAAAGTGATTTTGAGTTAGGTCATGGCCATGCCATGGCTATTTATGCCGCGTTCAAAGGAAAAACAGAGTAGATGTGAAAAGAGTGTGGGATCAACGCCCACATTTCAGTACACCAAAATACCTCTTGAACATCTTGCCTGAAAACTTTCAAAAATATAAAAGTCAATAAAAAACGGAAGGCAATTGCTTTCGCTTTATGCCTTCCGCTTCTATTTTTCTTTATTGCTTAACTATTAGTTTCTGTAATACAGGCGATAGCCGATGGTACATTGCAACCACATGTTTTTGTAACGTGGGGTAGTTGATGTGCCATTACCATTATTTTTCTGCATATCCCAACCGCCTCGTGCACTTACTACTGTGTGGTTCATGTTGATATCAACACCAGTTACCAGGCCAAATATGTTTTTACGCAGGTTATCATTTTGAAATTCTTTCTCTTGCGCTATCGAGGTTGTTGCATTGGCAAATACATCGCGCTGTTTAGTTAAATAAGAATATTGCGGGCCGGCAAGCAGCGTTAAAAAACGGCTTGGTTTCAAGGCAAACAGCACCGGTACATCAATGTAGGAGGTAGTCCTGGTAAAATCGTAGGTACTGCCTAAAATAGAACCCTTGGCATGAAAGCCTTTCTGCGAAAATTGTATTTCCGGTTGTATGCTTATCAGCGTTACTATGGGTATAGATATGAAACCGCCAAATGCCAGTCCGAATTTAGAATCGGCTACAAAATCTTTGCCTTCTGTGCTGTATACATTGGAATAGTTAAACCCAATTTTTGCGCCAACCAAAAACATGTCCCTAGTATCGGGCAACGGGTCTTTAACAGCCATTACAACAGGTTCTTGTGCGCTTACGCTTCCAGCTAATGTACAAATCGACGATAATAATAAAAATACTTTTTTCATTGCTTTAATTTTTGTGGTGGTTGTTTGCAACAACTCCCTTTTAAATTTTTTAAAAACTCGAAATGGGGTTGCCGCTTATAAGTCGGCTATAATTTTTTTAATTTCTTCTTTGGTCTTGCCTAGCTTTAGTTGCAGCCTGCCTATCATTTCATCTTGCTTACCTTCTTTCAGCAACAGATCATCGTCAGTTAGTACTGCGAATTCTTGTTTTAATCTCCCCTTCATTTCGTTCCAGGTGCCTTTTAATTCAGTTATGTTGATCATCGTAATTAATGTTTGTTGGTGAATTCCTTTTCACATAGCAAAGGTGAGGGAACTACCTCAGGTAAGCATTACACTACATGCTTATTTAGTTGCATCATTCACTGATTTACTTTTTTGCCCCTTTTATTACAAAACAATATTGAAGGTGTGAAACGGATTTGCAATGCTGATATAAAGGTGTGTGAATACTGCTGCCGCGCAGCAACAATAATGCCATATAACGTACAAACCCCTTGCTGCGCATGGGGTTTGTACGTTTAAAATATGGAGAGAGACGTTTCCACCAAACCTGCCGGGTGCATTTAAGACTCGGTAAAGGCAAGCGATTTACCGAAGGTATCGGGCAGCGCGAACGCTGCTACCAGTGCCAAAGCCCAAACCAGGCAACCCGTTATGGCGAGCCCACCCGTTAGGCTCAGTCCAAATAAATGTTCCAGACCCTGGTGCAAGGGTATTAGCAGCACGAGAGCCCCCCTCATAAAATTGGTAACGGTTGCGGTAACGGTTACCCGTAGGTTAATGCCGAAATGTTCGGCAGTTGATGTTACAAATACAGAAAGGTAACCGCACCCCAGGCCCATAAGGAAGGACGTAATATGCAACTGCTGGCTTTCATTTATTCTTATAAAATGATAGACCGTTGAAAGCACACCCAGCCCCATAAAAGAAATGAGTATCTTCTTCCTGCTCCTGAATAACTGACTCAGGATGCCGCTCAGCAGGTCGCCGCTGGTAATACCTATCTGAAAGAGAATAAAGCAGGTAGATAATTTCAAGCCCTGTATGCCATGGGTCTTCGCAATTTCCGGCGACAGTGTAATGAGTAGCCCTACACTATACCATATAGGTATGCCCATGAATATGCAAGCCAGGTACTTCAGTACCCTTCGTGGCGAAGACAACAGCAGCATTAACGACCCGTTTTTACCGTTTGCCAATTTGGTTTGCTGAAACATGGATGGTTCAAACGACTTCAGCCGCATGAGCAGCAAAATACCACCCGCCACACCTGCTGCGAGAAACGCATGCCGCCACGGCAAAAAATCGCCTATAAGCCCAGCAGTAACAGCACCCAACGCACCCAGCGTAGCTACCAGAATAGTGCCGTAGCCCCGCTTTTCAACAGACATACTTTCTGACACCAGCGTTATGCCTGCACCTAATTCGCCAGCCAGACCAACACCAGCCAGAAACCGTATTACGGCATACGTATGCACATCATGCACAAAGGCATTGGCAAAATTGGCCAGGGAATACAGTAAGATAGAACCAAACAACACCTTGACCCGGCCTTTTTTATCGGCATAAATACCAGTAATGATGCCACCCAGCATCATGCCCGCCATTTGAATGGAAAGCAGTTTTTCGCCCGTTAGTGTTAACTCGCTACCAGCAAGACCAAGGTCTTTCAGCGAGGGGATACGATATACATTGAACAAAAACAGATCGAAAGCATCAATAAAGAACCCTATCCCCGCTACCAGCACAGTTATATTAAAAGGGGAAGTATAAATTTTGGGCGCGGTACTCATAGGCTGCTAAAATAGCGAAATGAACAGGAAACTTAAAAGGTTTTAGTGGTGCGAGGGTTCTGCACAGCACACTCGTGCCGCTCAGAGGAACGGGACTGTAGACCTGCACTTAAACAAAAAGTGTTGATCCCTTTCAATATTACTGACTAATTTTAAATAAATCATAATCTAAAACAAGTCTATGGCTGATAAGTTTTTATATTTGTAGATAATTCTCAATAGTTTATAATAATGGCAGCACCTAAAAAAATATCACCACAAGCAGTACTAGCATTAAAAGATGCCCTATCTGTTATATTTTGGAAGAAAGACGACTTACAGGATTTTGTAAAATTAACCATAGTCAATAACGCTATCGTAGGAACAATTAATTGGAATGTAACCAAAAGAGAAGCAGTAAAAGAGTTAATCGAAAGAATGACCAAGCGACTTGATATTTACCAAGATGATATAGTAAACTTGTTCTTAGCTGTCACGGATATTGATGACTTTAGTAACTTAAAATTTTTTGATGAAGATGGGTCTAAAACCAAAACTGCGAAAGATGCTGTAGCAAGATTGAGAACTCATACTAAAGGATATATTCAGCAAACTAAAGAACAAGAAGAAGCTCAAAAAAGGAGGGTAGAAAGTGAGAAGAAAATCATACAGAATAAGTCTCTTGATTCAGAATTAAATAGCTTGAAGGACAGGTTTAATGCTTTATCTGTTATGAAAGACCTTCAAAGACGTGGGTATGATTTAGAAAAGTTTCTTTATGATTTGTTCCTTCTTTATGAACTAGACCCTAAAGGTTCATTCAAAAATTATGGCGAACAAATAGATGGAGCGTTTACTTTTGAGGGGTTAGATTACTTACTTGAAGCGAAATGGAAACGTCAGGTTGACCGTGGAGACTTAGCCGACTTTTGTTATAAGGTTGAAACGAAGTTTAAAATGGCTGTTGGTTTATTAGTTACTATTGATGGTGTAACTCCTGAAGCTATCTCTCCCGCTTTTAAGTCAATTATCATTATGGATGGATTTGATTTAACTACTATATTGGAAGGTAGAGTTACTCTCACTGACCTATTGAAGAAAAAGCGTAGGAAGGCTATTGAGACTGGAGAAATATATAAGAACTTTTTTCAGCTACAATAATTTATTTGGTGTCTTTGGTTTTCAAATCTAACCATTCAGATTTGTATAATTTACCGTTAGTATCGTGTATTGCTATTGGATAAATTTTGACAAAATGAGTTCTTCACCCAATGAAAGGTTAGGTAAATTAGTGCCTTATTTTATACCCGCTTGCATTTTTCTAGGTATACTTAAGCTACTAATTTTCTATAAAAGTTTTAGTATTGACATAGTATATTTCATTGGGTTTTCAGAGATATTAATGTCATTTCTAAACAATTTGTGGCTCTATATTATTATGATAACAGCACCTCTGTTGTTATATTTTCTTTTCTTTAAAAATGAAGGTCAAGCCTCGAATCAGAAATTCACAGAACGGTTAAATCTTACTACAAAGCAAAGATTGAATTTAGCCTTTACCAAAAATTCCCTTACTGATTTTCTGGCTTTCATATCTCTGTTTCCCCTATTGTCGATGGTAATATTTTTTCCATTTCTTTTTCGCTATCTAATTCTTGCAGTCAGTCAGTTTATATTTAGATTTTTATTTAATGAATGGAGAGTTATGGAAGTTAAATCTGGCAAAGATTTTGACTCACTTGTACAAGCAATCGCCTTAGCTTCATCTTTTATAGTTATGTTAGTAATCGGTGTTGCTTTTTGGGAGACTGATGAGGTCCGACTTGGAAAATATAATAATACCAAAGTAGTTTTTAAAGATGCTACTGTAATTGCTGATACTAACAACATATTTGTAGGTAAAACGGAGAACTTTATTTTTTTCTATAATCGAATTTCTAAAGCTCCTATAGTTTATAAAAGTTCAGACCTACTAAGAATAGAATATCATATTGGAGAAATTAACTTCAGCCTATTAAAGACTTATCTTCCACATAGATAGTCCTAATTTAATACGCTTTAATCAACAAGACAATATGAAGACACTAAAAGCATTTACAAACCCAAATGACGTTAAGTTTCTAAACGTCATAACCGTTCGTGGTAACGAATGGAATCGTTTTACGGCATTCTTGCCATATAAACGTGACTTTGATAGGGGTAGGTATCAAGTTAACGGAAGTTGTATGCTCGACCAATTTGACCAAGAATTGATGTATGCAATTGAAGAAGTTTATCCTGATTCAACTTTTCATTCGGAAACACTTTTGTTTGAAGGACAGGAGGAAGAAAGGATCAAGGCGCTTAAAGGTGGCGTAGATTTGGACTTTCAAGTTACCTTGTTCCCTATTTTTCCAAACATTGAGGACTATTTGAAAAATCCAAAAAAGGAGTACATCGCGGTAACAAAAGACTTTAAACTTCTTGTACATCTCGGTCCCACTAGTGAACGGTTAGGGTTAATTTCCCCTTATGTGGTTTGTAATTTAGAACCTGAAATAATCAATGAAAAGAAAGATACAATCCATTCGGTGAAATAATAGTCTATCAAAATGTTAGACAAATTTGTTAGACATTTTTAATAAAAAATCACATAATCAATTGAAATTCAATTAATTATGGGATTTTATTTGTGGAGAAGGGCGGGGATATGTCGAACTTTTTTGTGGAGGATTTGGAACGGTTTATATTTATCTAATAATCTTTTTGGAAAATACCGTTAACAATCCGCCTAACATAACATAGCCAATAAAAACTTCGACAACCGAAAAAATTTGGGCTGAAATGTTTGCCGGTGTAATATCACCATAGCCCAATGTCGTAAATGTGACAACACTATAATAGAATGGAGTGAAATTGTTATTAATGCTCGCAACTTTGATTTCTGGATGAATATTTTCTAAGAAGTGCTTCATTGAGTTTGGAAAAAAACTGGGGCAAGGGATATTTGAAAAAAAGCAACCAAAAACGATAAGGATAATTAAGGAGAATGTTAACCATCTCCATAAACTAACGCCGTACAAGCAAGAAATTTCCCAAACAGTATAAACAATAAATTTCAAATAATTTTTGCTGTTTTTATAACTCACCTTCTTGTATTCTTGATGCTGTAAATAAAAAAAATCAGAGGCTTCCGGTGAACCAATATTGTCGGCATGTTGTTTCATTTCTAATGAATAACTTACGATTTCAGAAGTTTTGGCCCCAAGCTCATTTATCATTCTCTGATTATTGACAATATCAATAGACTGTCTGACCGACAGAGTTAATTTTTGTTCCTCTTTGAGATATTTTGTGATTTTATGCTGTATAATCTTTGCATCATAGTGAGCTTTTAAAATTTCCGTAATAAACATAAGGGCCTCTTCATAACGTTCAACCTTCATAAAAGTTTTGTAGCCTTTTACGCAGACTGAGATATGATGCGCGCTATAATCTTTTTTTATATAGTTAAAAACACGAAGCATATGCTCTCCTGCTTTTTCATAATAGCCGGACTGTAAAGCCATTCTAAAAGCCAAATTGTGAGCGTCCATTTTCTTGCCTGTATCGTTTGTTTTTTCAAAATACTCACTAGCAAAAAGTGCCTTTTTGTACGCTGATCTATAATTTTGGTTTTCTTCATGATGCTTTGCGGATGAAATAAAAAAGGTGCCGGCTAAAAAGTCATTTTTTACATATACGGCATAATAAGATGCAATTTTTTCATGGCTATTTGCAAGTGCTAAAATATTATTATCAAGTTTATTAATATTATAGATACTACTTTCGGTATTTATTGCCTTGAGATAATTTCCACCTTTAATGAACAAATTCGCTGCCTGAGAATAATAATCAATTGCAAATGAAGGCATATTATGAGACAGCATCCTCTTCGCAGCGTCCCTGTACTTCTCACCCGCGTGGTCAATTTTGTTTTGTTTAATTAAGTTTTGTGCTATCTCAATGTCCCTATTAATTTCGGGACGTTCTTTACAAAATATTTTGAGAATGTCAATTTGATTCATGAGTTAACTTTGTCGTTCATTTATGTGTCAAATATAAACAGTAAAATCATCTCTATATGCCGCAGTATACAGAAAAAGAAAAGAATATCGTACGAAACGAATGCTTATCGGCAGCCGTAAAGCAATTGACTTCTGAAAGGACAAGCGCAACTTTAATACCCGTTGACTACATGTCTAACGTGAAGAAATTTCTTCTTAAGAGCGATAACGGTTGGGATGTAGAATATGCGTCAGAGTTGACAACCCAAACTATTTCTCGATGGGAGGCTTTCTTTAAAACATCTGTTGGAAATAAAAACCCCGATGAACTTAAAATTGCCTACTTGTGTGGACCGAATCCATTAAATGATCTAAAGGTATTAAGTCAATTAGGCGTTTTGCCCGAGAATGTTTGGGCATTTGAGAATGAGAACCGGAACTATATTGATGCTGTTGAGTCTGTACTTGTCTCCACGTATCGATACATAAAAATTATCAAAGGGGATTTAAGCAATTTTTTGTCACATAGCCCTATCAAATTTGACATTGTATATTTAGATTTTTGCGGTCCGCTTCCGAGTCGAAGTGACAAACAAAAAAATCTTGCAACAGTTACTTCATTATTCCATAACCATGCACTAAATAGCCCTGGAATAATAATCACAAATTTTGCATTACCAGACGGTGAGCAAGATGAAGAAGGGCACCTTGCCATCGGTAATTTAGTTGCGAATTATTTGTATCCAAAAGATTTTCTAGAGTATTCAGAGGACAATAAACATTGGATGACAGAAGGACCTATTGCGAATGGCTTTGACACAGGAGAAGAGTGGGAGAAAGTAGTACTTGAAGATATTGACAACTATTATGGTCAGTTTATCACCAGGCTGATAACGGATATGGGTAGTGTAATTATTCCTTATCATAAACTCTCTCAAAACCGCAGTTATTTAAAAATGTTTTTCAATAGCATTTTTGATGAAATGAATTTGAATAAAAAAAGCAAATCTCTTCTATGTGAAATTCATAAAATGAAAAATTGGGTTAAAGATGAAGATGGAGACTTTAGTGGTGGCGATATTTATTCGGAAACCGGCATGTATTCTATAGTCCATGCATTTGAGATGCTTAAGGATAATGAAGATGACTCGGCTGAGTTTCGGAAATTAAAAAGCACATTTTTTAACCAATTGAGTTATGAAGAAGGGCGAGACACATTTATCCAAAACATAGACATGATGTACTTTCTCGCAGGTGAAAATTTCAAAAAAGAGGAGTTCTTATCGGCTTCCTTGAAGAAAATTGAAAAAAACTGGCACCCGTTTGAAAAATATTTATTCTGTGATGTCTTCATGTTCCATCAATTGAAAGAACTACTAATAGGGCAATTAATAGTCCCCTATCATGTAAACATTGATAAGACCTTAAGATGGTCATATAAGGCAAAGGAGACGCGAATGTTTACCGATATGTTTGTATTTGATGAATGTAGATATTTATATGACTGGATGCCTACCATGGACATGCTTGAGAATAATCTTGCAGACTTAGATATTCAACTTTCCTTTAGGTTTATTTTAGACGGTATATCAAAACATTCAAGATGGTATAATACTGAATTTTTTTCCGGAACTGCAATTATTAGCCAAGATCAGAAAGGCTTCGAAGCCAAAAATTTGAAACCGCGACAGTTTATCAACTAGTTACCTTGAATACCTATGTAAATAAAGGTTCGACTTTTTAATGTTTAAGCAACAATAAAACCCTTGCCAGACAAGGGTTTTATTGTTTGTGGAGCCGGCGGGAGTCGAACCCGCGTCCAAACATATGCCCAATAAGCTTTCTACATGTGTATTCCTGGATTGGGTTTCGGGATGTAGCCGGATCAGGACAAACCTACTCCACCCCTATCCACTTTAGTTTTCGACCACGGAGCGCAGAAATCCGGAGCTTATCCTGTTATTGTTTGATTCGGCGGCGGGGACGACAACAGGCGGCCATCCCGGCGGCTATAATGTATGTCTAATCTCTGATTAGGCAGCCATGGCGTAAGAATATTCGCCTTTTATGGTTTGAGTATTCTGATTTAAGTGCTAATTACACAACGCACTACATGCTTACATACCCTGCTCTATGCTGTCAAAACCGGTCGGCCCCGGTTTTTAGTTGGCAGTTTACAGTTGGCAATTAGCAGTCCGCATGTTATTGTGGTTTGCTGGTGCACTGTAAACTGCTTTCAAAGTACTGCTGCAAAGGTACATGAATTTCGCCCCCCTGCCAATTGTAGTTTTCTATAAATATTGCTAAAAGGAGGTAACTAACAATCTTCTTCCTGGCACGGCATAGCCGCCGATTCCAGCTCAATGGTGGAATGGTGGATGTTCATGTGTTGCAGTTCGTGCTTAATGTGGTGCACCACCTGCATTTTTTCATCGAAGCTCAGCGTTTCTTGCAATAACAAGTGTGTGGTCAGGGCGTTTTCGGTGGTGCTCATAGCCCATATATGCATGTGGTGTATGCTTTCCACACCCTTTATTTTTAATACTGCCGCCTCAATTTCTTCTTTATGCACATTGGCAGGCACGGCATCAAGCGAAAGTCGCAGGCTATTGGTGAGCAGCGACCAGGTACCCAAAAGTATGGTCAGCAGTACCACTATGCTCACCGCACCGTCCAGCCAATACCAGCTTGTAAAACTGATAACAATACCCGAGACTACAACACCCAGCGAAACCAGTGCATCGCTCAGCAGGTGCAGGTAGGCACTCTTGGTATTAAGGTCGTGCTCTTTATTTTTAAAGAACAGAAATGCTGATGCGGCATTTACAACAATGCCAATACCTGCTACCCACGCCACTGTACCCCCTTCAATGGGCCTTGGGTGCAGCAGCCTGTGTAAAGATTCATAACCCAGAATAACTACTGTGCTGAGCAGTATTACCGCATTTACCAATGCGGCAATGATGGTTGTTTTTTTGTAGCCGTAAGTAAAGGAAGGTGTTGCCTTTATTCTGGCCAGCCGGAAGGCGAATAGCGATAGCGCCAGACTGGCCACATCGCCCAGGTTATGCCCGGCATCGCTCAGCAATGCCATGGAATGCGTGTACAGGCCCATAACTACCTGCACCGCAACATATATACCATTGAGCACAATGCCTATAACAAAAGCTTTATTAGCGGCATCAGCAGCACTTACTTCGTGGTGGTGATGGCCGGCATGGCTATGTTCATGGTTATGCTCGTGCATGCAGCTGTTTTCAGCAAAGTTAGGCAATAGTGGTTAGGCTTGGGCTGCTGGCTGGTTGCCTGTCCGGAAACTTGTTCCGTGCTGCAACCCATTTTTTATAACTGCCTGATACCAAATCACGATAACGCACCAATAAAATTGCACCAATCGAGTTGCACCAATAAAAAGGGCTGGCGCGTTAGTGCCAGCCCTTGCAATAATTTATTCTTTAACAATGCCTTAGTTTACTACAACTGTGCGGGTAGCAATTATGCCACCACTGCCTTGCAGCGAAATGAGGTAAACGCCCTTGGCAATACCCTGTAACGAAAAGGCAATCTGCTGTGCATCTGGTTGTAGTGCACTGTACTGCTCTGTCATTTTTTTGCCGGTAAGGTCAAACAACTGTATGGTAATAGGCTGTGCTACATCAGCATGTACATTCAGGCTAACCTGCCCTGAAGCAGGGTTGGGGAAAACCGAGGTTAACTGTACGCCGTCATTCACAGAGGTAATTTCCTGCACACCCAGCCTGCAAAAGTTTTTGCGTGCGAAATATACTTTAGCGGTATTGCTCCTGCCGTCGCTCCAGGTGGCATATACCTGGCATTGTGCCCTTACCGAGCGGTTGTAGTCGCCAAAGAACAATGGGCTGGAATCCATGTTGGCGCCATTGGCTATGTACCGGGTAGGCAATGCCGATGCAGTAGACGGGCTACTGAACGAACTGCCATTATTGGTAGAATTAAGCTGGTAATAATATGCCGAATCCGGGCCATCGAGCGCGGTAACTGAAACAGCTACATTATTGCCTTCTGCAGCAACGGTAGGCATTAGCGTGTACTTGTTGCCAAAGCGTTTATTAAGTGTATCTGGTGTGCTCCATGTGTGTCCGCCATCGGTAGAGTGCGAATAAAACGAATAGGCATCGGTGCCTGGAAAATCGCTCCATACTATGTGCACATTATTGCCAGTGCCTGAGCTACCATCAACAGCCATATTTACAGCTGCGTTCTCGCGGTTATGGAAAACAAAAGTAGGCCCGGAAGGGAAAATAACTGAAGCACCGGAAACCACAGTACTTGTGCCAAACGATACCCCGCCGTCGGTTGATGTTACGTGCCGTATCTGGCTGTTATCCAAGTCTGCAAAGCTCATGTGCAACGTACCTAGTTTATCTACTTCCACATTCCCGAACTGGGTATTAGCCATGTAAGCAGGTACCGCATTGCCAAAAGTATCAATACCGGGCACCAGGGTCTTGATACCCTCGTAGGCCGATGCAGTGCCGGCAGGGAAGCATACAAAGCTGCAATACAAATTGCCCTGGTGTGCGCCGCCGCTATTGTCAACAGCCAACCATTCGCGGTCGGTAATACCATCAAAGAATGGCAGTGTATTATTGGTAGCGAGGTCAATGGCGCCACGGCCTATGAAGTGTTTGGGCTTAACGTTCCAGCTGTGGCCCTTGTTATCAGAATAGGCCCAGTTAAGTGTAAAAAAACCGGTATCGAAAGATGGATTTACCGTAAGGTATATCCAGGCAAAATATAGCCTGCCATTTTTATCCCATCCGAAGGCAGGGTCGCCGCCACCGGCTGGTATCTGGCCGGGAAAATCGGCGGTGCAGATGGCGGTGCTGCTAAACGGGCTTTTTGTCCATGTCGATCCCGCATCTGATGAATAATATACCGGGAAAGAAAGTCCGCCTGCCGCTGTTTGTTCCATAAAGCTCAGCACAAGTTCGTTGCTGTCGTTTGGGTTATAGGCTATTGATATTTCACCTTCGCCAGTACTGCTCGGGTTGGTGGTTATACGTTGGTCGTAACCGGTTGTTTTGGCCGCAACACTACTTTCATGCCCGTCGCCATCTTCATGCTCCAGGTGAAATTTTTCCTTCATTATGTTTTGCAAAAGTTGTTGCTTCTTCTGCAATTTTTCATTGGTTTGTGCAAATGAAGCAAAGCTCGCCAACAGCAGGGCGGCAACGGCAACCGTAATTCTCTTCCTTGTAAATAACATGTGATTGGTTTTTTAGGGTTTGTGCGTGTTATACTATTATTTGTGTTTGGCAGCATCAGGCAGGTGAAAGTTCTTTTCTTTAAGCGTTCTGTTTACCAGTTTTTTCTTTGTGGCGAGGCGCTCCTTTTCTTTGCGTGTAAGGTGGCGGGCCTTTTTTCTTTCCCGCGCTTCTTTGCGTGGCGTGGCATGCACGGTGTGTTTTATAACGCTATTGTGGCGCAAGGTATCTTGGGCCCCGGCAATACAACCAACCGTCATAAATATGCAAAGCAGCAGGTACTTTATCATAGGTTCCAATTTCAGTCTAAAAGTAATTAACTTATATAACAAAAAGCGCGGTTCGTAGTTCGTTCCCCAACAAAAATATACAGCAAACGGTTAAGGGTTCCTTAAAATGGTAATTAGTCTTAATTTTGGCAAATGCTTACATGGGCTAACAAAAACCCGGGATACATCTTGATACTGCTTATTGCCATTTCATTCTTTTATGCGAATGGCATGAAGGTTATTGATTATCCGCCCAAATCAATTCACCAATGGAGGCAGAGTGATTGCCTGGCGTATGCCAAAAACTATTACCAGAAGCAGGACGGTTTCTTTTTACCATCAACCTACAACCTTGCGGGTAACGATGGCCGGGTGGTAAGCGAGTTCCCTATTATATACTACATAGCCGGCAAATTGTTTCATGTGTTTGGTGTGCACTATCTTATTTTGCGTGGGCTTACGTTTATATGTTTCCTGCTGGGTTTATATTATCTCTACCGCAGCATGAAGTTGTTTATGCAGCCTTCACTGGCCATGATATATCCGGTGCTTATACTTGCCGGCACACCGTTTTACTACTACTACGCGCTCAACTACCTGCCTAATGTGCCCGCCCTCAGCTTTGGTTTTGCGGGCTTGTATTACCTGCTCAGTTTTGCAAGGTCTGAGCGATACGGTCAACTCATTTATGCTACTCTTTTCCTGGTGCTGGCCACTGCGTTAAAACCTACCGATGGGGGTATATTGTGGGCTGCATACCTGGGTGTAGTATTCTTCCAGGCTTTGCAACGCAAAATCTCCATGAAGGTTTTTATGGGCAATATTGCCTGTGCAGTAGTGGTTGTAGCTTGTATTTATGGCTGGTACCGGTTTGGGGTGGGTTACAATAACTGGAATGGCAACCACCAGAACCTGCAATCAATTTACCCAATTTGGCACATGAAGGAAATAGATGTGTATTGGGTGTGGCGGGAGCGCATACTCGATTTTTGGGCAACAGCTTACCAGCAAAGACTGGTGTTGTATATGCTGGTGGTATTTGTTGTTATTTACATTGGGCGCCTGCGCCAGCTTAACCCTACACTGCGGTTGCTTACTTTTATAAGCTTTCTGGGTACCATAGCTTACGATATACTCTGGTACAAGGCATTTTCCGATCACGACTATTACCAGATGGTGAACGTTATACCTTGCGTTTTATTGATGATAACCATACTGGAATGGTACAGCAACCGGATGGTGCCAAAGCTTGGTAAATACGCGCAATCAGGCATTACGGCAGCATTGCTGGGGCTAGGTTTTATCAGCATTCAGCATAACAAAAACATGCAAAACGAACGATACACCAAGCCTGAATTTCAATATGCCAATCCTGATATTTATAAGGTAGAGCCGTATTTACGCCAACTGGGTATACGCCCCACCGATGCCATAGTTTCGGTGCCAGACCCAAGCCCTAATATTACCCTCGCGGCCTATGGTACCCAAGGTTATACCGAGTCTTTCAACGACGACCATTTCAATATTAATTTCTTCAGGAAACAGGGCGCGAAGTACCTTATTATAAATGACAGCAGCTACATACACAAACCGCTATATGCACCCCATACCACTAAACTTATAGGCAGGTTCGGGAGCAATTTATTCATTTATGATTTGAGGTAGTTTGTGTTGCTATCGCTAGATGTACACCTGCACTTATACTATCGGCACAAACAAACGGTCGTAAACCATTTTTGATAGTTGGCTTATAATTTCCGCCTGCTTTTTAATGTCGGCACCGCGGGTCATTATGGTTATCTGGTAGGGTTTGCCTTCAATAAATATGATGCCTGTTTCGTGCAGTTCAGTACCGGTTGCCTGGCCAGCTTCGCCAAACTTGTGCGCCACCTTTACGTTAGGGGGCAACTGTTTAATAAGACCATCCTTAAAATCAGACCTAGTCAATAATTCGGCGGCGAATTCTGATGCCGTATTACTCAAAAATGAAGAATTGTAAATGCCTATAATGAACTTGGAGAAATCTTTCGCGCTTATTTTATACTTAAAATAGTCGGCATTGGCAGGTGGTGGTGTGAGGCCAATATCTGTAAACACGCGGTTTATCGCGTCTATTTTCATGTAGTTATTCAGCAATTGGGTGGCGTTGTTGTCAGAATAGGCAACCATATATTCCAGCAATTCACGGAGTGTATAAGCATGGCCCGTCTCAATACTTTTTGTTTCGAAGGTCTGCTTAATATTGGTAGTACCTTTGCCGGTATAAGTTACTTTCTGATCAAGAAAACCAGGTTTGGCTTCTTCCATGCGGAGGAACGCAATAAGCATAGGCAACTTCATAAGTGAGCCGGGAAAATAGGTTTCATCGCCATTAACGGAAGTCCATTCATCGCTGGAAAGTACGCGTATACTTACTGATGCTGCACTTATGGCACCGGCTTGTTTCTGCTGATCGATATAGTTACCAAGATCTCCCTTAATTGATGCAAGACTTTCTGATTCGCATTCGCGCTTGGCATCCAGTAAAGGCTTTATAAGGTGATAGCCACTCAAGCTGGACATATTTTCAGTGCATTCCACTTTATCTGTTGTAGTAACTGACGAGCCGGCTTGCTTAACCACAGCAGGCTTGCGGTCCATGTAAGAATAGGTAGCAATGCCGCTACCGGCAATACCTAAAAGTATCCATAAAATAGTGATCAGTACAGGCACTCGTTTTCGGCCCACTTTTTTAAAAACATTTATAGAACTCATGGCGACTTAGGTAATTAAAGGATAATATTCATGGTGTAAGTGATTGCAAAAGCCGCACAATGCTATGTATGGTAGTAACTCATGTGTTTTCGCGGGCTAAATTTAACCTGTTAAGAAGAAAAAAATTGTTAAATAATTGTATATTTTGGCTAATTAAGCGTAAAAGGTTGCCACTCATTAAAAGTACGTACATGTATGTAAGTGTCACTATAACCGAAAGTTTATAATTGTGCGAAATTGACTTTTGTCAATTGTATTTAATGCCCAGCCCTATACTTTTGGCGGCATCATTTCAAAGCCATTATACATTTCCATGAAACGAATATTTTTATTTTTAGCGCTCATTTATCTCTGCACCCTGTTACACCCTGCTATGGCGCAGGCCAAAAAATTGTTCATTTATGGCGAGCTCGGAATTGGGTTAGGCAATTTTTCAGGCGGCAAATTTGCACTCAATACAATTTTCGATAACAATATTATTACAGCTGGTTTCTGGCCCGATTTCAGGCGAAGCCCGCAGTGCCCAGCAGACTATTCCAGTCTGTTTAGCAACAGTGTATCGCAAACTATAACCACATTTGGTTTACTGTATGGCAAGGTGCTATATACACATAATAATGCAGTGCGCTATACTTTTAAAGGAGGCATTGGCGGTTGCCGCGTGGTTTCGCCTTCTAATTTTGTACGGCAATATAACACCTGGTTCGGACCTAACTACAGCTTCGAAAGACGGGAGGAAACTTCTGTGCCGCTTATACTAAACCCGTCTATGGAACTCCCTTATTCCCGCGGCTTTGGTTTTAACTTTGGCATATATGGCAATGTTAACCTTATAAGCCCGTCGGTTGCAGTGGAGGCCAATATGATATTTGGCTACCTGCGCAAAAGGCATAAACACGCCCGCAATAATTAAGGGATATGCCGGTTGTACTATCTTAAATTTTCAGGCTAATAAGTACCGTTGCCTGGCGACTACTCCATGAGCACATTAAGTATTTTACCAGCCATTTCATCGACCGACTGCACGCAGTTGGAAAGCACTACAACCGCGGTGCCTTTACCCGGAACAAACCCAATGAAACTGCTGCTGCCGTAAGTGCCGCCATTGTGCCAGTATGCATTATACTTAGCACCTTTACGCCGCATCCACCCCAGCCCGACGGTCATTTTATCGTCGTCAAAAGTAATTTTTTGAGTGAGTGCGAGTGCCTTGCCGCGGGGGCTGGTATTCAGGTCAATATTGGCTTGTGCATATATCAGCAGATCTACAGCAGTGGAGCGCATAGCCCCTGCACCTGCAAGTGCATCAAAATCCCAGCGCGGTGTTTTCTCGCCATTTTCGTTATAGACTGGTAATAGCTGGCTGGCATGTTCGCTGTTTTTTAACGAAATACCCGTTGCATCCAGCTTTAAAGGCGTTACTATTACTTCCTCCAGCATCTTCTCATAGGTTTTATGCGTGGCAATCTCCAGCAGAGTACCAAGCAAGCCTGCACCCAGGTTAGAATATGCGCCCACCGTGCCGGGCGGTGTTACTACCTTACAGGTTTTAAGGTAGCTGAATAACTTTTTGCGGGTATACAATTTATATGGGTTCAGCAAATTGGTGTTACCCTCCATCAGGTTATCTGGTACAAGGGTAAGGCCCGATGTATGATTGCTCAGCATTTGCAGGGTTATCCCTTTTAGTTGCGGGTTCTTTTTAACGGAATCGGGCAGGTATTTGATAATAGGGTCATCGAGCGACACCTTGCCAGCACCCACATACCACGCCAGCAGTGTAGCCGTAAATGTTTTAGTGATAGAACCAATTTCATATACCGAATGAGGCCCCGGCATCTCGCCACTACCCTTTTCCGTTTCGCCATAACTGTAGGTGTGCATTATGCCGTTTTGCAACACACCTATGCATACGCCAACGGTACCTTTTTTCTGCAGGTACTCCCTTACAGCCTCATCAATGGTTTTGTCAGTTTTGGTTGCCATGGGGTTGCCAGCCTTAATAGGGGCGCTCCTTTTCTCAGTATCCGTTTCAATTTTCTTAAAGAACAGGGTTGCTATTTTACCATCTTTGTCGGCACCAATTTTCATATTAAATGCCCCACCGGTAAAGGTTGCCTTGTAGGCGCTAACGCCTTCTGTAAGGCTCATGAATGCGGTATCAGTAATAGTGCCCTGCACGAAGATGCCGTACCTGGCATAATTCTCAAAATTGACCCAGCCAATAGCCTTCTGGAATTTATCGTTGGTGAGTGCAAACATGCCAGCTGCGTCCTGCTTATTAATTAAACCACACAGTTTTTCAAGTGCGGTACTATTCTTCTGCCGTATATCCTGCGCTACAACCGCATATACACCCGTAAACATGGTCAGCAATACAAACAGGATACCAGCTATTCTAATTTTCATGATTGGAGGAGATTGGAAATAAAAGTACAAAAAATAAGACATGCAGCGCGGGCAAAGCGTTGGTAAAACTTTTTAGCAAAACATTAGTAGACACCCAAAGAAGTTACCTGTTAGCTTTGGTTAGGCATGCTGCCGAAACATGCTCCTTACCCAATATGCCTTTTATGAAAAAAACCACATTACTCTTGATAACTATATTCTTAATATTTGGTACAAGCTGCCATACATTTATAACCAGCGGTGGCCGAAAAATGCGACAACTGCTACCTGCAAAGGACAAAATAGCGTTACAGGCTCTCGATACCAGCAGATATGAGCGACGCCCATTCCTGTTAGGTGATATTGCTAGCAAAACATTGCACATCAATGGTAAAAAAATTATTGAGCCGATCGTTGGTGACGATATCAGCCAAATGATAAAAACACGCGGGAGGTACCTGCTGTATTTCTGGAACCCGGGTTGCCCAGCTACGCTTCCTGAAATTCACAAAATGGACAGCATTTCTAAAACCGGAGAAAATGTTATCATCATCTCGATCGCTAAAAAATACGATGTAATAGAAAGCACACTTAGTAAAACCAGTTTCGCAAAATACCCAATCTACTCCATTGAAAACAGCAGCTATTCTAATATACTATTAGTAAGGAAAGCAGCATTTATAAAGGAGGCTTGTAGCCAATGCTATGCTACTTACCGCGATGAGTTAATTTTTACCAATTACCTAATGATAGAAAATGGAACGGTAACGGCAATTTTAAAATAATGGACCTGTAACTAAACTTTAACCAGACAAAAATAACAAGTTTATTTTCCAATTTGTAAAGTTTCCTGGTAATTGCATCTCACCTTAACTTAAATTTTGATTTTTAATACAGATGCTATACATTAGTGGTTATGCTATTACTAACATGGATGCCAACGGGAGGGGAAATGATCTTGCTTATCATTATAACAGGAATATTATTCTTTACTTTTAAAGCTGGACAATGGTATGGGCAATCGAAAGAAAGAAAGAGAAATGATAAATAATTGCTCATACTTATGTTAGTCATTTTTCTTATTGGTTTAGCCTGCATTATTCACAAAAAATTTTGGCCACTGGTTCACCCAGCCCGAAAAAGTAACATGATATGTCTTCTGCATTCATTATAACACCATGGCGAAACACTCACCCTTTTGGGAAGAGTCCGGCGAAGGGATGACAACTTTGATAGCACAAAGGCACACAAACACGATTGAAAAGTTAATGAAAGCCAATCAGTTGATTTAGGCTATTTCTAAATTACGTTCAACAGCTTTTTCAATACATACATTTTAAAACGCAATACCCTCGTCTGCTGCCAATAACACAACTTTAACAACAAAAATAACAAGTTTATTTTCCAAATTGTAAAGTATACTGGTAATTATACCCACTTACACGCAGCTGGTTAAAAACGCAAATTTACCAACTTTTCACGATTTTTTGTGGATAACTCTACAATACAAAAACCATAACTCTTAGATTGAGAAAAGGCAAAATATCCACAATTTACTTTTAATAATGTATTAATTGTGGATAATGTGGCTACCTTTGTTGCATGAATCAGATGGATTTAGCTCACATAATTACGCACTATATCAACGAGAAAGGGGATAATGTATCCCCGAAAAAGTTGCAGAAATTGCTATATTATGTAGAGGCGTGGAATATGGTTCACTTAGGGACTCCCCTGATTAATGAAGATTTTGAAGCTTGGGTGCATGGACCTGTATTGCCGTCTGTATATAGGCAATTAAAGGAATTTGGATTTAATAATTTACGAGTTATTAACGAAGAAGAAGATGCAGCAGAGAAAGAAATTGCCGAGATAATTAAGAATAACCAATTAAATGAAGATCAATTATCTGTAGTTTATTCTGTTTTGGATAAATATGGAAGCATGTCTGCATTCGAGTTGGAAATATTAACACACAATGAATCTCCTTGGCTGGAGGCTAGAGCTGGTATTCCTCCTCATATATCTTGTAATGCTATCATTCCTAAACAAAAGATGAAATCATTTTATGCATCTTTAATAGCCTAATGTTTCTATGGCAAAAAAAGAGTATAAAATAGCCGAGCCGCAATCACAGTTGTCTGAAATACAAAAGCATTCTGGCAAATATCAAATTAAAGACAAGGGTTACAATTTTCACGATATTAAAAGTCTAAAACCAATATTTGCTTTTGACTATTTAGCGTTAAATGGTTGCGATCTTAGCTATAACAATACAAAGCTTAACACAAGCGATTTTATTGGTTTGTTGAATTGTTTGAAGGATTTTTCCGGTAAGACATATCAAACGCTAAAGGAAACGAGGAATTATAGATTCCATCCCATTGATTTTGATGATAAGCGCGTCTCTATTACCAGAGAGCAGTTTAAATTAATGCTTGTTCCTAGGGTGGAACTTTTAGCCGACAACGAACTGCCTACTTTGTATCAATTCGACTTGAATTACATAATAGAGGCTAGGGCATGTGGATTTTTATTCAAAGGGGTTTTTTATCTCGTTTGGTTTGACAGATTCCATCAAGTATACCCCCGAAATTAAAATAAGGGCTACCGATTCGGTAGCCCTTATTTTAATTTTCCAAAGCTGCTTTCTTAGCCGCCGCTCTTTGGGCGTATTGTAGTTTCCTTATTGGGTCGGGTTGGTTCGGAGTAAGTGACCTATATGTTAACCTTTTGCCGTGTGCGTTTTTAACGCTATCCGTGAACCTTTCCGCTGTGGTTTGGGTACGTGTGTTACACCTGTGTGCAAATTCATCGCAATAGCGTTGTAAATGCTGTGGGCTTACGAAGTGGAATGTACTAACAACACCACGCTTTAAGATACTCCAAAAGCCCTCAATATTGTTTGTGCTAAATTCGCCCTTTGTACATTCGTCTTGTGAGTGGTTAACTACAACCTTGCGGTTATAGTTGCTTTTATAGTGTTACCTTATTTCAATTTAGGTATACGAAGATATGTAAGAAGCCCCTTGCAGTGAAGAAGGGATTCGAACCCCTGACACGTTTCCGTATAACTACTTTCAGGTAGTCACATTTAGCCACTCTGCCACTTCAAAAGAAATATTACTTCTTTTGAAATGACTAAGACAAAGTTACTGAAATAAATATAACAACACGAAGGTTGCAAGTGCAAGGATTAGCCTTGCGCAATATTGTCAAATAGAAGATGTGGTGGGTAAGGTGTATTAGGTATTTGGGTGTTCATTCTAAGAAGTACAAGTTTGCCTAAAGCACTACACTTTGTGTAGTTTCTAAAAAGTTGATGTATTAGTGAGGTGCCATAATTAATTTCCACTTCCGTGAATGTCGCTCTAACAATATTATTGAGTAAATCAGTAAATTCGCTGCCACTTAAGTATGTATCAATGTCTAAATTTGGATTCATTATTTTTTGCACATCTATTAGCTTGAAAGCAATGTGCAAAATGAAATAATTACCGTAAGTATGAATACTAGTTAGTCTTTGCCCTCTTGCGTTCGGTCTATTCGCGTTTAAATACTTAATAACGCCCCTAAATACTTTTATGGAATTAAATAGTAATTGCCATTTAATAGAAGCATTAAACAATTCGGTGTAAGGTGGTTTGTTTATATCATCCCAAAGTTTTCCTATCTCCCTTTTAGCCGTTACGCTATATTGCGTTGTATCTTTATTGCAAGCCAATGCAATAGTAGCCTCTTCTAATGAACAATTTTTGTCGTCTAAAGGTATTGGCTCCTCTGTTCTTTTATAGTGATATGCAATTCCATTTAAAGCTAATTCCGTCCTAAGATTGTGCTGCACAGGGTCTAAAGAAGCGAAATCCCTCTTTTCAATTTTATTTTGCGTATTTGAAGCTACAGTTATTCTGTTACCGAATCCCTCCGGGCAATCTGCTAATGGAATTAATCTTATAAAAACAACACATTTCTTCAGGTTTTCAGAAAACTTAATCGCCGCTCCCAAACTTCCGACCGTTTGAGCACCATTAATAACTTGCATACCTTTACAAGAAAAACTGCCAGTTGTCTTATTTGTAGTTTTTCCCGGTACAGGCTCAACTGAATTACAGATAACAGTTATGCCATTATTGAAGTATATAAAATTTTCTGGCTCATTTTCAATGGTTGAAAGCATTGTTGTATTTATCGAAGACAATCCAATAAACCCTCTAATGTTTTCGGCAAATAATTTTTTCCCCTCTTTATTGTAAATTTCAGCTAACCTATATGCTGGAATTTGCCCGTAATAAGATTTAAATGGCTCGTCAATTACTCCCCAATTAGTAATAGTTATTTCGTGGTCAATTGGCGAATCAGATGTAACGGAAAGTAGTGACGAGTAAATGCTTCGCATATTGAAGTCATCAAATACCGCCCAATCGGTAGTATCGTTTAAATGCTCCATCAATTCATCTATAACTACTCTGTTTTCTTTACTAAATCCCTTTCCGGTATAAGCCATCCCTATGACAAGACGCGTTTTAGTATCACTTAATGCATCCCTAATCGGGGTTTCAAATTTTTTTATTTTAGCATTAAATCTTTGGTCGAACTTTTCATCTATAATGTTTAAAATACCCTCTTTAAATTTCATCATATCCCCTAATGATGTCTCGCCTGAGCCTGATTCTAAAAATTTAGATTGTACAAGGTAAAGAGTGCTATTAATTTCATCATAGTAGATGGAATCAATCCCGTTATCGCCGTACCCATCCGTTACACTCAGTGCCGATTTATCTACCCCTATATTTGTTCTGTAATGCAAATAATAGGCAGCTAATGCACGTGTGTAAAATGCGCTTTTGCGCTCCGATTCAGGCTTTTTATCATAGTCCGATAAGTCTATTTTACCCTCATAGAGAGAATCGAGTAAAATCTTAGTTTGATTAACTTGCGGTGCTGCCATAGTTGTAAACCAGTTTTGTAGCATAATAGTATCTATATTTTTTTGATTTTTTATTATAAGTTGATTAATTTTGTTTCATTGCAAAAGCCGAAAAGATAAAAATGGAGCGCAAAAAGCATGGTGAATACGAACAACCATTAAAGGTTGATGGTAGCTTCATGGATATTATGAATGCTGCCGTGAAGCACCGGGAGAAGAATTATCCCCGCTAAAAAGAAAGCACAATGACACCAGCTATTAAGAATATCGGTAGGGTAATGATAATTGTATTGGGTATTTCTTCTCTTTTTTTCGGGAAAAATGCAGCAATTTTTTCAAAAATATACCCTTGGGCTGCAATAGCATGCTTGTTGGTGTTTGCCTCATTTGTTTTCTCCGTTATCAGACGAAAAAGAACGGAAAAACCGTAAAGCACTCCGCTTACGGTCATACTAATTTTCAATTACCAACTGTACATTAAACCACGTATTACCACAACCGAACTGGCATGAAAAACACTGTTAAAGTAGAACGTGCCCGTGTCAATTTTACGCAAGCTGACCTGGCAGACCGAATAGGCGTGTCGCGCCAAACCATCAATGCAATAGAATCGGGCAAGTATGTGCCATCGGCAGTGCTGGCATTAAAAATCGCCAGGGTATTCAACTCTACAGTCAATGATATCTTTGAACTAGAGGAGGGTGACTGACAATGCCAACGGTTGCCACCGGTTTACAGATTAACACCAATTAAGAAATTTTGTAAAATTTCGTTAAACTACCGTATTTTGCTAAGTAGGGGTAGCTGATATTCATTATACTTTTCTTCTTTTACACTCACGCTCTTTATACCTCCAACCACACTCCTTTATGCGACGTCTCGTTCTGCTCGTTACCTGCTTTTTTCTTTCTATGGGTTTTAGCCATGCCCAATACACGCTAAAGGCTACGGTAATGGATACGCTCAATAGCCTGCCGGTCATCTATTCATCGGTAGTAGCTTTCCGTTCCGCCGATTCTGTTATTGAAACCTACGGCAGAACCAATGCTGCCGGGCAGGTTACGCTTTCAGTGAGCAAAGAAGGTAAGTATATACTAAGGGTATCGGCACCCAACTTTGCCGACTATACTGATACCTTCCGGGTGACGGGCGGCATGACCGATTTGGGCACCATACCCATGGTGTCGAAAGAGCGGGTGCTGAAGGAGTTTGTGATTACCCGGCAGATAGCGGCAATAAAAATAAAAGGTGATACTACAGAATATGTAGCAGACAGTTTCCGCACGAAAGAGAATGCGACTGTTGAGGACCTGCTGAAAAAATTACCGGGCATACAGGTTGATAAAAATGGTAAAATAACCGCACAAGGCGAAGAGGTAAAAAAGATACTGGTAGATGGTGAAGAATTTTTCAGCGACGACCCTAAAGTAGTAACACAGGGCCTGCAGGCTGGCGCGCTGGATAAGGTGCAGGTATTTGATAAGAAGAGTGACCAAGCGGAATTTACCGGTATAGATGATGGCCAGAAAACCAAAACCATAAACCTGGAACTGAAGGATAATAAGAAAAAGGGCTACTTCGGCAAGCTAGACCTGGGTGGCGGCACTGATGGCTACTTTCAGAACCAGGGTATGTTCAATGCATTTAAAGGCAAAAGGCAGTTTACTGCCTTCGGCATAATGTCTAATACCGACAAGGCGGGGCTAGGCTGGCGCGATAATGAAAAATTTGGTGGGGGTAACACCAATACCGAAATTACCGAAGATGGCGGCATGGTGACCTACTACAATGGAGCTGACGACGACATATCGGGCTGGGGCGGAAAGTACGAAGGTGAGGGCCTGCCTAAAACCTGGACCGGCGGCGTGCATTATGCCGACAAATGGAATGAAGACAAGCAGCACATTAGCAGCAACTACAGGTATGCCAAACAAAACCTGGAAATAAGTGGCCAAACCATAACCAACAACCCGCTGTATGTACAAATTGCCAAAAAGAATCAGTTCAGTAAAGGCGAAAGAAATGCATTAAGTGGCTTGTATGAATGGAAAATTGACAGCAGTACCACCTTAAAATTATCGGTTGATGCCGGCACTAAAATGCTCAACACCTATTCGGTTTTCAATACCATTACCAATACGCCGGAAGGCGCTGTGCAAAACACTAACGACCGGACGGTTAGAAGCCTTACCAATTCTAAATTTATAAATGGAAGCGCTTCGCTGCGTAAAAAGTTTGCCAAAAAAGGCCGCACACTTTCTGTTGATGTGAAAGAAAATTACAAAGAATCGGTTGCCACTGGCAACATTGCATCTATACTCCGCTATGTGGTGGCAGATAGCCTGGGTAACAAAACAGATTCACTGAACAGCATTGACCAGAATAAGAACAATAATTCGGGAGCCTTTGTGCTGGAAGGCCGCGCCGTATACACAGAGCCACTTTCGAAGGTTTCATTTATTGAGGCAAGCTACGGTGTTGTGCTGAACCAAAGTACGTCAAAAAACTATTCTTACAATGTAATTAACGGCAAGCCGTCAGATAATCCTGATCTTAACTACAGCAGCGACTACAAGTATAATGTACTCATTAACCGTGGCGGCATCAACTATAAATATGTAAACAAAACCAAGAAGAAACTTACCTTTTCCATCGGCACCGATTTTACAGATGCCCGCTATGAGCAGACCGAATTACTGCATACCGACAAATCGCTTAACGCGAATTATTTCAACATCTACCCGGCAGCATCATTCAACTATTCGCTTAAAAAACAAACCAGCCTTAGCTTCAGTTACCGTGGCAATACCAGACAACCATCAATAACCGAAGTGCAGACCCTGCAGCAAAATATTGACCCGCTTAACCAAACCATAGGCAACCCCAATTTGAAGCAGGAATTCACCAACAATGTAGAGCTTTCATTCAATGACTACAAAGCACTGTCAGGCCGCTATACCTGGATGTCATTATCATTTAACAATACTGCTGATGCCCTTAGCACACAGCAACAGATTCGCCCTAACGGCAGCACTACAACCTTCGTAAATGTTGACGGCAATTACGGCGGCAGTTTCTACATGGGCGGTGGTGTAAGGCTGAAGAAACCGGCCATTTATATTGGTGGCTCGCTCAACAGTTCCCTTTCGCACACCCTCAGTTTTATTGATGGCCAGGCCAATGTAAGCAACAACAACAGCTACGGTATTAACCCGTATTTCAGCTACGAAAAAGAAGATAAATACGAACTTAGTTACAGCCCAGGCTTTACCTATAACAACAACAAATCGAGTATCAGCAAGTATAGCAGCAGTTACTGGATGATGGACAACGACTTTTCCGCCACGGTGCAATTGCCGAAGAAATTTGAGGTTGGTTCCTCTATTAACTTTTACCTGAGGGAAAAAACCGCAGTCTTTAACCAGAACAACAATGTAACCCGCTGGAATGCCCATGTAGGTAAAAAATTCCTGAAGAACGGACAACTGGAAACACGTATTTCTGTGTTCGACATTCTGAACCAGAATAAGGGCTATAACCGCAGTGCGGTTTCCGGCGTGGTAACTGAAAACACCTATAATACCATACGCCGCTATGGCATGCTGAACATTATTTGGAACTTTACCCATACACCCGGTGCACCTGTAACGAAAAATGAAAACGAATAAGAGCAATATGAAAACATACTTTCTGATAGCAACATTATTGCTTACCGCAACAGCGAATGCCCAATATATACTAGGTGGCAAAATTGAGTATGAGCGCAAGACCAACGCACACGCACAATTTGATGGCGACGAATGGTTTGAACGCGTAAAAGCAGAAGTGCCTAAATTTGCTACCTATAGTTATGAGCTGGTTTTTGATACCGCAAAAACCTACTACAAGCCCGGCAAGGAGCCTGAAAACCCTAACCGATGGGGCAAGGGTGCCGCAGCCGAAAATATGGTGTATACCGATATAAGAGCTAAACGCGTAACCGCGCAAAAGGCAATATTCGAAGCTAAATTCCTGGTGCAGGATAGTGCCCGGAAAGTGGACTGGAAAGAAAAAGCAGAGATACGTACCATTGCCGGCCACCAGTGCCACAAAGCGGTGAGCATTATTTGCGATTCGGTTTATGTAGTGGCATTTTATGCCGAAGACATACCTGTAAGCGGAGGACCTGAAATGTTTGGCGGCTTGCCCGGTATGATTCTGGAACTTGCCATACCCCGCCTGCACAGCACCTGGACCGCAACCAAGGTGGAAATGAAAACCCTTACAGACACAGACTTCCCGATACCACAGAAAGGCAAAAAAGTAACGCAGAAAGAGTTGATGGCCAGCCTGAAAGACAGTTTTTCTGACTGGGGTAAAAGTGCCGCTATCAATTCGTGGTGGTGCATTTTGTAAATAATTAAATATACCGCGTGCCAGTAGGTACACAATAATCGTAACCATGCCGGTTTATTATGTATAACTGGCCTTACATACTATACACTCTTCAAAAACATTACTTTTACCTCTTCACATCATTATTAAAACCGGGTGCATAATATGGAAAATAATAGCGAACAATTCCCAGAAGTAAGTAACGAAGAGAGCAGCATTTTTGATGACGACAGGGCCGTTCCAGTTTTCTTTTCGGCAAATGCCATTTATATATGCGCCGTTCTATTTGGTGTGCTTTTCGGTTCTATAATGTTCGCTATGAATATTAATGTAACCAAAGAAAGGCGGGGCTTCTGGCAGATTATCGGTTTCGGAGTGTTGTTTACCATCATGCAGATCATCGTGATCGGCTATTTTCCCGGCGCTGGAAGTGCGAGCATTTTCTTCAATATAGCAGGGGCAATTATTATCAGAAATTTCCTTTGGAAAGAATATCTGGGTGCTTACCCGGTCTATACAAAACGTTCGGTTCTCGTACCGGCCATAATCGGTATCGCTTTATCTGCATTAGTAATTCTCGCGGTTATTTACGGAGGAAGATAATGGAGTGTACACTCGCTTCCCGTTGATGCTTCCGCAGTTCGGTATCATTTTATTATGCGGCGAATTGCAGGGAATTTGCTGATGGGCAACGCCAATCGGAAGACGCACAGCGCATTTTATGTTCGTACCGATGGGCGTTGCCCATCGCTGACATATTATGCCCCTTCAGGGCGTGACCAGTTTACACAACAAAATGAGCAAGGGGCAACGCCCCGAAATACAATAGCGATGGGCAACGCCCATCGGGAGACGCAGGACGCATGTGATGTTCGTACCGAACAGGCAATCACACACCCATAATCCCATCAAAAAAATCATAGTTCAGATAACGCCCACAATGAAAAAAGGCTTGCGCATTGTACAAACCTTTTCTTTCATGGTGTAGGGTTTTACCGACTGATATTCTTATTGCCTGAAGGGGATTAATCCTTAGGAACGTTTTCTTTATCTTTAGCAGTTTCTTCTTTATCCGCAGTGGTATGGCTCTTCTTGCCCTTGTGGCTCCTTACGTTGAGCTGCAAGCCTGAACCAATGGAAACACCCATACCTAATGTTATGTAGCTACCATTATTCAGGAAATCCTTACCCAAAACCGGACCGGGACGCTTGCCGAATTCAGTATAGTAGTAGAAGCCAAATGACTTGGCACTGTGTATAGCATAACCCGCTTTATAGCCAATATGATTCACTCCGCCACTCTGCGGTACTATCTTCCATTCTTTGCCGTCAATATCTTTTACATTACCAACGGAAACAACAGGGGCCACCATAACATCGAAATACACATCAACTACCTTGGCGTTAGAACGCTTACCATAACCATCGGCCCTTATCACCGTATTCTTGATATTTCTCAAATGCAATCCTCCGTACAGGCTCATGGTATTGCTTATGGCAAATGCCCTGTAAGCGTCGCCTGCCGGCTGGCCTGCATTGGTTTCACCCACCTGCGGAATGGCAACTTCAGCACCCGTGCTCAGATTCTTATACTTAAAGAAGGGAGCTGCATCGTCTTGTATGCTCAGCGTTTTGCGATTGTAGAAGATACCGCCACCAACACCAAACATCCGCTTTACTTCACTCGGCACATAGGTAAAATGGGTAAACGTATAGCGCCCCGAACTGGTCGACTTCAGAATAATGCGCACGGGGCGCTTCTTCACTTTATTGAACAAGAACAGGACAGCGCCCGCATCAAGGTTTGTTTGGTTTTTAAGCCCACCAGGTGCTATTGGATACGAATTGTATAAATGGTGCGTAGCGCCATCGTACCACGAATTTTTAAAATTCACGAAGGGCATAATGCGGCCCAATATTACTGTTTCCAGTTTTACACCATAACCGGCTGCAACATCGTGATAGGTATCGCAATTCAGCAGATCAAGGCACAACACCGTTGGCTTGTAATTTCTTGGGTCGGTCTCTAGCAATCTGTAGGATACTGATTGCGCTGTTGCCAGCGAACAGTACCCTACAATTGCTGCCACAACACTCAAACGCTTCAACATAAACATCATTTTTAGTTGTTAATTGGCATTGCCTCGTTATTACGATTTGCTTGCTTTAATTTTTGCACCCATTTTACTGGCTATCGATACCACCATGTTGTTGTATGCTTTGCGGTTGTTCGCATCCAGCTCTTTTTTCGCATCATCGCCTTTGGCTTTAGGGTCCATACGGAGGCCCTTATTAAATGCCATTCTGTAACCGCTGTAAAACAAGCCTTTTGAATAGAACATATTGTCCTTCTTACCCTCAGTAAGTGGTTGCGGGTTGGGGCCAAACATGTACATGCTTACAGCAGCCATATAGTGGCGGTCGCGTATAATGTTCTTATCGCATAATTGCGTATTAACGATCACTACCACAGCGTCAACGTCCAGTTTTTTGCAAAGGTCGTAACCAATGCTTTCAATCATTTTGTCGTCAAACTGGCCAACGCCACCATTCTTTTTCACAGCCTTTTTCTTCTCATTGGCTAATTCATGGTTTTTATTCAGGTCGGTAAGTACAAAACCTTCTGCCGGCACCTTGCACTCAATTGTAGTACCGGCATTGGTCATGCGCTTCATAAATTTTGCCAGTGCACCACCTACCTTATTCAAGGTACTGTGTGCTACAACAAATGAGTTATAGTAACTGCGTTTATCTTCGCTGGTAAGGTATTCAGAAGGTACCATTAAGGTCATTCCATTGTCGGCAAAAGACTTTTTGAGTTCGCTGATGCTGCCCTGGTAAAAGAAATCGGCATAGCTCTTTGCCGCACCTTCGCCGGTATTGGTTGTTGTAAACGTTTTACCGGTTGTTGCGGTACCGCGTTTTTTGGTAAGGCCCGGGTCATCGGTATAAAACGACACCAATGCTACACGCTTGGGCAATGCTGCCACCTTATCAAAGTCAACCGTAAAGCCCTTTCCATTCTTATTAATAGTTGCGCTGCTCACGTCATAACGCGCTTTTTTTGCAAGGTTTGTTTTACTCGCATACTTTGACATTTTAGGTCCGCCACATGCGGCCAGCATTACCGCAAACGCAACTGACAACGACACATACTTCTTTAGATTCTGCATTTTCATAGATTTTTGCACGCTTTAGCCAGTCTGCCCAAAGGCATTGTAGCCACTAATAAATTATAAAGTGCAAAAATAGTAGCCTGAAAGGCGGGTGAGAATACGCCAAAATGCGTATTTAATACTCCGTACCAGTACGGAGTATTACCTAAAACAGATGCAATAAAATAATGGGGAGGGGAGCAGCAATGCTAAATAAGCTTGTGCTCCATAGCATACTTCATGAGGCCCAACATACTGGCGCTCTTAGTTTTGCGCAACATGTTTTTCCGGTGTGTTTCCACCGTGCGCTCGCTTATAAAAAGTTCCGCTGCTATTTTAGCGTTACTATATTCCTTAAAAATAAGTTTCAGTATTTCCAGCTCCCTTTCGGTCAGGTTCATTTCCTTTTCCTGCTCTTCGCTCTTACGGGCCCGTATAGCCTGCGCTGTTATTTTAGAGGCAATTTCTGCCGGGAAGTAGAGCTTACCTTCATGCACAGCCCGTATCGCCTCCAGCAGCTCCTTATCATTAGTATTTTTAAGCAAATAGCCGGAAACACCCGCATCTACCATCTCCAGTATATAGTCGATGCTATCATGCATGGAAAGGCATATTACAGCGGTTGACGGATGGTGTTTCTTTATGCGCAATGTAAGTTCTACACCCGTCATTTCGGGCATATTAATATCAACGAGCGCGACATCGGGCTGTAGTTTTTCAATGTCTTGCAGCAGGTAATTACCGTCAGTAAAAATCCCTTTCACATCCATATCCTTCTGCCTTTTGAGCAGGGCATTGAGCCCGTCCAGTAAAATATGGTGGTCATCAACCAGCACTATTCCTATTTTATTCATACCTGGCCTTTTAACGGCAAATCAATTATATACGTTGTTCCCTTACCGGGATAGGTATCAATTTGTAATCGTCCACCAATATACTCAATTCTGCTCTGAATATTCTTCAGACCAATACCTGCGCCCGAATTCATGACCGCCTCTTTATCGAATCCTTTTCCATTATCGTAAACCATAATATTTAATTCATCACCATGGTTTACCACTTCAATGTTCAGTTTTGTGGCTCCTGCATGTCGCAACACATTGCTAATCATCTCCTGCAGGCTGCGATAAAGCATCAGCACTTGTATTTTCTCCAGTGCCAACTCATCAACATCCACCCATTCTGTCTGCACTTTTAAGCTGGTGGTTCGGGTTATCTGGTTTACTAATTCTTCAAAAGCCTGCACCAGGGTTTTGTTGCGCAACCAGGGCGGCATCATATTGTGAGACAGTTGCCTCACTTCTTTTATAGAATCGTCAAGCAATGCTATCGACTCATCGTATGCCACATCACCAGTCCCCTCAGCTTGTGGCAGTGTTTGCATTTTACGGCGCGTGGCAGCCAGCAATTGCCCTATGCCATCGTGCAGTTCGCGGGAAAGCCTTTGCCGCTCATTCTCTTCTGCATCAACCACTGCGCTCGCGCGTAATTTTTCATGGCTGAAAAATTCTTCTCTGAAGCGGCCTTCCTGCCGCAGCTTATACCTGTTGTAAAAAAGATACAGCAGCCCTATTATCAATACCGCAATGGCGAGCAACGAAAAAGTTATGATCTTGCTCCGGCTTAGTTGCAGGGTCTGACGCAGGTTGGTTTCGGTAAGTAATTTATTCTCTTGCTCCTTCTTGCCGGTCTCGTATCTTGTTTGCAGTTCGTCAATGGCTTTCATTTGCTTTTCTCCCACTCTTTTTTCGTGCACAGCCACTTCTGCGAGCTTGGCTTCGTAAGCATTTTTAAAGTCACCTGTTTCCTGATAGCAGGATGCCTGCATGTGGTAGATATTCTCGGTAAGATCGTCAAAAAGTATTGCCTTACTTTTAATTAGCGCCTCGTTAAAGTATACCAGCGCTTCAGCGGGCTTGTGCTGCGCCAATAACAATTCACCAATGTTATTTACACCAGAAGCCTCACCAAATTTGTCGCCACCCTTAACCAAAAGCGGAATACTTTGTTGCAGGCATGCCAACGATTTATCGGCCATACCTTTTTCAGAATAAGCTGATGCCAGATACCCCAGGCTATACGCCATACCTATGTTCTCGCCGGTATCTTTATAGAAGCCGTAAGCAATATTGAAGCATAGTATGGCGCTGTCGTATCGCTTGGTATCTAAAAACACAAGCCCTTTGTTGTTGTAAGTGTTAGCTTTTTTTATAGCGTTGTTGATCATCTTTGCCATTACAATAGCTTTGTTGATTGCGGCTTCAGCCTTTGCAATTTTTTTGCCTTTCAGGTAAAACAAGCATAATTCAGCGTTTACATCTATGAGGCCCGGTGTATTTTTTCTGAGCTCATATAGCTTCTCGGCTTCAATGTACCAACCCAATGCAGTGTCGTAATTACCACCCAGGTAGTTGGCTATGCCCGCAATATATGCTGCATCTGCCTGCAAACCGGTATCATGCTGTTCTTTGGCAATCTTGTATGCAGTTTGCGCAAACGACAATGACTTAGTACTGCTTTTGAATTTGTAAAACCTGGCAGAGTCTAACGCATCAGATACCGGGCCGGCAAAAACCGACTGTACGGCAAACACTAACAAAAACATTATCACCAACCTCATCATGCGCTTTTCGTATATCCCTTAAGGTATTGGCCAATTGCCAGCGGCCTAAAAATACATTTCAATTTAGGGTGTTTAATTGTATTTACAAAGCTATACCGAGATGCGCCAATAAAATGCAGCCACCCTTTATTCCGTATAGCGCAAATTGTGCAAAATTCGCTTTACCTGCAAGCTGAACGAATCATAAAACATCACCACCACTAAAATACCGGCAGGAATATAAAAGGTATGATAACTTACCCTATCGAAAATGTAACCACCCAGCACCCCTCCCAGCAGAAAAAACGTAATTATTATTATGCGCAGGAGTATCTTTTTTTGGAGCACCTCCCTACGTTTACTGCTTTCGTACAGGTAGGATGATGTGTCAATACCCAGATCGGTGAACATGCCTGTAAGGTGCGTTGTGCGCACATCGAAACCCGATATCATAGTTACCAGCGCGTTTTGCATACCCATTGCAAACAGCAGGCTGCCTGCAAAATATTCCGTCTTAATTACGGAGCGGTCAAATGATTTTCCAAGTGTGCCTACGGCTATCAATATGGCTATCTCGGCCAGTATGGGTATGGTATATGCGGCCCTGTTGTTAACGCCTACTTTGCCTATGTATAAGCTGGAACAAAAAGCACCGGCAAAGAAAAGCAACATCCAGAGCCCCACTACCGTAGCGGAGCCAAATTGATGATGCGACAACCTTTGCGCAAATACAGCAGCATGACCAGTAACATTAGTGGTGAGGACGAAAAAACCTGACAATCCTGCTACATTTACAAAGCCTGCAGTTAAGCACAGCAGCGAGGCCAACCTTACGTTGTGCCAGTAATTCCGTTTCCTTCCTATGTGGGTGAGCATAATAGCAAGCACAAAGATACACACTCCCGAAGTGGCAGCTTACCTATTTTATCTACAAAACAGACGCTATCAACGTTATAAAAAATGCCAATCTTGTAATGTATTCGGGGAATTATATAACATTGTTGCTGCTGTGTGCACCACCTTTGCAGGTGCTACGTATAAGGGACTTTGCTGCATATTTACTTTTTAATGAAACTAACTGCAGTATAGTTCCGTTTATAGAATACGCCAAACCTACAATCATCCACAAACATTCAACACTATGCCATCAATAGCCGCTGTTACGAAAATAGAACTACCCTATAAAGTTGAACAGCAAAAGGTTAAGGACTATGCACTCGATCTGTTTTCTAAAGATTTCCCGCTGGTGCAGAAACTATCCGGCATTTTCGACAATACCGAAATCATATCGCGGAACCTTTGCAAACCGCTGAACACGTATGCCGATTCCAAGTCGTTCGAAGACAATAACAAAGACTATATACGCTTTGCCTTGCAATATGCCGTTGAAGCCATTGAGGCTTGCCTCGCTACAACCAATATTAAAAAGGAAGCGGTCACTGACATTATATTCATTTCCTCCACAGGGCTTTCCACGCCTAGCCTCGATGCACTTATTGTAAACCAAATGAAGCTGAATGCGCACATTAACAGGATGGGCATTTTCGGGCTGGGGTGCGCCGGGGGTGTTTCGGGCGTGGCAAAAGCCTGTGCATTGGCCAAAGGCAATCCTGATGCTGTTGTTCTGTTAGTGGCTGTGGAACTGTGTTCCCTAACGTTTCTGCGCAACGATTACAGCAAGAGCAATTTTGTAGCGTCAAGCCTTTTCTCCGATGGTATTGCCGCAACCATTATACTAGGCGATAACCATGCACCACAACAACAGGTAACCTTCGTGGCATCGGGCAGTAAACTCTATTATGATACCCTGGATGTTATGGGCTGGGAATTTCTTGATACCGGCTTTAAGGTATTGTTTTCCCAAGATATACCTACCATCATCCGGCAATATGTGAAGGACGATGTGGTGAGTTTCCTGGCTAAAAATGGCCTGGAGCTGAGCGACATAAAAAACTTCATTTTCCACCCCGGCGGCAAAAAAGTACTTACCGCGTATGCCGAAGCATTTGATATGGAGGCAGATTTTCTTAAAATTACACGCGAAACAATGAACAGCCACGGCAACATGTCCAGCGCTACCGTGCTTTATGTTTTACAGCAGTTTATGGAAAAAGGTTTCGAAAATGGCTATGGCCTTATGGTGGCCATGGGGCCCGGCTTTTCCAGTGAAATGGTTTTATTGAACATGACCAAAAAATAACGTATGCATTTTATTATTTTCATGGCATGCCTTGTAAGCCTGAGGCTTGCCGAACTTGTTGTTGCGAGGAGAAACGAGGTATGGCTTCGCGCCAATGGAGCCGTAGAATATGGGCAAAAGCACTACCCGATAATTGTAGCGCTGCATACCGGCTTTTTAATATCGCTTATTGCAGAATACTACTATCGTGCACCGGTAGCCACTAACTTTATATTGCTAGCCGTATTCATAACACTCATTCTCATAAAGGTGTATGTCATCAGCACATTGGGCAAATACTGGAACACCAAGATACTGCATATACATGGTGTGCCGTTGGTAAGAAAGGGTTTGTACAAATACATAAAGCACCCCAACTACGTAATTGTTGTTTGCGAAATTGCCATCATCCCATTCATATTTCAACTGTACGCTACCGCCATTATTTTCTCTATACTCAATGCCCTCATGCTGTACGTGCGCATTGGTGAAGAAAACAAAATACTGATTGATGAGTGAGTGCATAAGGTTATTCTGTTTCGCGCAAAGGCACTAAGTGAAGCTAATTAAATAAAGTACACCATTAAGGATAAATTCTGTAATTGAGTTCAGGTAGTTTGCAATGGTAAGATATACGTTTGGGATCGACTTCCGATTTATCTATTTTAATTCCTGTTGTGTATTCTTTCAAG
>JBBRPD010000005.1:0-130653 GCA_038228575.1 Chitinophagales bacterium | reverse complement strand
GACTGCAAGCGCTCTAGCCAAATGAGCTAATTCCCCTATTTTATGAACTTCAACAATCTCCCCTTTCAATCAGTTACCTCTTTCCCGAATGCTTTCGGGACTGCAAGCGCTCTAGCCAAATGAGCTAATTTCCCCTTGGTGGGTGCAAATATAGCTATTTCAATGAAAAATGCTAAATATATCGTCGGTCATGCAAAACTATGGGTAAAAATTGCTTGCCAACTATATCACCTCTTCGAGGTTTGGCTCATTTTCAGTGCATTTTCTACAATAATATCAGCCCTTCAGGCATATTCATTTTAACGCAGTTCTATGATTAGCTGCAGTTCCTCCATTAAATTAATGTTGTTAAAAATATTTATGATTTCCATGTCAGGCTGGTTTTATAACTTTGTGCGATTTTTTGCCATTTTCGGCAAGGAGGAATTTGTTATACATGAAGAAAATTATAGGCTACAGAAAATTATTAGGGGTTAGTGAAAAGGCAGACCTGCAGGAATTGAAGACCATTTACCGCAACATGATGAAGGCATGGCACCCTGATAAATTCCAGGAAAGTGATGAGCAGAAAGCTGAGGCAGAACAGAAAAGCAAACGTATAATTGAAGCTTATCACTTTTTAGTGAGTATTGCTCCTGAAACGCTCGCTGAATACCATGCTGAATATACTATTACCAGCACCACAGTGGGTATTGAAGATTTTGAATACAAAGGCGAAACCCTTCAGGTGAAATTCTTTGATGGTAGCAGCTACGAATATTTCGGTGTGCCAAAGGCAACCTATGTAAAGCTTGTAAATGCGCCTGCACAGGCTCGTTTTGCACGCAGGCACATCTTCTGCGCATTCCCTTACAGGAGTGTAAACAAAGTAGAAGCGGTATAAGAATTATGGTACGGCAATAAGTTTGCCGGATGCCCGATATTTAAATAATTTTGAAGCAGCGCTGCACATTTGTGCGGCGCTTAATCTTTACGATATGAGTGCGTTTTGGGATAAGAAATTTGCCGCTGCCGAATTTGTTTACGGTACTGCACCTAACAACTACTTTAAGCAATGTATTGATTCCTTAACCCCGGGCAAAATACTGGTACCGGGCGCAGGCGAGGGCCGTGATGCCGTATACGCTGCAACACAGGGCTGGGATACCCGTGCCATTGACATGAGTGTAAAGGGCAGGGAAAAGACCATGTTGCTCGCAGCAACGCACAACGTGCATGTCAATTACGAGATTGCCGATGCTGCAGATTATACTACCCATGAGCAATTTGATGCTATTGGCATGATCTATTTTCACCTGCCGCCAGTATTAAGGGCCGCCTTTCATAAAAAAATGATCCATTGCCTGAAGCCGGGTGGCTTACTGTTTATTGAAGTGTTCACCCCGGCCCAACTAGTAACCGGTAGCTTTGGCCCAAAAGATGTGACTATGCTGTATACTGCTGAAATGCTGGCTGGCGATTTTGCCGAGCTACAGATTATGGAAAACAGGGAGTTGGAGACGGTGCTAGATGAAGGCACTCACCATAATGGCAAGGCAAGTATCATCAGGTTCAAAGCGACTAAGAAACGATAACATACCTGTACTAAAACGTACTCTTCTTATCCACTTCCGGTAGCGCCTCGTCAATTCTGCGGGCTAGTTCGGGTAGCTTAATGGTAGGTACCGCCGGGAACAAATGATGTTCCAGGTGGTAGAACATACTAAAGGTAATTTTGTTCTTCCAGCCTGTGCGTTGCGTACGGGCAAATTCCGGGCTTTCGTGCGTATCGTGGTGCACGGTCCAGACTGCGAAAAACGCCATTAGAAACTCGCCTATCACCATAATGGTGATGTGGTACATGAGAAAGTAGAGATTGAAATAAAAAACAAAGGCGATGACTGCCGCTATTGAAAACAATTCCAGTAAAACATTCCGCCTGTATTTACTGTTGCCTATTTGCAGTGTTACCTTATGAATGAGGAAAATATGCACCGGGCCATAAAGAATAGCCTTGTACCAGCTCATATAAGCCGATTTACCTTCATAGTCATCTTCAGCCAGGCAATATTTATGGTGCCTTAAATGGTTAAACTTAACTGCGTGCACCGATACCATCATCAGCATGCTATTCAGGTACATAGTTAACCAGGTAAGAAATTTATTGGTGCCCAGTGAATTGTGAAAACCATTGTGTACCTGCCGTAAACCGGTTAAGAAAAGAAAAGCAGAAAATGGTAAGGCCAGTATATAATGCCCGAAATAGGCCAGGGTAAGTGAAATGACCAACCAAGGTATGGTAAGGTTGTTTTCAATAAGCATCTCTTTTGTTGAAAGGCTCTTCAGGTCTTTCCACGCTACTTTTTTGAGTAATTCCTGGTGTGTCATACCCTTCTTTTGGGGTGCGGGCAATAATACCGGAACATAAAGCACCCGTGATGTTGTTCCGTACTGTAAAGGTAATGAATAATGGAATGCAATAACTTGGATCAATGTAACGGTAGCCACCCGCTGCGAACAGTTGGTGCTATAATTATCTGCCGATTCTGCGTAAAACCAACGTAACGCCTATACCTTTGCCGCATGGATTATTTTAAGAAGCTGCTGGCACTGTTAAAGATAGAACGTGATGAAGACCAGCGGGCTTACCAGGAACAAACCGCGAACGCATCGGTGGCGGAAAGGCGGGCAAGCGGACTTACCTGGTACCCTATTGCTATACGGGGTACGGAGCTGAGCAGGGCAGAATATATTACTGTTGAAGTAGAACGCACCACCCACAATGACATAGCCCATAAACTACGCTTTGGGGTATCGGCCATGCTTTTTTCAAACCACGATGCACAGAACGACAAAGTAGAAGGCACTATTACTTTTGTAGGCGGCAACCGCCTTAAAATATCGTTACGCACTGATGAACTGCCTGAATGGGCCAGCAACGGCAAATTGGGCATTGACCTGTTGTTTGATGATAACAGCTACGATGAAATGCAGAACGCACTGAAACTGGCTACAACACAAAGTGAAAAGAAAGATGAAGGCAGGTTGATAAGCATACTTACAGGCGCAACTCAACCCACTTTCAATACTGAACTACCGGTAACACCTAACCCACGCCTCAACAGCCAGCAACAAGTGGCGGTAACAAAAATTGTACAGGCCAATGAACTCAGTATTGTGCACGGCCCTCCCGGTACGGGTAAAACTACAACACTGGTGCAGGCAATTAAAACACTGTTAACGCAAAACAACCAGCAAATACTGGTTGTTGCACCAAGTAATACTGCCGTAGACCTGCTGAGTGAAAAACTATCGGAAGAAGGGCTAAATGTTTTGCGGGTGGGTAACCCGGCGCGGGTATCAGAACAACTGATATCGCTTACGCTGGATAGTAAAATGAACGAACATCCTTCTACGAAAGAGATAAAGCGACTTAAAAAGCAAGCCTCCGAATTCAAGAATATGGCGCACAAATACAAGCGCAATTTCGGCAAGGCAGAGCGGGAGCAGCGCAAGGCCCTTTTTGACGAAGCCTACCGCATTATGAAGGATGTGGACAAACTTGAAAAATACATAGTTGACGACCTAATAACCAAGGCTCAAATTATAGCGGCAACACCCGTAGGCGCTAACCATTATACAGTTCGCGATGTAAAGTATACCACGGTGGTAATTGACGAAGCCGGACAAGCATTAGAGCCCGCCTGCTGGATACCTATACTTAAAGGCAAAAAAGTGATACTGGCAGGCGACCATTGCCAGCTATCGCCCACCATAAAATCAGACGAAGCTGCACGGCAGGGATTGAATATTACGCTGCTTGAAAAATGCATACAACTGCACCCTGAAGCTGTTGTGCTGCTGGAAGAACAATACCGCATGAACGAGACCATAATGGGTTATTCCTCGCAGGTGTTTTATGAAAGCAAGTTGATAGCACATGAGTCTGTAGCGCAGCATTTGTTGTTTGATATTGATGCTCCGCTGGCGTTTGTTGATACTGCCGGTTGCGGGTATGAAGAAAAAGTGGAGGGCACCAGCATCAGCAACCCCGAAGAGGCCGTATTGCTGTTTAAACACCTTACCCAATTCGTGGCGGAATTAGGCAGCCATTACAGCGTTGAGCACTTCCCGACTGTTGCTGTTATTTCGCCATACAGGGAGCAGATATATGTGCTGAAAGAACAGTTGCTTCATGTGCCGGAATTACAGCAATACGGCAATAAAATATCAGTGAATACCATTGATAGTTTCCAGGGGCAGGAGCGCGATATAGTTTATATAAGCATGGTGCGCAGTAATGATAAGGGGGTAATTGGTTTCCTGTCTGATATCCGCCGCATGAATGTGGCTATGACCCGTGCCCGTAAAAAACTGGTTATCGTTGGCGATAGTGCTACGCTATCCCGCTTCCCGTTTTATGCCAATTTTATTGCGTATGCTGAAGCTAAGGAGGCATATAAAAGCGCCTGGGAGTTTATGGATGTGTAGGGGTGCCAACCATCTTGAAATACACCCCACGGGCACACAATGCCTTCAGCATAACATGCATCAGGGCATGCTTATGATGGGTAATGATAACGCTGAAGTGCTGCAACATGACCTCCTTCTGCTTTACCGTCTTCAACGCTATTCTAAAAATTTTGGCTAAAGCCGCAAATAATGCCCACTTACCCACGGGCTAAAGCCGCGTGGCAATTTCTGTACTTGGTCGTGCCCCTGAGCATACTTATGCGGGGTTGAATATGGGCTTGAATCCTACTCCCCATTCAGCTGCACCACATCGGGGGCGGTAATGTAGTTGCTGGTGTAGCGGAATTTAAGGTTAGAAAGGACAATAACTTTGAAGCCCCGCATATTGTCTGGGGCACCGGGGAAAAAGTAGGCCCGGAGCTCTATCGTTTCGAATACCAGGTTGGGGTTACGCGCCCTTATGCCGCCGCCAAGGCTGGTGTATAATACAGATTGGGAATAAGGCTTGTTTTCGGGCGTGATAAGGGAAAGATCGGCATACGGAAATGGTGCAAAACGGAAGCCAAGGATCTGACCCTTCAGGTAAAATTCGGTTTCCAGTTGCAGACTGAGGCGTTGTGTGCCGTAGGCACTATCGCTTAAAAAGCCGCGCAGGCCATAGGTATTATTGAGTTGCAATGGCGCATAGGTAACCCGGTTAAATAGTTGCGTGTAACTCAAATTCGCAAAACTCCTTACTAAAGTACTGCCCCAAAAATATATACGGCTGAACGCTGAAGCGCCTATCAGCACACTGCCGTCTTGTATGTTCTTATCGTATAAAAAACCACCCGTGCGCAGGTATAGTTTTATAAAATCGCCCTGGCTGGTAGTAATGAATTGCGAGGCGCTTAAACCCGCATAGGGCCTTTGCAGGTTAAGCTGCCGCTGCAAGCCACCTACCAGAGCAATGTTATAGCCATAGGGAATATCTTCGGTAGTACCGAAGCCATATACATAACGCGTTTTGTAATAGTCTTGCCGGTAAAGGGTGAGTTGCACCAGGCCCATTTCTGTGGTATTAAAGACCGGGTCGAACGTTTTACCCACTTGCAGGGGCACCTCTTTAAAGTCGCGCTTATAATACCGGAAGGCAAGAAAACGCCGGTCACGAATGGTATTATTGGTAGCCGTGAGTTGATTTATAGCAATGCTATAGCCCGCCCAGGCATCGAACATTTCGTATTTGTATTTGTAGAAAATATCGCTGGGCAAGCGGTACACATTATTAGCTTCGTTACGGCTTATCATAACCCCACCGGCACTGCGGCTATAGGGCGAAACAAGTCGTTTACTCAGCGCGAAAAAACTAATGGTTTCTTCTTCGCGGGTTAGGGAGTTGCCGCTCATGGTACTATAACCAACCGAGGCATCGACAAACGAATGGAACACATTGCCTTTGCGATATAAACCACCATAGCCCCAATTGCCATCCCGGTTACGATCGTAGAGGCCGCTTACTTCAAGCCGCTGTGCCATGCCGCCAAGGTTCGTTTCATAAAGGTTGGCATTTATTCGGTTTGGCCCCTGCCCTGCGGCCCCGCCCGCTATGCTGAAGAAGTCTTTGGTGAATACATAAATATCCACAGAATCAGGATGGTCGTCGGCAACGCTGGGTATTATTCTTGCATCCTGTATATATTCCAACGTGCGGAGGTAGCGTTCATTATCGGCCAGTTTAAATGCATTGAGGTGCGAATTTTCTTTAAAGAAAAGGTTATCCCTGATAACAAATTCACGGGTGGTAATATGCATTCTTCTGCCAACGCGCGTAGCCAGGTTATTTGCAGGTTCACCCGTATCATTGAACGACCTATCGAAATTGAATACATTGATGTATATGTGCCTGATTATCTTATCTTGGTAAGGCATAAATATATCTTCACTCTTGCCGTTCGCTTGCGCCGGTGTTAACTCATTACTGCGCCTTACAGAACCGACTGCCTGATGAAATAAGTTGTTGATGAACTTACTGCGGGTAATGTGCATTTCTTCCAGCTTAATACTATCCAGCCGCGACAATATTTGTGCGCTTGCTTGTCCGCAAACAAAACAGCACAGCAGTAAAAGGGTTGATATGTAGTATTTCAGGTGGATAGGCAATACAAGTTTAACTGCATACACAGTAGCACACAGCGTTTTCTAATTATCTTAAAGTTAACTATTAGTTTGCTTAAGAAATCTTAAAATGTAAGGGGGCGATGAAAAAGTGTTAAAATAAGGCCCGATTGTGTATTTCAACCCTTTCTGGGCAATGTCATTAACTCAACAAAAAAATCCTCACCCCCGCCCCCTCTCCATAAATGGTAGAGGGGAGATTGATGTCCGCGGCGTGCCGCTGGGGGAATTTCAACTTCCTTAATCAATTACATTGCCCTTTCAGGACTGGTGCATTTTGTTTGTTTACCGCAGGCTGCACCCGCGGCTGTTTATATTTAAGCCCTTCAGGCTAATTTACTACCGAAATTTTCATGAAAATTAGAAGGGTAAGGCCAAACAATCACTGCTAACAACTCATACAATCTGCATCACTCCCAGTCTTTCTTCCGCATTGCCTTTTTTTCTGACTCCTTTTTTTTGCTGTCCAGGCGGCGTTCTTTGGTGGCTTTTGAAATTCTTGAAGGTTTACGTTTCACTGGCACTATAATACTTTTCGCTACCAGTTCTTCAAGCTTGGTTTTGGCTATCTGTTTGTTTTCCAGTTGCGAACGGGTTTCACTGCTTTTTACATGCAGGTAACCGTCTTTATTAATGCGGCGTGCCAGTTTGGTGGTAATGAGTTCTTTTTCTTCATCGGTATACAACATTGATGTGCTAACCGGCCAAAGGGCTTCCACCATGGTTTCCACCTTGTTCACGTTCTGGCCGCCCTTGCCACCACTCCGTGCCGTTTTATAAAATAGTTCTGCTGATAGATCTTTCACCATGCAAATGTAGTTATGTGTTTTCAATTCAGTATTTTTATCGTCAATAAAACTATGACATCAGCTACCGCCAAGTACCGATCTGTTATAATTGAGGGCATCAGGCACGAGGCCAACGGCGTTAAAACCTTTTACCTTGCTGCAACTGATGGTGAGCCGATTGCCTATACCGCTGGGCAGTTCATCACCTTCGTTTTCAGCCATCATGGTAAAGAAGAACGGCGGTCGTTTTCCATAGCGTCGGGCGGCGATACTGGTGCGCCTTTGGCCATTACCGTAAAGCGGGTAGACAATGGTGTATATTCGCGCTTCCTGCACGATAAAGCGAATGTGGGAGATGTATTGCAAACTACCGGTGCGGCAGGGTTATTTACATTTCCTCAACAACTGGCACCTTACAGGCAGGTTTTCTTCTTTGCGGCGGGTATTGGCATAACGCCCATACTAGCATTGATCAGGCATTTACTGGCAACCGAAAACAGCGCTGCTGCCACGCTGATATACAGCAATCCCCATGCTGCGGCGGTAGTGTATAAAGAAGCGCTGGATAGCCTGCAACATCAGCATCCCGACCGATTTAAGGTGGAATACCTTTACAGTTCCTCGTTCGATCTTTCGCGAGCCAGGCTGAATAAACAGCTATTGCCATTGCTGGTGCAAGAGTATGCGATTGCTCCGCTACCGGAATTATTGTTCTACACCTGTGGCCCGTATGCCTATATGCGCATGGTAACCTACGGGCTGGAAGAAATGGGTGCTGCGCCGGAGCAAATAAGGAAAGAGAATTTTAATACGGAGATAAAGCCCAACATTGTTGCACAGCCACCCGACAAGGACGCTCATAAAGTAACGGTGTTGCATAACGGGGAGCGGCATGAGTTGTTATGCCAATATCCTGATACCATACTGAAGGCCGCCAAAAAAGCGGGACTGAACCTACCCTACAGTTGCGAAACGGGCCGCTGTGGTAGCTGTGCTGCAAGGTGCATTAGTGGCAAGGTATGGCTGGCTTATAACGAGGTTTTACCCGACCTTGACCTGCGGCACGGCAGTATACTTACCTGCACAGGATACCCCGTGGGTGGAGATGTGGTTATTGAAGCCTAGAGGATGCATGCACCAATTGGTGTAGGAGATGCAACAAAGCAAACAGTAGGTGTTATAGCACCCAACCCCAATGCGCATAGTACCGCACTAATCTGTAAAACCGCTTATATTTGTCAGTAATCTAAACTAATAGACAAAAAACATAACAGGAATGGCCAAAAGTACCGCTGTACCACAAAAACCAGTTGCCGAACCCTTACCGAAAGAAAAAAGTGCCGGTGGCTTTACAATGCCCGGTATAAAAATATTATGCCTGATACTGGCTATTGTAGCCTTCTGCACCTATGCCAATACCTTTAATAACAGTTATGTGCTCGATGACCTTATGGTGGTGCCGGAAAACGGTATTGTGCAGAAGGGTTTCAGCGGGATACCTACTTTGCTAACCACCCCTTACATGAAGGGCTATAGCAATATGCCGAACGATAACTACCGTCCGCTATCGTTAATTACACTCGCCATTGAGACCCAGATATTTGATGTGAACCCGCACAATAACCATGTGGTGAATGTGCTGCTGTTTGCCTGTTGTGTAGTGGCTTTGTTTATGTTCCTTTACCATTTTTTCGACAAGAAAAAAGTGGGTGTAGCTTTTGCCACCGCGCTGCTGTTCGCAGTGCACCCCATACATACCGAAGTGGTGGCCAATGTAAAAAGCCGCGATGAACTGTTGTGTTTTCTGTTTGGCTTTTTATCGTTGTATTTTTTGGTGAAACATGCTCGGTCAGGGGTTTTGTGGCAATTGGTGGCGGGTGCTGCCTGCTATTTTCTCTCGCTGCTATCCAAAGAATCATCTATTGCTTTTTTGGTGGTGGTACCGCTTATATTTTTGCTGTACCACAATGCCAACCGCAAGCGGAGCTGGGTAATTACAGGGGCTGCAACAGTAGTGGCATTTGCCTTTTTAGCCATCAGGTATTCGGTATTAAAAGCCAATCATGCTGACGATAACAGCTTCATGCATTTTATTGATAACCAGTTGCTCACCGCTCCTTTTGCTTCGCGCCTGGCTACTGCTATGCTGGTGTTGGGCAACTACATTAAGCTCATGATCGTTCCGGCACCATTAATTTGCAGCTATGCCTTTAACAGCGTACCGGTAGTAACATTCGGCAATGTATGGGCAGTGCTTTCGCTGGCAACCTATCTGGGTTTGTTTGGCTTTGCCATTTACAGGCTTACTAAAAACAGTAAAGACCCGTTTGCCTTTGGTATCCTCTTCTGGATTGTGACATTGGGTATTGTATCGAATATTTTTATACTGATTGGTGCGCTGATGGCAGAGCGTTTTGTGTTCTTTGCCTCGGTGGGTTTTTGCCTCGTTATAGCCTTGTTGCTGGAGTTTTGGATAAACAGGGCTAAAGAACAAGAGATATTTACCACCGGCAAACTGTGGGTGGTATTAGCCCCGGTGGCATTGGTATTGGCGGTGCTATCGGTAAACAGAAATGGCGACTGGAAAGATAACATGACCCTGTTCCTGGCAGATATACAGAAGACACCCAACAACGCCCGCCTTAACTACTATGTGGGCAATGAAATGAGCACCAACTATGCCAATTCAGCACAGGATGCGAATATGAAAAAGCAGATTATTGCTGAAAGCATACCCTACCTGCAAAAGGCTGTGGAGGTGTACCCGCATTATACCGATGCGCACACTTCTTTGGGAACGGCATTCTTTAATTTGGCGAATTATGATTCTGCCGAGGTGCACCACAAGGCGGCACTTGCTGAAGAACCCAAAAATGTATTGGCGCTCAACGGCCTGGCAGGCATCTATTTTATGAAGCAGAATTTTGCCGCAGCACGCGACATACTGATACGCGATGTAGCCATTAACCCCCGCAATACCAGCATCGTTTACAACCTGGGGCTTTGCTACCTGAATATGCGCCAGTTCGATTCTGCCATTGTTATTTACCGCCAGGTATTAGCCATAGATCCACACCACAAAGAGTCGCTCAAAAGCATGGCACAAGTGTTTGGGTTGTTGAACCAAGGGGATAGCGCGAGGAAGTATGAGGGGAGTAGATAGGTGAAAATAATGCAAACCCTATAAGCACCCCGCTAGGTAGTACCATGTTCGTAGAAAAAAAATCCATCACCATACGCACCCCATAGGCCATACCACTATGTGAGTAAGAACTTAACAAGGGAAAACACTTGTAATACGCGCTATATTCTATCAATATTTTTTGCTTTTTACACACCAATCTTAAAATTAATGTGAGGTGTATACTCTTTTTCTATCGGAATACTCTCAACAGAAAATATCGACACAATTTTTGAATCGATATTCTGCATCTTCAGGAAGTCGCAAATTTGACGTAGCGTTATATAAGGTGCACAAGTGCTTTCATACAAAATCTTAAACTCATCCCACTTGTCAATTATTATTGTTTTCAGAAGTTTAGTTTGCTCGAAATTAATACCTCGTATGCCGATAACACAATCACTTAGAATGTGAAGCTTCTTTTCATTAACAATAACCAATTTAGAGATACTAGGCGCACCTACTCTGGGAATGCATAAGAATATACCCTGCACATATTTTGTCTTAAAATCAACAAACCTCATCGCTTTTCTATTAAAACAATTATCCTTGAGGTTTGTTGAGTGGATGACGCTGTATTTTCCTTTTTGAATTGTTTTGTGCATTTGCGTAGAACCGCGTATAATCTCAACTTGAAACCTGAAATTTTGTTCTAAATTTTGAAAATCATCTTGGATCTTATTTTGTTTCTTGCTATTAAGTGTTAATACGATTGATTTAGGAAAACAACCAATAAAAGATTTATGACCAAATTTTGTTCCAAACTCAACATCCCACTCTTTTTGCAAATGACTCAATACAACTTTATCGGCCTCACTTTTAAAACTTGAAAGTGGTAGTATAGCTATAAGGGTTCCATTAGATTTCAAATATTTCAGTGAAGTTAGAACAAAAGCAAGAGCAGTTCTGCACCTCATATATTTATCTCCAACTTTAACTTCTAATCTCGTGCCTCCTTTACATGAAAATGGTGGATTAAGGACAATTAAATCAATCATATTTTCCCATTGACACAGCCATTTTTTTGTGCTTGAGTTAGATTCTATGAAATCTCCACTGTGCATCTTCCACATTGGATACTCCTTGCGCAGTTTACCAATCACTTTTCTATCCAAATCCAACCCTACAACTGTCTTGGGTTGGAAGGGCAATGCCTTCAATAAAGAACCATTACCTATAGCAAAGTCAGCAACAATTTTAACCTCCTTTTTGGGCAGGTTTAAAAAAATATTTGACGCAACATCTAGAGGTGTAAAAATCTGATCTATCACTACTTTTTTATTACTTCTTTAAATGGTTGTAAACAATAACAAATAGTTTTTGAGGTGCCTTTTGTCCTCCCCTTTTTCCGAATTGGATGATCATAAACGATGTCTACTTTAGACGGATAAGCCAGTTTCAAAAGAACTGCTCCTAGAGCATGGGGCTTTGTTCCAATGGGTGCTATTCGCAATTTTTTTCCCCCATACTCATTTAATAGACCCTCCCCCAAGACATAAATTGAGGCAGGACAATTTGCTTTTTCGTATCTCCAATTCATCCATATTTCGTCTCTTTCTAATGCTAATCTATTCCCCTGATAGGTGTAGAAAGGGTACTCATGCTGAAAACCCGGAACCCCAATTACAGGAAATGTTAGCTCTCGTTTAGGTTGGACATCTTCCATAATATGAGATAATCTTGCTCCTTCAAATCCCAGTAATGGCATAAATAAAAAGTTATCGCTAGTGAATTGAGTCAATAAAGCTAGTCCAGGAAGAGGTGAGATACCACTAATTTTTTCACTTAAATCAAATATTTGACCATCTAAAGGAGAATCATGTAACCTGTATTCACCAGGTTCCGAATAAATCACCCAAAAATCACCCGAATCTCGCAATAACATTGCTCTTACGACCCAAGCCCACACACTATGCGTTAATCCCGTTATATCAATATAAACGGCACGCCCATTGAGAAATTCAGTGAAATTATCAGAGTCTACCTTGCTTCTAAGATTAATTGTATTGTTGCTTACATCAAATGAAAATTTGACCTTCTCACCATCAAGTTCATCAACATAAACAATATTAACAGACGGGTTTTTTATTTCAAAATCTTTCGATAATAAACTTCGCTCTTCATGGTTGGCACCATGCAAAAGAATAGCTCCATCCGTAAATGGTACTGAACTAATATCAGTGTGCTCCGATGAAACAGAAAAATACTCAGCTATTGCCCTCATAATATCCTCCAAATAAACGAAGTTGTTCAGGTATGTCAGTTCCCACAACTCGATTGTGCTTTTTCAATAACTTATTAATTGTAATTGAAGGTGCTGAAATTATCCCTAAAAATTCTTCAGGTGTGAGTGAAAATTTCCTCTTTTTCCTATGGCTATAAACAAAAAAAGCGGAAAAGATTGGATGAAGCATGTAATCAAAATCTCGAGTATCTCCCTGACCACTTAATTTGGTACCAGAAGTTCGAATAAACGCAATATGCATTACTGATGCAGTTAATAATTCAACGACTTGGTTAATATTGTCATCCGGTCCATCATCTGGAACTTGTTTGGCAAAAATTTCAAACTGAGTCATTTCTGGCGCATGCCCCTCGGATTGCACAGCCATTTCGTGTAGAACTTTACCAAGACCTAACACAAGCTTCATAAGCTGCGCTCCCCTAGTGGATAAGCCTTCAAGTTCTAGCAAATTCTTTTTCCCGACTTCTGCAGCCACCTCTGTCTGGCATTTTGAGGAGATTTTATTTTTAAAATTTTCATTCTCCTTAACATGAGCAATCAAACTATTTGTTACCAATTGAAGAAGATACCGAATATTTCCAGCTGAGAGAGAAAGTAATGTTTTCCACCCGCAATAGTACTTTGAAATGCCAACTTTTTTCTTTCTTAACGCAAAGAGTGAGGCATATCCATAATTATTTAGGCGGTTGTGCCAGCCGGATTTATCCTTTATAGCATCCTGATATGTCATATACACTTCATTAACACTCTGACCACCAGAAAGAAATTGCATTAAGGACAATTCCAAAACTGAAAAAGATGTCAATTCCAGAATTTCCTGTTCACTTCCCTTTTGTTTAATAATGTTTCTAACTTCTTCAGCAACTTTTTCTCCTCCAAGTTTAATTGCTTCTTCCTCTTCCGACAAATCTTCAAATATGTCAGCTATTTTAGATGGGATTTCTATTCCTTTAGCACGCAATTCATCTAGCCTTTGGTCAAGAACATTACTCGAAAATTCTTCGAATTCTCGGTCCCTAAGTCTGCCAGTTACATCAATTAGTACATAGTCAGCAGGATCAACAAGCTGTTCATTTTCATTTAATGTATGCTTTGTCTTTAAGCCAAGCTCTCGTATGCCAATTTTAAAAGTTAACTCAGAATCCGCTTGTTTAACGAAAGTATTTAGTATCTCTTGTTGATAGTCTCGAAGGTTTTCATATTCATCAAAAAGAAAATAAAATGTTTTAGAATTTAGTTCTGGAGTGCTTCTTAATAATTTTACTAATCTTCTAATTGGAGCGCCTATAGGTGAATGTCGTGTATTCTTTGAATCCGATGCATAATTTACATCAGCTTCGAGACCTGCAATTGCTAAATCTAAGTTTTCAGTAATTGATTTTAAGTCATCTTGTTCCTCCAATGAAATCGACCTGCAAAATATTTTATATTGATGTTGACTAATACTTAATTTCCTGCCAAGTTTATCTTCGTACCAAAGTGCAAAATCGCACAATTGTTTGCAAAGTTGGAGATTTATAAAATAGGCAAAAATTTTCTGCCAAAATTCACTGTCTTTATCTGCCCCAGAAAAAGCACTCACTAACCCAGTTTCTAATTTGTAGTACAGTCCGATATAATTTTGATTATTAAACGCTTCAAAATTATTTCTTGTCAATCTATATTGCCCTTCGAAAGAGAGGCATTTCAACACCGTAGTTTTCCCTGTACCACGCCCACCTTGGATCATACAGGGAATTGGAGTCAACAATTCCGGAAAATAGGCTGGTTTAGTATATAGAGAAAACATGTGATCCCCTAAATTTTCAGCCCTGTATGATCCTAAAGTTTTGGCTAATTCGGCCACAATATCAATATCCATTAGCTTTTTTTCATTAAGGGTGACCAATTACCATTATCCCATCGGAAAATAGGAAGAGTAGCATCTGGTATGGTGAAACTAAAAGCAAGCGCGAGCCCTAAGTTATAAAAACCTTTTAATTCTTTTTCAGGAACGCCTGCACGACGCGATGCCATTAAGATAAATTCCGGTCCTGAAGCCCTTAAATGCTCAGGCCATGTCATTGAGTTGCTATGTAATGGGCTAGCGTTCGGCTCTAATGTGTGCGCAAAACTCAAATGTACGTCAGGTGATGAATTTCTTATGTTATCCATTCCATAACTTGTTCCAATCATCCCACAATAATGCGCTACTAAATTTAACTTGGAACATTGTTCTCGGACACAAGGGAGTAATTCAGTATCCTTCTCAAAATCATCATTCCACATTTTTTTGAATTGTTGTCCAGAGCCGACAAAATCATCAAAAAAAATCACCCGTTTGGTATTTGTTAGAGTATTTTTGTACGCTTTTTCATAAAGCTTTTCTACAGTAAGTATTTTCTCTTCAGGTATTAATAAATCTCTTCTCAAATTACCAGCTAATATCACACCACTGTCAGTTATGCTTGGACTTTCTCCTACTACGGGAACAAATACAGACTCATTTACTATTTCCGCCCACTTTAAATTGTCTGTTCTTTGCATATCACCAGTCTGTATATATTTTGATAAGCTAAGAAATGACCCTTTTAAAAGGGCCATAGACATTTCCATATTGTAATACGTAAAAGAATTTAGTAGATAAAGAGCATGCTCTCGCTCAGAATCTAAGAAGTTATCAAGCCATTTGTGCGGCTTTAATTTCTCACCAGCCGGCCAGACGCCCATTGTTACGAAAGACTTACACTTTCCTAATACAATTTCTTCTAGGGTTTTTATCTTTAATACTGCTGGAGGCATATTTTCTTTAGTACAAAAATAAAATAAATTTAGTTATAAAATTGAATAGATAATAAATCTTTAGACAATTCTGGCGGCCATACTCAATTTATAACGACCTTTTCTCAATCGCTTTAACATTACAGATAACCATAAACCGGATATTTAATGTATCTTCGCACCATTATTTATTGCTGTGTTCCTTCCTGGAGTCAGTTCAAACAGTTTCTACGCATACAATACCGGTACAATTTTCGGCTTGCGTTACATTCATTTTGCTCGCTGACACTTCCCTTTTTACTGGGGAATTTTAAATCTGGTATTGTTACCCAGCGCATTTTAATTTATTTATGACATTTAATGAACTTAACCTCATTGAGCCCATTTTAAAGGCACTTGAGACTGAGGGATACACGCAGCCTACGCCCATACAAGAGCAGGCCATCCCGATTTTATTACAAGGCAAAGACCTTTTAGGTTGTGCCCAAACCGGTACCGGTAAAACAGCGGCTTTCGCAATACCGATACTGCAAACCCTGCACCAGCAACATGCTGAACGTGCACCGAAGGTGATAAAGACACTTATTCTTACACCAACCCGCGAATTAGCTATTCAGATAGGCGAGAGCTTTGCATCGTACGGCAAACACCTGCACCTGAGGCATACCGTTATTTTCGGTGGTGTTCCGCAAGGGGCGCAGGTAACGGCCCTGAGGCATGGTATTGATATACTCATAGCTACCCCGGGCCGTTTATTGGACCTTATGAGCCAGGGTTACATCAGCTTTAAAGACATCAGCATTTTTGTTTTAGATGAGGCTGACCGTATGCTGGATATGGGTTTCATTCATGACGTTAAGAAGGTAGTTGCGAAATTGCCTGCGAAAAGGCAAACGCTATTCTTCTCGGCTACCATGCCACCTGAAATTCAGAAGTTGGCTAATACCATTCTGGTAAATCCGGAAAAAGTAGAAGTTACACCTGCATCAACCACTGCCGAAACTGTTGGCCAATCGGTTTATTTCGTTGATAAGAAAGATAAAAGGCAGTTACTGACTTTTGTTTTGAAAGACCCTGCTATTAAGCGCATACTGGTATTTACCCGCACTAAGCACGGTGCTGACAAGGTGGTTAAAGACCTTGAAAAGGTGGATATTAAGGCTGCTGCAATACACGGTAACAAGTCGCAGAATGCACGCCAGCGTGCCCTGAACGATTTTAAAGATAGCCGCATCCGCGTACTGGTAGCTACCGATATCGCAGCACGCGGTATTGATGTAGATCTGCTTACGCACGTAATCAATTACGAAATTCCGGAAGTGCCTGAAACCTATGTGCATCGTATAGGCCGTACGGGCCGTGCTGGTGCAAGCGGTATTGCTATGTCGTTCTGCGACGCTGAGGAAAAAGCTGATTGGCGCAATATCGAAAAGCTTATCGCTATGAAAATACCAGTAGAAGAAGGCCATCCTTACCCAATGGCAGCAGAGGGTATGGTGCACATTAATTTGCCAAAAGGCAAAGATGTAGTGCAGCGCCCGAACGCCATTAAACAAAACCCGAAAAGGCGTTTCAGTAACAATAATAACAATGCACGTAAGCCGATGTAGGTTTCCCCGTATCCTATTATAAATACAATCCCCTCTCGATGTAAATCAGGAGGGGATTGTAGGTTTAATACCAGGAATGTTTTAGCGTGTTACCCGGAATACCCGCTTTACTAATTTCATAAGGTTGTAACCCAGGCTCATGGTTACACATGCCGGGCATATCCCGAAGCGGAAGAAAAATAAGACCACCTTTTTGTGGAAAGGCAAGTTGGCAGGGGTGATGGGGCAACTCAGCCCATCACCTTCAAACTCTTTAATGCCCCATACATTAACTGACTCTTTCATTGTACTTGTGTTAGCCGAAGAAGTGATAAATACACATAGATAACAGACCCACAGCAATAATGCAGAGGATAATTTTTGTTCTTTTTGACATGTGGTTGGTTTTAGTGTTTAGTGAAGGAATTTCTTTATTTCGGAAACAGGTAAGTTATCGCCAATGTATTTGCCGTAATGTGCAATGAGTACATTGCCGTTTTCATCAATAAGAAAATCGGCACCAATGCGGTCTTTGTTGCCGTCCTGTTTCATCTTCTTTTTGAATAGCTTTTTGCCTGCTTTCATTTTGCCCATAGCACCATGAAACATACCCTTCATTACTTTACCCATACTGCGGTCAATATCGTATAGTTGGTACAAGCTTTGATCAGGGTTTGGGAGCATGACGGAGTAATAATATTCATTGCCTACGTAATGCTTCATGTTTACGGCACTGCTTTCATAAACCGACAGCACTATCAAGTCCTTTGATTTAAAATAAGCAGCCTGCCCTTCCAGCTCATGAAAACGGAGGTTGCAAACCGGGCAGCCTACATTCCTGTAGAAGCAAAGCAATACTTTCTTGCCCTTATAATCGGCCAAGTTGATAGTACTACCCGCAACGTCTTTAATCGTGAATGTGGGTGCGGCTTTTGGAGGTTCCACTTTTTGTTGCTCCTTTGTAACTGCGTTTACGGGAAGGGAAAACAGCAGCACTGCTAATGCGGTAATAACTTGGCTTTTTGTGATAATCTGTATCATGTTGTTGGTATGTTTTGTTACAAACATTGATACCCAACAAGGGCAAATAATCACCTTTCACGGAAGAAATATTTTAGCTTAATTCAGGTTTTCCATCCCCTTGCGTGCCTGTTCCAGGCATTTATATTTCTGGTTTTGGGCATTGTGTTTGGTCGTGTAGCCGAACTCCTCCGTAACCTGTGTTATACTTTTATCGTCGTAGAAAATGGCATGCAAAAGTAGTTTGCATTTATAAGTCAATCTCGTAAAGATATTAGTGGCTTTTCTGTGGTTTTCCTTTTGCACCTCATTCTCTACTTCATCATAGTCAATGAGAAACTGCTCGTAGATATCAAGGTTGGTTATGGATGCACGTTTCACTTCCCGCAGGTACTTTAGCCATAGGTTGCTGCTAATAGCGAAGATGTAGGTCTTTAGAGATGAAGTGAGATTGAAGCTTTCATGGGATACTTTTTCCAGCAAAACAATGATGGTTTCCTGAAAGATGTCTTTGGCATCATCGGTTGTTCCACTGTTTTTAACAATGAAGTTTTGTACAGAAGGGAAGTAGAATTTATACAGGATGTGATAAGCCTGGCTATCCCTTGCTTTTAGGCTGCTAAACGTTTCTTTATCTGATAGTCTCATTACACTCATCTTGTGGCATTTGCCAGCTTAATACCAAAGATGGGATAAAAATCACCCTGGCGGGGAAAATAAATTTTTACGGCAGTGCCTTATAAGAAAAATAGGTACTTTCATGTCTGCAACATGCGCTCTTTATACCTGATATTATTCACTGTATTGCTGACTGGCTGTGTATCTCAGCCGTCAGCTAACGCAACCAATAATGTGTCTTTTGTTATCTATTGGGTGGTTGTAGTTGAACACCTTCGGCGTTCGGGAAATTTTGTTTTATACGGCGGGTTTACACCCGCCGCTATTATTGTTTAGCCCTTTCAGGGCATGACCATGAAATTGGGCATATTACGATACGAATACAGTTCTATACAGCTTAATTCTTCCCCCAAACCAATTCGTCTTTTAGGAATTAGCAGGTTATCCCAATGTCATTAACTTAGCGCAAATATCCTCACCCCCGGCCCCTCTCCATAAATGGTAGAGGGGAGATTAATGTCTACGGCGTGCCGCAGGGATGACGCAAAATCCATTAAGTTAATGACATTGCAGGTTACACGTTGCTTTTAGGCTGCTAAACGTCTCTTTATCTGACAATCTCATTACACTCATCTTGTGGCATTTGCCAGCTTAATACCAAAGATGGGATAAAAATCACCCTTACGGGGAAAATATTTCTAAACAATGCAGACCCAGCTTGCTCATCTTTCGATATAGGGTTTAGCAAATTAATAATATTTTGTATTGCATAAGTAAATGGGTAAATTTGGGTAACGAATTATGCAGGTATGGGAAGTAGAGTACTTGAAATATCCCAGAAGTTAATTCAAACCTCCAGTAAAATACTGATTTCAGAGACTTCGGCATGAAGATTATCACTTTATTGATATCGTTATTTATAATACCATTTTTTTCTTACGGGCAGGCAGTCAAACAAATTTATTTGTCTCCGGGCCAAGATACCGTGTTATACAACACATGGAAACCCGTTATGGAGTCTGATCTAAAACTGGAAAACCTCGTTTATTCTCCTGATGCCTTTCACTTCCGCTTGTACACTGTTGGCCAAATAATTGACCTTGAAACAGAAGATTCTGTGACATTTAATTGTACCGTAACCAGCTTTGCGTATAGGCAAATTACAAAAAGAAAAGTAACAAAAACACGCACTATATCAGCAAAAATGCAGTTGGATACAGCTGTTGCGAAACAATTATTTCAACTTACTAAAACGATCGCCTCTATCTCTTCTGGTACAATGATCAGCGGGTGGGGCAAGGATAGTAATGGTGTAGCATTTGAAACTGTACATGGCTATGGCTATACGTTGGAACTTTCCGCGCGGAACAGCTATTCGGTTAAAATCTATAACAACCCCGGCTCACAAAGCAAAAAGATTCCCGAAGCACAACAAATAGACCAGTTTGCCAATGAGGTATACAAATTGCTTGCTCTCGATGACATCTACTCCGACTTTACAAACACACTAGACCCCGGATACTACAGCAATGGTACCGTGCGAGAATTCATAGTACTACCGGACGCTAAAAAAAGGCAACGTTTTCGTGCTCATTGGGAATGATTAAAAATCAATTCTTTCCCCACACCAATTCGTCCCTTAGGAACTGGCCGGTAAAGCGGGCTTTTAAGCTGCTAAACGTTTCTTTATCTGATAGTCTCATTACACTCATCTTGTGGTATTTGCCAGCTTAATACCGAAGATGGGATAAAAAACACCATTACGGTGAAAATAAATTTTTACGGCAGTGCCTTATAAGAAAAATAGGTACTTTCATGTCTGCAACATGCGCTCTTTATACCTGCTATTATTCACTGTATTGCTGACTGGCTGTGTATCTCGGCCGTCAGCTAACGCAACAAATAATGTGTCTTTTGTTATCTATTGGGTGGTTGTAGTTGAACACCTTCGGCGTTCGGGAAATTTTGCTTTATGCGGCGGGTTTACACCCGCCGCTATTATTGTTTAGCCCTTTCAGGGCATGACCATGAATTAATGATTTGGCACTGGATTGGTGTTTTGTATTATGTCACTCCTTCGGAGTTCAACTATATTCTACACTTAAATTTTCTATAACAATATCATCCCCTCTGGATTCCTCCCCAAACTTACTGAAATTGCCCTTTCAGGGCATCTCGTTGAGTTAATGATTTGGGCACTGGATTGGTGTTTTGTATTATGTCACTCCTTCGGAGTTCAACTATATTCTACACTTTAATTTTCTATTACAATATCATCCCCTCTGGATTCCTCCCCTAACTTACTGAAATAGCCCTTTCAGGGCATGACTTTAAGTTAAGAATTTGGGCATTGGAATGGTGTTTTGTATTATGTCACTCCTTCAGAGTTCAACTATATTCTACACTTTAATTTTCTATAACAATATCATCCCCTCTGGATTCCTCCCCCTAACTTACTAAAATTGCCCTTTCAGGGCATGACCTTGAAATTGGGCATATTACGATACGAATACAGTTCTATACGGCTTAATTCTTCCCCCACACCAATTCGTCTTTTAGGAACTGGCCGGTAAAGCTGGCTTTTATTTTGGCTATGGCTTCGGGGGTGCCGGTGCCTACTACTTTGCCGCCACCATTGCCGCCTTCGGGGCCCATGTCTATAATGTAGTCAGCTACTTTAATTACATCCATATTGTGTTCTATTACCAATACTGTGTTGCCGCGCTCTACAAGGCGGTTCAGTACACTCAGCAAGTGCTTAATGTCTTCGAAGTGCAGGCCTGTTGTTGGTTCATCCAGTATATATATGGTTTGACCAGTATCGCGTTTTGATAGTTCTGTTGCCAGTTTTACACGCTGGGCTTCACCGCCGCTCAGGGTTACTGCACTCTGCCCTATGGTTACATAACCCAGGCCTACATCCTGCAAGGTTTTTACCCTGCGGTATAGGAAAGGAACGTTTACGAAAAACTCCACTGCATCGTCAACCGTCATGTTCAGTACATCGGCTATTGATTTGCCTTTGTACCGTATCTCTAGCGTTTCGCGGTTGTAGCGCTTGCCGTTGCATTTGTCGCACGGCACATATACATCGGGCAGGAAGTTCATTTCAATTACACGCATGCCACCACCCTGGCATTCTTCACAGCGGCCGCTTTTTACGTTAAAGGAGAAACGGCCTGCATTATAGCCCCGTATTTTGGCTTCGGGTACCATTGCGAATAGCTGACGCACATCATTGAAGAAGCCACAGTAGGTTGCAGGGTTGCTGCGCGGCGTGCGGCCAATAGGGCTTTGGTCTATTTCTATAACCTTATCAATATGCTCCAGACCGGTAACTTTTTTGTGCGGCATTGGCACTTGCTTAAATGTTGGGTAGCAATGCTTGGCAAGTATAGGGTACAGCGTTTCATTAATGAGTGTGCTCTTACCACTACCCGATACGCCGCTTATACAAATAAAAGTACCCAGTGGCAATTTTATAGAAACATCTTTCAGGTTATTGCCATTAACGCCTTCCAGTGTTAATTCTTTGCCATTGCCTTTTCTGCGTTCGGCGGGCACTTCTATATTCAGCGTATGGTTCAGGTAGCCCGAGGTAATGGTGTTTTGCTTCAATGTTTCGGCTGGTGTGCCTGCACTAACTATACGGCCACCATGGAAGCCGGCAGCGGGGCCAATATCAATTAGATGATCGGCTGCCAGCATAATGTCTTTATCGTGCTCCACTACCAATACGGAGTTACCTGTATCGCGCAGGTTTTGCAGTGCCTTTATCAGGCGCTGGTTATCGCGCTGGTGCAAGCCTATGCTGGGCTCATCTAATATATAAGTAATACCGGTTAGCTGCGAGCCAATTTGTGTAGCAAGCCTTATGCGCTGGCTTTCGCCGCCGCTTAAGGTGCGTGTAGAACGGTCAAGTGTAAGGTAATGCAAGCCCACATCGAGCAAGAAATCCAGCCTGTCGCGAATTTCCTTTATAATGTCTTTGGCAATAGTGTTTTGTTTTCTGGTAAGCCTGTCTTCCAGCCCATCGAACCAATCCATTAATTCTTTTAATGACCGGGTAGTTAGCTCTGCAATATTTTCATTATCCAGTTTAAAATAAAGGCTCTCTTTTTTAAGTCTTGCGCCATTGCATTCCGGGCATGTATTCAGTTGCATAAAACTTTCTGCCCAACCGCGAACGTGTTCTGAACTGGTTTCGCTGAACCAGCGCAATACCATGTTTACAATACCCTCATAATTATGTTCTGTTACTTCTTCCTTTGCTGTTGGGGTTTCGCCGCCTTCCATAGCATAGGTTACCAAACCTTCTTCATTGCCATACAGCAGTATGTTCATGTGCTTCTGGCTCAGGTTCTTTATAGGTTCGGCAAGCGATATTTTATTTTTACGGGCAAGAATGGCTACCATCTTGTACGACCATGAATCGCGCTCTTCGCCCAGTGGCGCGATGGCTCCGTCATTAATGCTTTTGTTCTTGTCGGGTAATACTTCATCCATATTCACCTGATATACGTTGCCCAGGCCTTTACAGCGCGGGCAGGCACCATAAGGTGAGTTAAAAGAAAAGGTATTGGGCGAAGGTTCCTCATACGATATACCGGTATCGGCACACATTAACGAACGGCTGTATTGTGCAATGCTTGCATTTTCAGTATCGGCAACAAACATGAGGTCTTTACCCACCTGCAGGCTTTTCTGTACGCTCTGGCTCATGCGGGTAAGTGCATCATTGCCAACGGCCATGCGATCAATCACCAGCTCAATATCATGTATTTTGTAGCGGTCCAGCTGCATGCGCTCTTTAAGTTCTATTACCTCGCCATCTACCCGTACCTTTAAATAGCCCTGCTTGCGCAATTGCTCAAACAGCTCGCGGTAATGGCCTTTTCTGCCCCTTACAACAGGTGCCAGCAACATTATTTTCTTGCCCTTAAAGTGCTGTTGTATGTGTGCAATTATTTCCTCCTCGCTGAACTTGGTCATCTTCTTACCCGTATTGTAAGAATAGGCATCGGCTACGCGGGCATATAACAAGCGCATAAAATCGTATACCTCAGTAACCGTGCCCACGGTACTGCGCGGGTTACGGTTAGTGGTTTTCTGTTCAATGGATATAACAGGCGAAAGTCCGGTTATTTTATCTACATCCGGGCGTTCCAGGTCGCCCATAAACTGGCGGGCATAGGCTGCAAAGCTTTCCATATACCTGCGCTGCCCTTCGGCAAAAATGGTATCGAAAGCCAGCGATGATTTGCCACTGCCACTAATGCCGGTTATTACCACCAGCTTATTTTTGGGTATGCTAACATCAATATTCTTTAAGTTATGTACCCTTGCCCCCATCACTTCAATCATGCCACTATCCTCAGGTTGCTTCAATATATCCTTACTCATGTTATGTGCAAGTTAGGGCAAAAAATTGTATCAATAATTCGCGCTTTATTGTCAGTTTATATGGGGCTATAAATCAACCGCAATACGGTGCACATTTTAAAAATACGATGATCAGCGTCAGCTATTACGTGCGATGTATCATTTAATTTCACCGTACCAAATTTTGAATCAGATGAGTGAATTGGGCGGGATAATGGCAGGCGCAGTCCTATATATTAAAGCCCTGTAGTGGGCTTACGCTTAAAAACATGATAAAAATATAAGTTATACATTAGCAATAAAATTTTATTATCTTTACGACATAGTTAAAAACTACAACCAGATTTGTGACTACCTTTTTAGAAAACAGCCTTCCGGAAACTGAGCATTTTAGCGAATTGGGTTTGCGCGTTGCAGACAATGTAAGTGCTCTGCTTTCCTATTGGGATGCCAACGAAATGTGTTGCTATGCGAATGACGCCTTTGGCGACTGGTTCGGAAGGTCGAGAGAGGAAATGGATGGCATACAGCTTAAGGAATTGCTGGGTGTGGAATATGAAAAAAGTGCACCCCATGTAAAGGCTGTTCTGGCTGGCAAAACTCCAACTTTTGAAAGGGAAATGGCATTGCCGAATGGCGATAAAAGGATATACCTGGCCACCTATTACCCCGATTTTAATACCGCAAATAAGGTTATTGGCTTTTATGTACATGGCGCCGATATTACCAATATCAAGAAATTAGAAGGCGACCTCAAGAAATCGGAACAACGTTTCCGGCAATTCCTGGAGAACTCACCAGATGCCCTTGTTATTATTGATGAAAAAGGCATCATACACCTTGTAAATACCCAGTGTACCCATGTTTTCGGGTATAACAGCAGTGACCTTACCGGTAAGCATGTAGAACTACTGATACCGCAGTGCCGCCCATTATTTCAGTCGACGCAACAAAAAGGTTACTCTGAATCGGAATTGCTGAAGCCAGCCAATGCAGGGTTAAAGCTGGAAGGCAAGCGCAGTACGGGCGAAATGTTTCCGCTGGATGTGAGCCTCAGCCCCTTTGAAACAGATGAAGGGCATTTTGTTTCGGTATCGGTACGCGATATTACATTGATGGTAGAGCGGGAAAAAGAGATGCTGCAATCGGTAGAAGTAATCAGCGACCAGAATAAGCGCCTGATCAATTTCACCCACATAGTATCGCATAACCTGCGCACGCACTCGGGCAATTTATCAACCGTACTTAATCTCTTTTTTGAATCGGATTCCCCGGAGGAAAAAGAAGAGATGCTGGGCTATCTGAAACAAATATCAACCGGCTTTACCGATACCGTAAACCACCTGAATGAAATTGTTGCCGTACAAACCAAGAAGAACCTGCAAAAGGAAACGATAAACCTTTGCACTTACATAGAACGTTGCCTGGAGACCATTGCTATGGATATAAGGCAAGCCGGGGTGGTGGTTACCAATCATGTATCTGCTGATACTACTTTTGTGTACAATACGGCTTACCTGGAAAGCATATTGCTCAATTTCCTGACCAATGGTATAAAATACCGCAGCCCGGAACGAATGTCAACCATTGATCTTTCCATTGACAAGAACGATCATGAGCTGGTGTTGCATATTGCAGACAACGGTATAGGGATTAATCTGAAGGAAAACGGCACCAAGTTATTTGGCATGTATAATACATTCGGCAGCCATCCTGAGGCGCGGGGTATTGGCCTCTTTATTACCAAGTATCAGGTGGAGGCCATGGGTGGCACTATTGATGTAGCCAGTGAGCCAGGAGTGGGAACTACGTTTACCATTCATTTCCCGTATAATATAACGGGGTAGCAGCTTCAATCACAACGCACTTGACCTCTATAATGGTACGATGCGTTAGGCATCGATTGAACCACCAACGTTTTAGTTTATTAATATTTTCGCCTTAGTGTATGCTTCTATATCGGCCCTCTGTGGTGTAGTATCATAGCCACAGAATTTTTTTTGTTTTGTATTGGGTAGCTCCTAAGGAGCATTGTCAACCAAAAGAACGGAAAATCTACAAAGCGGTAGCTCCTCTGGAGCATTACAATGCATAATTTACAATATCTCCAGTTTTGCGGAGTATACGCGGCCATCTTTATCTTCTATTTTTACTGCGTAGGTACCGGGTTCCATATCATCGATATTTACTTTACAGACGTCTTTATTTTTGGGGTAGGAGATGTCCATTTCTATGGGGTTGCCGGTAGCATCAATCAAAGCGCAGCTCACGATATTCTGCATCACTACAGAGAAATATTTTTGCCCTTTAGCAGGTTGGTTAATGAGCACAGTAGTGTTTTCGTCCATTATTTTCTTCTTGTAATAAACACCCCTTCTGAACATTACGGATCGGGTCACCTGGTCTTCCCACACCACATAAATGTAACCACCACCAATTGCTACATCAGCATTAAGCATAACGCCTTCGGCAACAGTATCATACGTTTGGGGAAAGCCGAAAACACTCAAGGCATCGGTGAACGAAAGACAAACAAAATTGTTGCCGCCAGAAGTTTGGGTCCACACGGCTGCGGCGGCATTACCTATGCCAGCTATCCGGGGAAAATTCTGGGTAGCAACATTTGCTATATCGCCTGTTAATGCGGCCACCGACAGCGATGGCTTCGACAGCGAAAGCTTACCCATGTATACGAACTGGCGATCGCGGGTGCCACTCATAAAAACAGTGTACATGGTATCGCCTACAATAACGCCGTGTGGCCCGCTGGCAGGGCAGGTTTCGGGCTTGAAATTAGCAGAATCGATCTGCAGGCCATTGCTAAATGAAATACCCCCATTGTTAGATACCCCTGCCCATATATTACGCAACCCTTCAAAGTTATTGCGGTATAATAACACACCAGCATTGCCAGATGCAATGTAGGCTGCAGGGCTGCATTCGCAAACATTGAAGCCGGACTGCACGCTACCCATGGTATCTTTCTTAAAAGATTCACCCAGGTCGGTTGATTTTGCGACTACGTAGCGCTGGCTGGCGTAGTCTTTCTCTGACTTCATGTAGGTAACAAATGGATTGCCTGTTTCATCGGTTGATACGGTAGGGAAACGGGTTATATAAGCACCTTTATTATCTACTTCCTCAGCTGCTGAAAAATTTAGTCCGCCATCGTAAGAATGCCTGATGTATATGTGCCCTGTTTCTTCAGGCATTTCTTTGTAAACCACATACACGGTATCGCCTTGGGCAGCAATATCGGGGCCAGCCCATGACGAAGTAAACACCTGGCTAGCCAATGGCCCCAGGGAAACCGGCTGTGCAAATGTTTCGCCACCCCATTTGGCAAACCAAACCTTGCCGGCTTCATCGCCCCAAACTACCATAGGGTTATTATATTTATCGAGCTTGATGCGGGGGTGCAGATTGCCGTGCACTTTGCTGGCAACAGGGCCTGCGCCCAGCCAGCCAATAACACGTTGGGCAAAAACAGGGGTAAGCAGTATGGAGAATAAAAATGTGAGCGTGAATTTCATGAAAAAAAGCTAGTGGGCAAATGTAGAATTTTACAGACAAGCAAATGAAATTTAATATGCACAGGTGTTAGTTGCACAGTGTATTAACCGCATTCAGCTGTATTTGCCCTAATAACTGGCTTACTAAATTTCATATACATTCCCTTCAACGGTTACGTGCACATTGGGGAAAATGGCAGCAGCTTCATCATGAAAAGGCTGCAGATCTTTGTATTTTGAGGAAAAATGACCGAGCAGTAACTGGTTCGCATTAGCCATAATGGCGAACTGCGCCGCCTGCAAGGCCGTTGTATGAAAACGCGCAATAGCCTTGTCACTATCTTCATGCAGATACGTACTTTCGTGATATATAGTATCAGCGTCTTTAACTATATGCAAAAAGCTTTCCGTGAAAACGGTATCTGCGCAATAGGCGTATTTTCGGGGCGAAGGGCCTTCTTCTGTAACCAATGCATTGTAAATAATTTTTCCATCGGGCGCAATATAGTCCTCTCCCATTTTCAGGTTTTCGTAAAATGCTACGGGAATAGCCATGGCAGCGCACTGCTCGGGTAAAATTTTTCTGCCACGTGTTTTTGATTCTATGAGGAAACCATGGCATTTTATGCGGTGTATAACAGGAAAGCAGGTTACCCTGAACGATTGCGCATCTACTAAAACCTCTGCCCCATCGGGCAGCGGATGGAAAATAAGCGGATAGGAAAGCACTGTATCGGCAACATTCAATATCTGCTCCAGTATATTTATTAATTCTTTGGGGCCGTATAAATGCAAAGTATCTGACCGGCCCATAAGGCTCATGCTGTTGATAAGCCCCGGCAAACCGAAGTAATGATCGCCATGCAGGTGACTGATAAAAATATGATTCAGTTTACGCCATTTAATACTGTAACGGTGCATTTGAATCTGAGTAGCTTCGCCGCAATCGATCAGCAATATTTGCCCATGCACCGATACTGCTTGCGAAGTAGGATGCCTGCCAAATGCGGGAAGCGCTGAATTATTTCCGAGTATGGTTACTTTCATTTTTTAGTGACAAGCGGGTAGTTTTATAACGCAAAAAACAGTTGTGGGTTTAAAGATAAAGAAACATTAATAAATGGGTGGGTCCGTTATCGCGGTTTTCTGAGAACAGATTTTACTGTTTTTGAGTAAAGCCCTGCGCTCTGATGTACGCTACCGCAGCATATTGTAAATATACTCGTCGTATCCGAACGAACTTTTTTAATAACCTAGCGAAGAGAAACGTCCCATTTCAACAATATTGCGCACTGCTATAGCAGCCTTCTGTCTGTTTCTGCAATAGGGGCATCGTTAATGCTGGCGTAGCGCCTGGCCATCAGGCCGTTTTCATTAAATTCCCACATTTCATTGCCGTAACTGCGGTACCATTGGCCACTTTCATCATGCCATTCATATTCGAACCGAACACCGATTTTGTTTTCAGTAAAACTCCATAGCTCCTTTTTCAGGCGATAGTCGTGTTCCTTTTGCCATTTGCGTTGCAGAAATTCCTTCACTGCTTCGCGGCCATTGATAAATTCAGTCCGGCTGCGCCATTCAGTGTCTATTGTGTAGGCCATGCACACTTTTTCAGGGTCTTTTGTGTTCCAAGCGTTTTCGGCCATTTGTACCTTCTGTAAAGCGGTTTCTCTTGTAAACGGTGGGAATGGTGGTTTTTGTTCCATGGAGCAAATTGGTTTTTGTAATGATAATATTAAGTGTTTTTCTTTGTTTTGGGGCTTTGGGCAGGGTAACTCGTGACGGAATATATTGCCTTTTGTTTACGGGAGCTACGAAACGGCAACACTTCCGGCGCATTTACAGAAAGAACACAAGTGGCACGTATATATACGATCATACAACAGAGCTGTGATTATTGTGTAACTAAAGCAAACTGTTTCAATTAATTGAACATTAGTTGAAAACGGTGGTATTGAAGATGTAAAAATATTTTTGAAGATGTAAAAAATTACTACATGCCGTATAGCATTTCTGCGTTATTTTACACTAATAATAAAGCCTGTTCATGATAAGCATTCGTAACATAGTGAAACAGTACGCCAGTCACCGGGCGTTATCTGATGTAAGTATTGAAATTGAAAGTGGCAAGGTATTTGGTTTACTGGGGCCCAATGGTGCCGGGAAAACGTCGCTGATCCGCATTATTAACCAGATAACTGGTCCGGATTCGGGCGAAATACTTTTCAACGGGCAAAAGCTAAACCAAATACATATTGACCGTATTGGCTACCTGCCGGAAGAACGCGGCCTTTATAAAAAAATGGAGATAGGCGAGCAGATCATTTACCTCGCTCAGCTAAAGGGCCTTACACAACAGGAGGCCAAACTGCGGGCTAAAAAATGGTTCGTTAAGTTAGGCATTGAAAGCTGGTGGAATAAGAAGATAGAAGAACTATCGAAGGGGATGCAGCAGAAGGCGCAGTTTGTTGCCACGGTAATACATGAGCCGGAACTAATAATACTGGACGAACCTTTTACCGGCTTTGACCCCGTGAATGCTGAAATTATTAAGAACGAAATACTGGAACTGAACCGCAACGGTGCAACCATTATTTTTTCCACACACCGTATGGAAAGCGTGGAGGAGTTGTGCGATTCCATTGCATTACTCAACCTTTCGCATAAAATACTGGATGGCAAGGTAAAGGAAATACGCAACGCATACCGCACCGGTACTTTTATAATTGAATATGAAGGGGCTAAAATAACCCTTGACAGCAGCGCACCTTTTACTACTGATGCGCATATAGCTACCGAAGACGGTCAGCAACTAAAAATTCATCTGCACCCGCAAACCAAGGTGAACGATGTGCTGCAATATATGTTGCCGCGAGCTGGCATTACAAAGCTGGAGGAAGTGATACCCACGATGAACGAAATTTTTATAGAAGCCGTTAGTAAAAAAACAAATAATTAACGCCAGGGCTGCATACGTTCCTAACCCATTCCATTGCCATAAAAACCAACAAAATGAACAAGATATTACTCATTATAAAACGCGAATACCTTTCAAGGGTAAAGAAAAAATCGTTCCTGGTGGTTACCTTTTTAGTGCCCGTGCTATTTATGGGCATGATAAGTCTGGTGGCCTACCTTGCTGTGAACCAAGGTGGCTTCGGAGACAAGAAACGAATTGAAGTGGTAGATGAAAGTGGTTGGTTTGCAGGGAAGTTGCTCAATACCGAAAATGTACAATATTCTTTCACTGACAATTATACCAAGGCCAAAGCAACCTTTATTAAGCAGGATTTTGATTACCTGCTGTATATACCTGCTTCAGTAACCAACATACAGATGTTTGGCGAAAAGACCCCGAGTGCGCTGAATAAATCGGCCATTGAAACTACGCTTACCGAAATAGCCCGGGCACACCGTTTGGCTGATGCACATATCGATTCTACGATATTAGCGAGTGCACAGCAAGAAGTGAGTATAGATGCCAAACAGATAACCGAGAAGGGCGAGCAGGATGCCCACACCGGCGCAGCGTTTGCCGTTGGTTTTGCGTGCGCGTTTCTCATCTATCTCTCGCTGTTTTTATATGGTGCGCAGGTGATGCGCGGCGTTATTGAAGAAAAAGTGAGCCGCATTATTGAAGTGATCATATCATCAGTAAAGCCGTTCCAGCTGATGCTGGGTAAAATTATTGGTGTGGGTATGGTAGGGCTTACGCAATTCATTTTATGGATAGTGCTTACCATGGTACTATCCACAGCAGCAGGCTCGCTAATGGCAGGGAAAAGCGGGGCGGCAATGCAGCAAATGCAGACGGCACAAGCAACTGGTGTTAAAATGGACGCTGCAACGAAGGCCGCCGCCAACAATAATGTTACCAGCCTGTTAGATTCGCTGAACAGCCTGCCTGTTACGGAAATAGTGCTCTGTTTCCTGTTCTATTTCCTGTTCGGCTACTTGCTGTATAGCGCACTGTTTGCGGCGGTAGGTTCGGCGGTTGACAATGAAACGGAGACGCAGCAGTTTATGATACCTATTACACTGCCACTCATATTCACCTTCATGATAGCGCAGACCGTAATTATCAATAACCCCGATAGCACGCTTTCCATAACGCTTTCCATGATACCCTTTACGGCACCTATTGCCATGATGATACGTATACCTTTTGGTGTGCCGCCACTGCAAATAGCCGCATCAATGGTGTTTATGGTATTGGGCTTTTTGTTTACTACGTGGGTTGCAGGCCGCATTTACAGAGTGGGTATACTTATGTACGGCAAGAAGGCAAGTTATAAAGAGATAGCTAAGTGGTTTATGTATAAGGAGTAGGCAATGTTGCTAATACCCGGTAACGAAAAATAGCTGGTCTTTATTTTTTTCAAATAAAGACCCGCCCGTAAGTTGTTTCAGCTATGTAATTATTAACCAATGCCGCCTTCTGCGCCTCCGCTGCCGCCGGCTGGTGGCGGGTCCGGCAATGTGAATAGTGTAGCTGGTGGCAAGCCTGTATCTATAATAATATTGGCTGGAATGGCCGTTGTTAAACGCGGCGGTGCCGTGGTATAGTCTTCGAACGCTATGGCATAGGTTACCTCCCTTACACGCACATTATCTTTTCGCCTGGCAGTTTTACTGGCTATCCGGTTAAGAACCCCAAAACCCTGCAATGGCAATGGTATGGCATCGGCGGCATATTCATTTGCCGGCTTCCAGCCATGTAGCGTATGGTGCAGGATGTGCTCTAATTCGTAGTAGAAAATGGCGCGTTCGCGATATTCTTCCGGTGCAGAACCATGGCTGCCACTTAATGGCGGGAAACCGATACGGATAATTACTTTACCCGATGCCAGCTGGCAATTGTGAGATATGGCCGTGTAGATAAAATCGTCAATATCTATTAACGCACATGGCCAGGAAACTGCATAGCGGCCGCTGCTACCCTCCAGTTGCCCAAGGTCCTGGTCAATATACCTGAAGCAGGGTTGGTCAACACCATCAATGGAGGTTGTAAGGGTAGCAATTTTCGCCTGTATGTGTAAAAAAAGCTCGGCTATTGGGCTATTCATATTGTTTAGTGATTAAAGTTTAAACCATTGTTTGCAGGAAATGGGTAACACTATTGTAAAGGTTCCTGAATTTTGACGGGGCACTTTTCAGACCGCTAGCTGCTGCTGTCTTCTTTTGCAGTTCCGTTTTTAATGCATCATAATTTTCGGGCTTAGGAATGCCATAGGTACTGTACCAATAATCGTCAGGTAATGGTAAGTCTTCAGGCATACGGGTATCAATTTCTATCCGCTGCAAGAGGTAGGCAATATCTATATCGCGACTGAAAACAAAGCTACCTCCATCTGCAACCGGGTAACCGTAGCTTTTGAGAATGTTAGTAAAGCGGCTATCATTAAGATAGTTAGCGGTATAAAAAATATCACTCTTCGATATTTCCAGTTGCTGTGCAGCATGCACTTTACTTTTTGAAAGACTGCCTACCGAATTATTGGTTGTGGTTTCGGTATTACCCAGTACTATGATGCTCATTTCATCGTTCAGCGCATCTTTAAATGAGCTCTGTAACTGGCCGTCGCCGTTGGCTTGCTTGCCATCGTGGGTTTTAAATGATGCCTGCTTGGGTATCATCAACGCTAATGCACTGCCCGCTTCATCAAGAATCTGTTTGAGCTCAATTTTGGTTTGCTCATCATTCGCATCATATTCAATTATGCGCATCGGCACGCCGAATATCTCAATGAAATTAGCCCAGTCGGACATGTTGCTGCGCTTATAAATGGCATAGGGTGCACACTTCAATAACAGGCCAAGGTCGTCACTTTCACCCAATACCCATAAATTATCGTGTGCATCGTAAGCGATACCCTGATTGCTGTTTTGTTCCAGTGCCACAATGCGCCATTTAGGTTTAATGTGCTTGCGTGGAATTTCGACAAAGGTCAATTCTTTGCCCGGTATAAATTCCAGACCAGTGATACCCCACAGTTGTGTCTCCATTATTTTGCGTACCACATTGCGGAAAGCAGTAGTATTGATCAAACCATCCATAGCATCCACCTTCTTACCGTTTTTATCATGGTAATAAAGTGGCTTGTTGAGTACCGCATCAATACGTTTATTGATGATGCCGGTGAGGTGGCCGTCTAGCATGATATCATCATAGAGATCGTAAAGGCGGGTGCGATTGGGTGAGTAAACCGATTCTGCGGATATGTGGGCACTACGCCACTGTTCAATATCTCTGCCTGAACGGTTCACTGATTGTATCCTGATATCGTTGATGACGAGCTTTGTTTCCTGCGGAAGTTTATCGTGGGTAACATCGGGTGTTGCTGACATGTTATTTAGTTTTAGAGGTTACTGTTGTTTTGGTTATTACAAGCCGGGAATATTCCTTTTAATAAAGCTGGTCATTGTGTCTTTGTCACGTTTACTTATTTTCGGCACAAAGGAGCGGACATAGGCAACTACTAAAAGCTATTGTTGCGTTTGGGGAACCAGGTGCCCGAGACTGAGGAGCCTTGTGGTGTGGTTTGCCCTGTGGTGTCTTTGTAGGGCCAACCAGGTGGGTTTACGGTTCCTTTCTGGATGGTTAATAGCTGCGCAATGGTTTTTTCGTAGTTGGCCTTAATATGCTCATAATTGATGGATGGATTGGCAAGCCCGACGAGGTTCCAGCAAGCTATGGATACACAGTACTTTTTTAATAGTGGCGATAGGAAGGTGGGCTCATTTTCTGTATCACCCAAAAGGGCTACCGTGTCGTATTTTGAGAGGTAGATGCTTACTTCATCTACCGCCGCACTTATTGCGGTTTGGGCCAGCGAGCTGTCCTGCCGGGTTATCTCGCTGACTACTTCGGGATACAACAGCGTATACAAATCTTCAGTTGCAATTATTGCCATAGTTTTATGTTTTAAGTATGCTTAAAATTGTTTGGAATTATTTTTGCGTTTAATAATGGTAATTGACCCAGCTTTGGTAACGGTCTCTTTATTATTGATCATCCATACTGCACCTTCAACCGCATCGGGGCCATCATCATGCGCCCTTGAGCCTGGCGCAAAGGCAACGAACTGCTCATCGAGCCGCTTCATGTGCGGGTTGTTCCGCTCTGCCTCATTCAGGTAAAGCTTGCAGTTGCGGTGCAATGGCTCCAGCAATGCCTCTATACGGGTAAATTTGTGATCTTTCTTGCGCTTGTCGCCCATTACAGGTATGGTTCTGTTGCGGTGCTTACCCTCTTTGTAAAACTCCCCCAATATCAGGTCTTGCAACAACACTTCTTCCATGTAGTAGTAGCAACTGCGGCCGGTGGTATAGTCCATCATCTCGTAATGCCAGCCTATCATAGCTGCGGTTGAAGTTTGTTCCACATAGCACTTAAGTACATGAAATTCATCCTTCCACTTGCCTACCAGCACTGTTGCCTTGTAATCGTTTGCCGGGCCTTCTTTAAAGGAAGGATCGGTATAACAAATGAGTAGGCTGTATTCCGAAAGCGCCGGCATGGGTTTATAATTCATCTTCCTGAAAACTGAACCTTCAGTAATGGGGTTATTGAAATACTCTTTCTGCGCCCCTGCATAGCTTTTTTGTTTCAGTACACGCTCAATATGTTCCCTGGTATTCTTCTGCGGCCACGACGGATTGCCATCGGCATCAACAATATTTACTTCATCCACATAGTCGGCATATTTGCAGGCTCTGACCACGCAACAGTCTACGGCAATTCGGTTGCCACAAAATATGATGGTCGTAGCCCTCGATATAGAACGTGTGCCTATTGCAGCTTCCTCTATCCAGCGCCACGTTTTGGCTACCATTGCAGGGTTGCGGCAATCGTTATCAGTATCAATGTCATCAAATAAAATAACGTCGGGTCTAACATTCTTTTCATTCTTTGCACCGCGCGGCGGTTGGTCGGCACCCACCGCCCTGAAGCTTACATCCTTCTTTGTGGTAAATTCAGCTTCCGTCCATTTGCCGTAGCGCATTTGCAAGCCATAGTCGTTCCTGATGCGGGGATTATGCTGTAAATGCGCCCTGTAGGGCATCAGCAGGCGTATGGCATTATCAAGGCTGCTGCTTATCAATAGTACATACTTCTTCAGCAGCCTTACCGTTTCGCCATCAGCACCCCCGGCACCAGCAAGGGTAAGGTATAAAACCTCCATCATGGTGCGGGTACTTTTAGCCAACTCGCGGCTCCAGAGGCGTACTTCATACCATTCAGGGTTATCGAGAATGCGTTTCGTTGCGGCGATGTGAAATGCAGCGGGATCCGCATCTTCACCCGGAAAATAGTATTTGAACCATGCCTCCGGGTTTTGTTCCAGCTGTGCTATGCGCGCTCTTTTTACCTTCAGCTCTTCGGGCGCATCCTGCGGAAAAGTAGCCAGCATCCTTTCCAGGAAAGCTTCCCACTCCGCATTCTTTTGCTTGTTTTCCTCAGCCATAAGTTTAGCTATTTGTGAGTTTCGACTTGATAAAGCCATCAAAAATGAGTGTGATGGATTTTGCCAGTTCCAGATTATCGGTCTTTATCCACAGTATAAATTCCTTGGCTACTTTCACTATCTGCGCTACATTGGTGCTGGTCTCAATTTCTGCTATGGACGCGGCCAGCTTCTTCTGTATGTTAGCCTCCTTATCAGTTGGAAAGCCGGAGCCCTGCATGATAGCTGTATTGAGGTTGCCGAGTTGCACATAGAACAGCCGCAATTGCTCATCCTTATCGGCAATAAGTTTCGCGCAATAGTTTTCCCACTCGCCCAGTTGTTTGGCGTTGCGTGACCTTGATGCTTTTTTGGCTGTCAGGTTCGTAGTAAATGATTGTATTTCGGCGTGTATTTTCTGCGGATCATCGGCAACCGAACTTGTACCTTTTCTTAATGCTGGCGGTGCTGCCTTCTTCCTGCCTGTTGTGGTATTTTTACTCGTAGCCATGCCACAAAACTCCGTTAAGGAATGGTGTGAATAAAATGAACGTAGAATGCCGCGTAGTAAAGTGCAAATGATTTGCACTTTACTGCAAATGATGCGTAGAAAAGTGCAAATGGTTCAAAAAATAAATACGCCCTTCAAGCAGGTAATATTAAACGAGCAAAACGCCACAACCCTTTATTGGCAATAGATTCAGCGAATGGCGGTGAGCTTGGCGTTTCAATCGCCTATAGCACCTTTTTCAGCAAACCGATAAATTTACCGGTCTCTAAATCTCTTCCGCATTTATTGAGGTGATACCACTGGTCGTAGAACAGTGTGCTATCGTATACCACCCTGTCAACGCGGTCTAAAGGTTTGTTGTAACCCACCTTTTCAAAAATGGAATAATCGTACTTTTTATGGTCGGGCAAATTGGGAATTGGCGAATTAATAATACTGTAATTTTCTTTGCCAAAAATGCTATTGAAATAGGCTGCATCCTGCTCAGTAAGGTCCGGGCGCTTTATGTGATGTTTGCTCCTATCGAATGCCAGGTTGCAATTTGAAAAGGGCGTTGAGCTGCGACACAGCGAGTCCAGTTCCCTATCAGCGCGACCATCTCTAAACAAGGACTGATAGTTTCCAAATTGGTGTTGGCTGGCTTTCTGGTATACATCGCGCCAGTTTTCAGAAACCAGTATCATTGGGTTTTCCCTGATCATGAATTTCAGGAAGTTTTTGCTGATTCCGAACTGATAAAAATGCGGGTGATGCGGAAATGTATTTTCTTTGAAAAACAGGTTGGTAGGCAAATACACAACAAATTTAGCATTGGGATTTGCAGCACGGATATTGGCAACCATGTACTTCATGTATGCCGAATTTAAAGCCCCTGCAAAATTGTATTTGTTGATGGCTACATCGGGGAAATTTCTCCTGACCGCTTCTATATCAATATTAAATTCAAGGTTGGAGCAACCCAGGATGTTAATGCTTTTTGCGGCCGTCTTGGTATCTAAATTGCGGGCTAGTACCGGCTCTTCCTGTGGTATTATTTTCCACAGTTTGTTCATGTAGTATAATTGAAACGAGAGTATGGCTGCCATCAATAAGATGAACAGACCCAGCAAAAGCAATAACCGTTTCAAGAATAGCCGCATCAATTAAAATTTAAAGTAGATAAAGTTTGAAGTGCCATAACTGGTGGAGTTAATGCAGAAGTACATGAATATGACGGTAGCAACAAGGGCGTATACAAACGTCTTAACGTACACATTTTTGATGGGCACCCTGATGCTGCGGGCATCCCTGCGGAAAAACCAATCGCACAGCAGGACAAGCAAAATAAGATGATACCCTTTTTTGTAGTTGAGCAATTCCGGCAAATTGATGTGGTTGGTTACCGCTGACTTAATGTAGCCCACCGCTTGTGTAAAACCATCGGCACGAAAAAAGACCCAGGCGAATGTTACAAACGAGAAGGTCCACAACATTTGCACCACTTCTTTAAAAGTTGGCAGCTTGCTGTTTTCGGCAACCACATCACCAACGTGAACGCGGTTTTTGTTGGTGAGTAACAGCGGCAAAAAGCCGCAGGCGTGTATGAAGCCCCAGGTAATATACTTCCAGCTTGCGCCATGCCAAAAACCGCTTACCAGGAACACTATGAAGGTGTTGCGAACAGCTATCCATTTGCCATTGCGGGAGCCACCGAGGGGGAAGTACAAATAATCGCGAAACCATGATGACAATGAAATGTGCCATCTGCGCCAGAACTCGGCAACATCGCGGGAAAAATATGGAAATCTGAAATTGCTCAACAGTTCAAACCCAAACAATTTGCCTGTACCAATGGCGATATCAGAATAGCCGCTGAAGTCGCCATAAATCTGGAATGAGAAATACACTGCGCCCAGTATGAGCGTAAAGTTACCATGGGTGGTGTAGTTGCCGAATATCTCATTTACCATGGGTGCGAGTGTATCTGCGACAACTACCTTTTTGAACAATCCCCAAAGGATGAGTCTGCCACCCTGTACCAATTGCAGATAATTAAATGGGCGCTTTGTTTGTACCTGCGGCAACAAATGCGAGGCACGCTCAATGGGGCCGGCAACAAGCAACGGGAAAAAGCTAACAAATACGGCATAGTCAACGAAGCTTTTTACCGGTTTAAAGTTGCCCCGGTAAATATCGAATACATACGACATGCCATGGAAGGTGTAAAATGATATGCCGACAGGCAAGGCCACATCAATGATGTAAGGGCTTACGTGCCAGCCCAGCAAGTTGAAAAAAGCGGTGGTCTCAACGGCAAAGAAATTATAGTATTTGAATATAGCCAGCACCAACAAGTTATTAAGAATGCTGAGCACAAGAAATATCTTTCGCTTGCGCTGATTGTCAGATGCTACAAGAAAGCCAAAGGAATAGTCAATGACTGTAGACAATAATAGCAGGCCGAGAAATTTATAACTCCACCACCCGTAAAACACATAACTGGCAACCAGTATAAGCAAGTTCTGTATCTTCAACGATTCTTTAAAGACAAACCAATAGAGGCTAAAGACTATTGGTAAGAAAATTAAAAATTCGAATGAGTTAAATAACATGTTATTGGCTGCCGCGGTGTTTGAGGGTAAATTTATAGATTATATTTCATGATGCACAAAATGTAGTTGCTTATTGCTCCGTCTGTAACCGCGATGGTGGCCTGTTGTTATTGAACTGTTCTTTTTTTGTTGATCATGTATACTGCGGTCATGCCCATTAGGCCACCAATGATGGTGTGCAGATAAATATGCTCGCCTAATAGCAGGAACGATGATACGGCGGCACATAGTGGTACCAGGAAAATGAAGCTACTAGCCTTTTCGGCACCTAAGCGGGTAGTACTGTAGAAATACACCGTGGTGGCCAAAGTGGTTACTATGGCAGAGCCAAAGAATAAATTACCCCAGAACCGGAAGTCGGTTATATGGAGTGCAGCCTTCATTTCGGGTACATCCATTAAGGGCAACAGGCACAATAGTGTTACTATATATTGCCACAAGCTGAAAGAGAGCGAGGAGCCATATTTTGCGCCTTTCGATGTGAATTTACTCATGAGTGCCCACAGAAAGGCGGCAACTAAAAAGTAGAGGTTTCCGCTGTCTAGTATGGCATGGGCATTGGTCCATAGTTGCAACAGCACGGTGCCTGCAACAAGGCCCAGTATAAGCCCTATGCCCTCATTGCGCGAGGGTAGCTTGCGGCTCACAACAATGCCTATGAGGTAAGACATAATGGGGTTCAATGTTGTTACCAATACACCGCCCGCGCCCGCAGTACCCTTTTGTAGACCCTTTACGAATAGAAAACTATAAATAGCCAGCAAACTGCCTGATACGAACACGTATGTGAGCCCGGCCTTCATTATTTTCAGCTTCACATTGCTGAAAACGAGCAGTAGGGCCAATGATACGATAACTATAAAATACCTATAAACTGTAAAGTTTACGGCCGAACAATAATGCGAGAGCACTTTGCCGGATGGCCAGCTCAGCCCCCAAAAGAACATGCTTATAACAATACCGAAGACGAGTGTTCGCTCACTAATTTGTTTTGGGGCCATTGGTTGTAAATGGTAATTGTGCGAATGTACAATTTAGCTTTGTTTTACCATAGTGTAACCCAGCGGCAAATTGGCAAACCTTGCGGTGGTGCGTGGTTATTTATGCCCCCAGTGTTCGCTGGCATCAAGGAAAATCTGGCCATGATTTTTGGCAAACTCAAACTCATATTCGCGCGAAACATTGCCCAGCTGCACTTTTTCTGCTATGTGTAAAAAATAGGTTTCTACGCTGGCGGGGGTTGTTACCAATACTTTACCGCCTTTGGGGCCCGATACGTAGCGGTGCGGCGCATGTTGCGGTATGGAAATAAAATCGCCTTGCTTTGCCTCCACTACCTGCCCGTTGAGTATAAATGTATAACTGCCCTCTATTACATAGAAACTTTCCGGACCATGCGGATGGAAATGCAGTGCCGGGCCTATAAGCGGCGGGTGTGTCATTAAAATTATTGAGTACTGATTGTTAGTTTGCGCCAAAGTAGTTTTAAAAACCATCTTAGTTTTGTAGAACTGAATTGTCTTTCCTTTATCTTCTGCTTGTGTCATATTATTGGCGGTTTAACCATGCCGGTTTTGCTTGCACTACTTTTTTGTAAACGGGGCAATCTTCGGTGTGGGCGCCTGGCAGGTAGCCGGTACTCATCAGGAATTCATTGACTATTTCGCCACCGGTGAATTTGAATGTTTTTTTAAACAATACCATCCACTCTTGCTTTGTTTTGGGGTGGTGGTGATCGAGCCACTTTTTAAAAGAACCAAATTCCTTTTGCTGCTGTAGTATAACATTGGCGTTATGTATGGTTGCATTCACTTTAAGGCGGTTACGGATAATGCCCGCATCTTGCAAAAGCCGCTGAACATCCTCATCGCCATAGGCAGCAACAGTCTTAATATCAAACTGATGAAACGCGTTTTTGAAATTCTGCTGTTTGAGCAGGATAGTTGACCAGCTTAACCCAGCCTGGTTAATTTCAAGGATAAGGCGCTCAAACAATTCATTGTCGTCATGTATGGGGTAGCCATAGGCTGTATTGTGATAGATGACGTGATGATTGTGCGGCTCCATGAACGAAACTGCTTCGCAATAAGTTTTGGGTTTTTCCATTAGAGAGACATAGGTTTACGTATTGATGAACGGGGAATATTACAACGAAGATATGACGGAATGGAGTTAAAAATATGGTAAAGAAATTGTTACCGAACGTAAAAAAATGACACCAATAACCAAGGGTTAAACTTATGGAAAACCGCCATTGGCGGGCACTAACCGAAAGTTGTTGCCAATTATTTTTTCTTCTTTCTTACATTCCCTTCAATAATGGTTTGCTCTATGCGAATGGCAGCTAGCTGCGCCTTCATTGCATCCAGATCATCGAACAAAAGTGCCTTGGTCTTATCCAGCGACTCTTTAGGTGTGAGCGCAGAAAACTGTTCGAATGCAGGGTAGATATCGGCAACTTTTCCGGACTGTGTTACGAGCAGGGAGTCTTCAAGGTTCTTTAATTTTTCATTGCTTTTTGTAGGTGGGGTATTGGCAACGTACAGGCGGCTGTTGGCAATAAACTCGCCAAGGCTTATCCGTACATTCTGAAGTTCGATAAAGGTTTTCTTGAGCATTGCCTGATCCAGTGAATCATGCCATTGGGTCACCATCCTATTCAGCGAATCGTTAATACTATTTACCCTGTTATTGAACTCGAGGGTATCGTGTTTTTCCTGAAATCCGCAGGAGGATATAAACAAAGTAGCAATAAGGCAAATGTATATAGTACCGCGAAGCATTATTAAAATTTGCGGCAAAAGTACAACTATTTGCAAAAACAGGGTTAATGGGTAATTTATAAGGTACAATTCACTTTTTGCAGGCTGTATTTTTCTTCACGCCCGACCGCTCTCGATAAATGGCAGAGGAGAGCGCAAATGTCTGCGCAGCCACGCAAGCACTATTTTACTAACAACTATACGAAAATTATAAATGCGCTATTAATGTAACCTTTTCGCAATACTATTAGCGACCAGTTAGTGCAAAATGCAGGCTGAGCCCCAATGTCATTAACTTAGCGCAAATATCCTCACCCCCGGCCCCTCTCCATAAATGGTAGAGGGGAGATTAATGTCTACGGCGTGCCGCAGCCATGACGCAAAATCCATTAAGTTAATGACATTGGGCTTAGCCCTATAACTACCGATTTTTCCGGGGTATTCGCCGAAAGTAAATTGCCGAAGCCTCCGCCTGAAGATAATTTTGGTGTTGCAACGGTGAAATATTTTTTTAATTTGCTGTACGTTTGATAAAAAAAGATAACAATATGCGCAACAACCATGAAATAGACTACCGCATTTTTGGTGAGGAAATGCAATATGTAGAAATAGAACTTGACCCGCAAGAAACTGCGATTGCTGAACCCGGCAGCTTTATGATGATGGATGATGGTATACAAATGGATACCTTGTTCGGCGACGGATCTCAGCAACAAGGCGGGCTTTTAAATAAACTGTTTTCTGCCGGTAAGCGCATGCTGGTCGGCGAAAACCTTTTCGTAACGGCATATACCAATATCGCTTATGGCAAGAAAAGGGTTTCGTTTGCATCGCCATACCCTGGTAAAATTATTCCGCTGGACCTGCAACTTTTAGGCAACCGCGTTATTTGCCAGAAAGACGCATTTCTGTGCGCCGCCAAAGGTGTATCGATAGGTATTGAGTTTTCTAAGAAACTTGGCACCGGCTTGTTTGGTGGCGAAGGTTTTATAATGGAAAAGCTGGAAGGTGATGGTATGGCCTTTGTGCATGCCGGTGGCCATGTGCTGAGAAGGGAACTCGCCCCCGGTGAACTGATAAAAATAGATACCGGTTGTATTGTAGCGTTTACATCGGGCGTTAATTACGATATACAATTTGTGGGTGGCATCAAAAACTCATTGTTTGGTGGCGAGGGTGTATTCTATGCTACGTTACAGGGGCCGGGCAGTGTTTGGATACAAACCTTACCTATAAGCCGCCTTGCAGGCCGCATACTCCGTTATGGCAGCAGTGGCAGCCGCAAGGAAGAAGGCAGCATATTGGGTGGATTAGGCAACTTGCTTGACGGAGACGGGTATTAATAAATAAAAAGTAAAAACTTAAAAATAAAAATTCCCGGTTTGGGTGGTGTTTGTTCTACTTTGGTGTCCTGCACTTTTTGGGGTGTGGGACATCTTTTTATTTGAAAATGTCCCATTCAATAGCTTCAAAAAATAAAAGTAAATCTGGTGGTGCAAGGGTAATAACTCACGTATACATTGCACTGACGACTGTTTATTTACTTTCAATTCATGATAAGTCAGAAAAGGAAAGCATCTCGGAAAAAGAGATAAATATCATATCGAATGGTTTGACGTAGTTTGGTATTGGATTTTAAAGCGTATTTTGCTTGTTGACGATGCGAGGTCAAGTTCCTTTTTGAAAACACTTACATTAAAATGAATAAATATGCCTGATTTTCTGAAATCATTTCTGACCTTTTTTATTTTCAGCATTTTAGTAAGTGCGGAATGTAGTGCAGTTTTAAAAATAAACCCGCACACCTCTACTGCTCCTTCAATTGCAACTATAACGCACCCCTCTTTATTTTCAAAAACGCGGAGCGAATTAAGGCAACTAAAGCGGCTGATGCTGGCTAATGTGGGTGGTTACAGTAGCAACTCCAGTTCTCCACTTCCGGGTATCGCCTCGTTGGCATCAACACTACTGTCTGTCGTTTTTATATATTCTTCTTTGGTGACTTTATTGCTGCCATTTCTCATATTTGGATATGTTTTTATGGCAGGTGGTATAGTGCTGGGCATTCCTGCATTGGGTCGTCGGCGGCGACTTAAGGGCTTTGCCTTAGCGTCGCTTATTATTTCGGGATTATTACTTGTGTTTTCGATAGTAATTTTGTCAATAATGACAGTACCCATTGCTTAAACTGGTTTAGAGAACCTTTGCCCGTATTTTGAATAAGTTCACTTTATCGTTGCACCTCCCCAAATGAAAAACACCCTCCTTATTTTATTTACTTTTCTATTGCTTTCTTTCAGCGGCTACGCACAGGAGTTTACTGCAACTAATAAGTATAATAACATTGTTCGCATCGGTATCGATAACCACCTGGTCATAAAAGTGCCCGGGGTGTATTTTATGGATATTGTTGTAACGACTGATAATGGTTCTTTCGCTCCTCAGTACTCCGACAGCAATTTTATCTACAACCCCGTAAACGAGGGCGAAGCCACAATACATATCGCCATAAAGACAAGGGGAGGCATAAAGAAAATTGGAGATGCCATTTTTCATGTAAAAAAGCTACCGCCTCTTGATGTGACGTTGTGTAGAAGGAAGCAAGGCAATATCTCCAAAGCTGTATTGATGAATTGCCCGGGCCCGACAACACTAAGAGTTGAAGAATATGGGGTGCCGGTTGGCATTATTACGTCATTTGACCTTAAACTGATACACAATAATGTTGTTACGCATGAAACGACGATTAAATTACCGCCCGGCGAATTGCGGATAAAGTTTGATGCGGTTAGCCGAATGATATTTAAAACGCTTAAAACTGGCGATGTTGTCTCTATAGCGAATGTTAAGTTTGAGGGGCCTTGGTGCCGGCGAGCCTCACCTGGTATTACATATACGGTTGTAGAGTAGCGATGACCTAAAGTAAGTATAGAAGAAAAAAGCTAACTTCATCATATAAGAATACCTCTATGAAGAAGAGTATTATACAGAATGTGGTTTGGAAAGAAGGTAAGTATTTTGTCGCCCAATGTCTGAATGAGGAGGCATGCATTATCGAATCTCGACGAGGCATTAAATCTATATTTTGAAGATGCTGATCACGAAAATATTCAGAAGGTGGAAAACCCCGAAATAGCTTGGCATCACCGTAAAATATGGCTAAACTCTATTCTTCACTTATATATAATCAAAGTGCTTGCTGCACATAAAGCCTGTTATCGAATAAGGATTTTGAATAATAAATATTCGAAAACAAACACCATTAAATATTTCCAACACAGCCATTCCACTAATTACCCCGCCTTGCGTACATTTGTGCATTATTTATTATGGAATTAAGTAAGAATTTCGAGCACAATAAGGCTGAGGAGAAATGGTATAGCCATTGGAATAAGTCAGGATACTTTACGAGTAAGCCGGATAACCGCCCACCTTATACTATAGTGATGCCGCCCCCTAATGTTACGGGTATACTGCACATGGGGCATGCATTGAACAATTCAGTACAGGATATACTGATTCGCCGCGCTAAAATGAGCGGCTTTAATACTTGCTGGGTGCCTGGTACTGACCACGCATCTATAGCCACTGAAGCAAAGGTGGTCGGGATGCTGCGTGAAAAAGGCGTTGATAAAAACACCCTTTCGCGCGATGAGTTCCTGAAATATGCGTGGGAATGGAAAGAAAAATATGGTGGTATAATACTGCAACAGCTTGGCAAATTGGGTTGTGCCCTTGATTGGGACCGTACCGCCTTTACTATGGATGAAGGGTATTATTCAGCGGTTATCAGGGTGTTTGTGGAGTTCTACAACAAGGGCCTTATTTACCGCGGTGTGCGCATGATAAACTGGGACCCTAAGGCTAAAACAGCCCTTAGTGATGAAGAGGTAATACACAAGCAAACCAATAGTAAACTCTACTACGTTCGCTATAAAATTGATAGCGATACAGAAGAGTATATTACAGTAGCTACTGTGCGCCCTGAAACCATTTTAGGCGATACTGCGGTATGCGTACACCCTGATGATGCGCGTTATGCACACCTGAAGGGTAAGTATTGTTTTGTGCCGTTGCTGAACAGGCGAGTGCCCATTATTTTCGATGATTACATTGATAAAGAATTTGGTACAGGTGCGCTTAAAGTAACACCTGCACACGATATAAATGACTATAACCTGGCACTTAAACATGAGTTGCAGGTAATAGATACGCTGAATGATGATGGCACCATGAGCGAGGCTGCGCAATTATACATTGGGCAGGACCGCTTTGCTGTACGTAAGAAAATAGTGGTGGATCTGGAAGCTGCCGGCAACCTGGTAAAGGAAGAGCCTTATGTAAACCAGGTAGGTTTTTCTGAACGTACCGATGTGGTGATAGAGCCGCGCCTGAGTATGCAGTGGTGGTGCAGCATGAAGGACATCAGCAAACCAGCGTTGGAAAACGTGGTTAATGATAATATTGAGTTTCACCCGGCGAAGTTTAAAAATATTTACAGCCACTGGATGAACAACATTAAAGACTGGTGCGTGAGCCGCCAGCTTTGGTGGGGGCAGCGCATACCTGCGTTCTATGATGCTGAAGGAGGTTTGTATGTTGCGGCAAGTGAGGCGGAAGCCATGGAGCAATTCAAAGCTAAAAAGCCTGAACTGGCTGCCAGCAACCCCAACCTGCGCCAGGATGAAGATGTGCTGGATACATGGTTCAGCAGCTGGTTATGGCCATTAGAGGTATTTGACTGGAACAAGAACCCCGACAATGCCGAACTTCAATATTACTACCCAACTAATACCCTTGTAACGGCCCCCGAGATCATTTTCTTCTGGGTAGCGCGTATGATAATGGCGGGTTATGAATTTACAGGTAAGAAGCCCTTTGATAAGGTATACTTTACCGGTATTGTTCGCGATAAGCAGGGCAGGAAAATGAGTAAACAACTCGGCAATTCGCCCGATCTGTTGCAGATGATTGAAGACAATGGTGCGGATAATGTTCGCTTTAGTGTATTGATAACATCGCCAGCGGGTAACGACTTATTGTTTGATGATGCGCAACTGGAGCAGGGGCGTTTCTTCAGCAATAAAATGTGGAACGCCATGAAGTTGGTGACAGGCTGGGAGAACCGCCAGGTTGCAGGTATAGATGATAGCAAAGTACAATTTGCTATGGACTGGATGGATGCCCGCCTTGCCGAAGTAGCGCTTGAGGTTGCCGATATGATGGCTGATTTCAGGCTGAGCGAGGCACTGAAAACCATTTACTCGCTGATATGGAATGATTTCTGTTCGTGGTACCTGGAGTGGGTGAAACCCGCTGCAATGGACGCGCCAATCTCTGCCAATGTATATGAGCGTACGGTGACTACTTTTGAGCGCTTGCTGCAATTGCTGCACCCCTTTATGCCATTCATTACGGAAGAGATCTATCATATTATCCGCACACGGGCGGAGGGTGATGACCTGATGGTAAAACAACTGCCGAGTTATGCACAGCCTAAGGCTGATATACTAAAAGGTGGTACACAACTACAGGAATTGATAACCGCAATAAGGGATACTCGTAACAAAAATCAACTGAAACCTAAGGACGTTATTAAGCTATCGGTTGATACGGCGACACAGTCGTTTTACACATTGGTGATGGATATTTTGCAACGCCAGGTAAATGCGGAAACAATAACCTTTACCAGCGAAGCACAGCAGGGGATTTCGGTTGTAGTGGGTACTGATAAATTGTACATGAATGCACCCAATGCTACCATTGATACAGCAGCCCAGAAGCAGCAAATGGAAAAAGACCTGGAATACTTCCGAGGCTTTTTAGCCAGTGTAGAAAAGAAGCTGAACAATGAAAAATTCGTAGCTAATGCCAAGCCGGAAATTCTGGCATCAGAACGCAATAAACAGGCTGATGCACAGAGTAAGATAAGGACACTGGAAGAGAGTTTGGGGCTGTAATTTTATTGATATTTGGGAAGAGCTGCACGAGGGTGCGGCTCTTTTTTTATTGCCTCCTTTTGTTAAGGATGGGTGCTGACAACGGCGGAATGATGTTATATTTACCAGTTGAAAAAGGATAACTTGTTATAACATTTCTAAGATGACTCAGAGCTTTAAAAAGGTTGTACGAAAAATATTCACATGGTCACTTGTGGTATTTATTGCGATGTTTCTTTTCCGCATGCTATATGGTTATGGAAAAACTGAAACCGGTGGAACTCACTATTATGGAGAGGATTTTTTTAGCAGTTTAGCACATGTCCGGAAAAATTACGCATCGGAAAATATAAAAATGAAAGCTGACGTTCAGCAGCAATCTTCCATTGCATCCAATCAGAAATTCGAAAAGACAGCATCTATAAAATCAAAGTCGTCCGAATTTGAAAAAGACGAAAAAGCTATCAAGAGAATTACAAAAGCATACAGTGCCATTATTCAGTATGAGCAAAATATAGGACAAAAAGATAGCCGGCAAATACATTTATTAATTGGTGTAAACCCTCTATTGTTTGACTCATTTTGTAAAGAAATGCAGAAAATAGGGGCGTTAAGGGGTATCGAAGTGACGAAGGTTGACAAGACCAATGAGTATAAACAATTGAACGCACAGAAAGCATCTCTCGAAAAAACACTACAATCTTTAACGGAATTGAAGGCAAGGGTGGGTCAAATAAGTGATTTTGTTTCGCTTCATGATAAAATACTGGAAATAGAAGAACGCTTGCAGAAGTTGGGGATTGATCTTGGCGATTTCGATTCAGAAAACGAATTCTGCACGGTGAAACTATCACTTTATGAAGGTGCTGCTGAGAAAAATATCACATTAATACAGCGAACAAAAGTTTCATTAGAATGGACAATAAAATATTTTTCAGTTATGGTATTGACTGTATTTGGGCTTTTAGCAGCCTCATTTTTTCTGGTGGTGATACTAGATAAATTCAAGGTGATATCTACGCTTGCAGATAAAATGAAGGAATAAATGTTTGTCCATCCTGAATACCTGGGTATGGTACTATTCCGATGGTATGTCGGCCTCTACAGCAATGTATTTCTGCAAAAACCGGGACAGACCGTATTGGTTGGAAGACTGTATTTTTGTAAGTAGGTTAATGTTCAAAACGAGAACGGTCAGATGGTTGTTAATGAAGAACACCAACAACGGCGGCAACCATCGATAGCTTACGTGCTGCATTAATGGCGGGAATTATGGCTTTACGTTATGTCACCCTTTCAGGGTTTTGCCGATTTTATGCTTGTTTCTACAATCATATCACCCATTCTGGGTTTACCATTTTTGGCAAATTAAAAGCGTTGTGCTTTAATGGTTAAACGGCATCAACACTTGCTATATGAGGTTGCGTTCCTGCGAAAAGCGGGATGGGTTGTAGCTTGCAAAGATTGTGCTGCTATAATAAGTTTAATGTTCAAAACGACTACGACCCAATGGTTGTTGCTGAAGAACACCAACAATGGCAGAATAGTCAATGCATTAGCAACAACTAAAACCTTTGTACTACATTTGTTTTTACGGCTTCGCGGCTCATGTGTGGAGATTCGCATTTAAACAGATTGCCTTATGATCAACTACAACAACAAAAACTGGCTTAACCTGTTTCAGCTAAAGAAGGCTGATACTTTTCGCAGGCTAACGCCTGTTATCATTGCTGTTTGTGTGTACAGCGCCGTTATTGTTTTTGTGGAAACTGATTTTTGCCACCTGCCTGATACTTCGCCACTCAAGCAGTTTACTATGTTTCATACACTGCTGGGTTTTGTTATATCAATGCTGTTGGTTTTCCGCACCAATACTGCTTATGACCGCTGGTGGGAGGGCCGGAAGTTATGGGGCACGCTTGTAAATAACAGCCGCAACCTGGCAGTAAAAGTTGATGCTATATTACCGGCTGGCGATATAGCCAACCGTGCATTTTTCCGCAAGATAATTCCGCTTTTTGCACGGGCGTTGCGTAAGCACTTGCTGGCCGAAGCTACCCGCGTGGAACTGGATACTGAACCGCACCCCGAAATACCCAATTTTGACCACACCAAACATTTACCCGTGCAGATTGCAGGTGCAATGACGGCACGTGTGCAGAAGCTATTTGCGGATGGTATTTTAAGTGGCGCACAACTTATTTTTATTAACGCGGAGCTGCAATCTTTTCTTGATGTATGCGGCGCCTGCGAGCGAATTAAAAACACACCGATACCCTATTCGTATAGCTCATTCATAAAGAAATTCATTTTCGTTTACACGATAACGCTGCCACTTGGGCTGGCTTTTACATTGCATTACCTGGTGGTGCCGCTGGTGGGCTTCGTGTTTTATGTACTTGCAAGCCTAGAACTGGTGGCCGAGGAAATAGAAGACCCCTTCGGCACTGATGCCAATGACCTGCCAATGGAAAAAATGGCCGATAACATCAGGAAGAATGTGGAAGATATTATTGCCCAATAGGCTCTAAATGGCATCATTCCAAGCCTCCAGAAGCAAGTTCGGGACAGACGCGTCTCGCAAGCGATAGAGGGAAGATTGATGGCCGCAACTTGCTGCAGGGATAGTGTAAAAGGTTTGGGTAATGGATATAGGTGCGAAGATGCGTGGCGCTATTTAATAAGGATAACATTGCCTTTCAGGAATTTGGGCTGGCCCAAGCTATTTTCATAGAGGAGTTCCCAACAGAAAATTTCCATGTCCTGAATGTGGCCTTTGTATGTGCCGTCCCAATTGCCCGTGCCGTTATAGACCATGTTGCCGTAACGGTTAAATACCTTAAAGTATTTAACATCGGAATGCCCAATAAACTGGGGGCCAAATACGTCGTTGATACCATCGCCATTAGGTGTGAACGCGTTAGGCATAACAAGTTCTGACTGCTCCAGTACGAAAACCCTTACTGTGTCGGTGACAATGCAGCCACCAGAATTAGTTATGGTGACTACATAAGTGAATATGCCGGTTTCGGGGAAAAACGCTGTTGGGTTAGCAATACTATCGTTGCTCAAATTTGTGCCTTTTGACCAATGATAAGTGCTACCCCCTTGTGCATTAAAGTGAACGGAACCACCTTTTACGATGGCGGTATCTTTGCCCGCACTCATGCCACTGCCGAGAGTAGAGCTGGCGCAATCGGCAACTATTATCTGAAATTGCTGATAGACCTTATTTATGGCAATTCCGCCCCGCCATTCAATGCAATTTAATGCAACCAGATAAACACCCACGCGATCGGGCTTAACCGTAAAAATACCTGTTTGTGTATCGAAGAAAAAAGAGTCGGATGTGCCTACGGGATTAAGCGTGGTGCATGGCAACCGATAGGGAATTGAATCAAAACCCGGATAGGCCGGAAGTGGCTTTATATTGTCGGGCGAGGCTCCATTTAAAGAGTTGGTGAGTTCGTAGGTGAGTGAATCTCCATCTTCATCGGTTGCAGAACAGTCGACAGCCAGCAGATCGTGAATGCAGGTAAGCCTTTGTGCAGTTTGCTTAAATACTGCACTCGAGTTTTGCTTTGAAGGTGGGATGATGCAATAATAGGTAATGCCCAAATCGCCAGGAGTTGTGATATTAACAATACTTGCTGTTAAACAACACCGCTGATATGATACTACATAGCCATTAGTATTTACTGGCAGTGTAAACGTCTTCCGAAATTGCTTTTCCAGAACACAACTGCTGCCAATTAGCGTTTTACATGGATTTAATGAGCCAACCGGGATATTAACCGAAGATGAATAGCGTATAGACGTATCGGACACGATCAATTTCTTGGTGTTCTTTTCATATATAGCAAGGAAAGCAGGATTATCCATTTCGATCGCATCGGGCTGGCCATTGAAGCAGTCTTCGTAGATAGTGAGGATCACCTCGTAGCTTTCTTTAGTGCCGGAAAGCCCAAGATATTTGTAGGTTATTTTGCCGCCAACTATGTGACTGGCCGTGGCGATACTGGAAATGCCCAGTAATAAAAGCAGAATAGTATAAACGCGGGTGGTAAAGGTGTATTTAGCCATTGGTGTAAAATTTGGTGGGTAATAACCTACAAAATAACGTATTTATTGAAGAAAAATTATGTAACGGATGTGGAAGAATGGGCAAATTGTTTGTTTCGATGGGCGTTGCCCATCGCTGACGTATTTTGCCCCTTCAGGGCGTAACCGTTTTATACAACAAAATGGGCAAGGGGCGAAGCCCCGAAATACAATAACGATAGGCAACGCCCATCGAGAGACGCGGGGTGCGTTTCATGTTTGGTTCGATGGGCGTTGCCCATCGCTGACGTATTTTCCCCCTTCAGGGCGTTGCCGTTCTATACAACAAAATGGGCAAGGGTGAAGCCCCGAAATACTATAGCGATGGGCATCGCCCATCGGAAGACGCGGGTTGCATTTCATGTTCTGTTCGATGGGCATTGCCCATCGCTGGTATATCGCGCCCTTTTAGGGCTTTCATTTTTTATTTACCTGATGATGTTGTGTTTCCGGTGGTGAAATAATGAGAGAATGGTGTTTGCTTTTGTGAGTTTACTCAGGTACTAACAGTCAATGTTGTTAAGTTAAGGTTCATAGCTATGTCACCCCTTCGGGGTTTGGGGTCGTTCTGTAACCTGTTTTCTACAATCATATCACCCATTCTGGGTTGCACATTTCGTTTAGGTTAATGCCGTTATGCCAAGGGTGTCGTTCTATAAGCTGTTTTCTACAATCATATCACCCATTCTGGCTTGCACATTTCGTGTAGGTTAATGCCGTTATGCCAAAGGTGAACTGCGATGCGGGTGTCTGTTTCGTAGAGTAAGTTTTGCGTCGTTGGCCTGCTGTTTTTACCCCTGTACTAACAGGCAATGTTATTAAGTTAAGGCTAATAGCTATGTCACCCCTTCCGGGTTTTGAGTCGTTATGCAACCTGTTTTCTACAATCATATCACCCATTCTGGGTTGCACATTTACTAGGTTAATGACATTGCGTTAAAGAATGTCGTTCTATAAGCTGTTTTCTACAATCATATCACCCATTCTGGGTTGCACATTTGCCAGGTTAATGATATTGCGTTAAAGAATGTCGTTCTATAATCTGTTTTCTACAATCATATCACCCATTCTGGGTTGCACATTTCGTTTAGGTGTGGGGACAACTGAAAGAAATATTCTGTCGTAATGGGACAAAAACGGCCAAAATTCACTATTATAATTTATCATATAAAGACATTGGGGACGAGTTAAAGCCGAACGACAAAAAATGAAGTTCTGATATTGGGTTTTGTGATTTTGCAGGTGTAAATATTCTTGTACAGAAAACGCGGAGATGCCCTGCAATAAAGCGTTACACAGTGCTGTGAGCATACAAATAATGGACGATATATTAAAAATGATGCGTAGAAAAGTGCAAATGATTTGCACTTTTCTACGCATGGTATGCAGTAAAGTGCGCACCATTTGGGATTGATTTTTCCAGTGTCTTGAAGTGATGCACTTTTACATCGGAAAGCAGGGGAAATGGAAGACACCAAGGCAGGATGTAAAGTGACCAGGAACATTTCCCCTGCTTCTTTTAAAAGATATTGTTTATAAAAAAGTGGGCAATCTATTACGATAATTGACACAGTAGTTTCAGCATTACAAGTAAAAAAAGGAACTGGAAAATGACAGAAAAATTTAAAAAGTTAGACAAAGAATATGTACTCAGTGACAGTACTGTAAACTGTTACGGCTACCGTTTACTAACCGCAGGCTATCAGCTCAGTGAATTTGCAAAAAACCCGGTAGGCTATTATATGCATGACAGGGATGGCGGGGTTGTTTTGCGATGGGAAGATTTGAGAATTGCCAACGATAGCATTTTTGCAAAGCCTTGTATCAACCTTTGTAACAACCGTGGGCAACAAACCCTTGATGAAGCTGAAGCGGGTTTCTTAAATGCGGCGAGTGTTGGGCATATTGTTGTGCTTGAATATAGTATTGACAGTAACGATATGCTGCCCGGCCAAACCGGACCCACCGTAACCAAATGGTATAACCGCGAATGCAGCCTTGTAGACATACCGGGCAATAGCAATGCCCTCGCCAACCTTTATGATTCGGATGGTAATGAATGGCTTGCTACTGCAACAAATGACAGCACTATGGCAGCATGGGCAGCCAACCTTAAACTAAAAGCCTATACTAACACGCCCAAAGAAAACGAACCTAATTTAGATAATATGAATGAAATAACACTCACCAAGGAACTAGCCAGTATACTGCTTCCTAGTGCCAATGTGGACAGTGATGGCCTGCTGGCTGCACTGCAACAACTGAAAGCGGAGGCCGCTAAGGTGCCGGCTCTGGAACTGAAGATAAGCAACCTTGAGGCGGCCAGTGTGACGCGAGCGGTAGATGACATTTTACAACAGGCATTCGCAGCGAAAAAGATAACCCGCGAATTAAGAGCGAAACTGGAAACGGACTACGCCAATAACCCAACCGCACTAAAAGATCTGGTCAATGCGATGCCTGCCTACCAAAGTATTGCTGACCTAATACATAACAGGACAGGTGGCTCCAGCTTTGGTTTGGATGAAGGGAACTGGAAATGGGAGGACTATGAGAGAAATGACCCAAGTGGCGGTAAGCTAAAGTCGCTGATGAGCAATAACCGGTACAATATAAGCAGTTGTTTGATGAAAGGTTTTTGGGAGAGAAAGTATAAGATCGAATGATATTTAGCCCCAATTTCCTATACGGAAAAACCAAGTTTTTTAAACGGTTACGATGAAGGCGGTCATCGCGTCCCCTCTCCTTTCTTTTTCGTGGCGAAAAAGAAAGGCGCCAAGAAAAACGCCACTTTGGGCAATTACTCTGCTGCCCAAAGGCGCACCCCCGGCAGCTTCTGTGAAGGTTGTTGCTTAATTGTCCGCTATCGCGGTTTGTTGTAGATGGAGTTTTCGCTTCGAATATCTCCGACTTCCAAATGCAACACACCTTACCTATTAAGTACGGCGATAATTAATAGTGCTCCACACTTATTCCACTAATTATTTCAAGTTAATTCTAAACAATTTAAAACACCATAATCATGGGCATACAAAGAGAAATATGGCAGGACCATATAGAGGGCAATCTATTTAAAAACAATGAGATACTGCTGCAGTCGACAGATGCAGGCCAGTTTGTTTTGCAAGGGAAAGTGGTGCATATACCGCAGGCTGGTGCCACACCTACCATAACAAAGAATGTATCGTCATTGCCTGTAACTGTAGTGCAACGCACGGATACGGATGTAACGTACGCGCTGGACCAATACACAAGTGCACCCATACTCATTACCAACGCCGATAGTATGGAACTGAATTACAACAAACGAGAAAGTGTACTCGGCGAACATGAATCATCGTTGCGTGAATCGGTAGCCGAAAACATACTTAACAGCTGGGCACCAACCGCTGCAACTGTAAATAACATATTGCGCACATCGGGCTCATCAACTGCCACCCACTTGACCAGCACAACCGGCAACAGGGGTAAACTTACAGTTGCCGACCTTAAAAGAGCCAGTACGGTTCTGGACAAACAGAACATACCTATGGAAGGCCGTGTGGCACTGATAAGTGCCGACCTTTTCAGCCAACTTACTGATGATATGAGCGCCACCCAATACAGGGATTTTTCAGCCGCTTATGATGTGAAGAATGGCAAACTGGGACGTTTGTTTGGTTTTGATATCTACATGCGCAGCAGCACCGTTGTTTATGACAACACCGCTACACCAGTAGTGAAGGCTGTGGGTGCTGCTGCTGTGGCCGATGATAACGATTCGGTATTGTGCTGGCAGGTGAATTGCGTTGAAAAAGCGGTGGGCGAAATACGCTTCTTTGAAAAAGTTGGTGATCCGCAGTACTATGGTGACATCTATTCTCTGCTGGTTCGTGTAGGATCGCGTAAACGCAGGAGCGATGAGAAAGGAATTGTGGCTATTGTGCAATCGGCAGCTTAGTAGCAGTATATAGTAGTTAGTACCTAGTACCTAGTAGTTAGTAGTTAGTACATAGTATTTAGTAGATAGTACTGCTTTGTGAGTGGATAGTAGTTAGTACATAGTAGTTAGTACATAGTAGTTAGTACATAGTAGTTAGCATTTAGTAGATAGTACTGCTTATTGAGTGGATAGTACCGCTTAGTACCCACATGAGTATTGGTATTAATTATCAACTATTAAGGGGTTACTTCCTACACTTGGTACAGCATAGTGTAAACCGTTGTTGAGGAGTGGATTGATCGGGCGATGATTGCAGTGTGATGACAACAGTGTAATGATGGAATGCAGATGGTGCACAGACTTGTGAGTTACTTCGACAACGGTTTACTTATTCTTTTCTTCTTCAGCATTTAAATAAACAGGAATGAAAAATTTGACCTTAAAAATTGGCCTTGCCATCATTTGCGTATTGGTTGCTGCTCAACTGGGCGCGCAGACTGCGACATACGATGTAACTACGCCTGATATCGCTACGAGCGGTGCCTTTACCGGCACGCTTACTTATGGAGGGCTTAAGGTAAGCCCATATGTATCAACAACAAGAACGGTAAACAGTATAACCAAGAACCTGGATACCATGAACCAAAAAATTACGGGCGCCCAGCATAGTGTTACAACGCAATTCAGCTATACGCAAACTTCAGGACCATCTTATGGTTGCGTAGTATATACCGAAGCATCAATAGATTCGGGCACTGCGATCAATTATGTTACACTTTATACTGATTCTGTGAAGACAGTTGTGGGTGCACAAATTTTCGGGCATGTAATTACGGGCTGGCCTTACAGTAATGTAAGAATGCGCTGGAAGGGCACGGGCACTTATACGGGCAACTGGAAAGGTTTACTACTCATCAGGTAACAGCGCAGCAACATACCACATTAGCAATAAGCCTCCTGGCATATTGCGGCAAGGATCACAACCTCCTCTGGAAACACAGGATGCAATACATCACCTCTACAAGGGCCACATTTGTTGTGGTGTGGCCCTTACCATTAGCTGTGAAAAAAGATTGAAAATAACAACCAAAAAATCGTGATTATGGACACTACGCAAATGTGGTTTATCGGGATTGTGATCACCTGCATTGGTGCGGTAATGGGCTTTGTTATAAAGTTTGTAACGAGCCAGGTAATAAAGCGGCTTGATGCGATTGTAGAGAAACTGGAAAACCTTGGTAGCATTACGACCGCACATAAAGAGCAGCTTCACTTTCATAAAGAGCGGATCAATGACCTGCACGAAAGAGTAAGAACCTTAGAAATGAAGTAAACCAGATTATCCATCAGCAACATTTTACACCATGCTACAAAGTTTCATTTATAAAATGCTCTCAGAAAGTGGAGCGATCAGTTCTAAAAGGGTGATAGCTATTCTCGGCGCGCTTGTGTTGTTCGGCATTATCATCTATAGCGTTGCGACTGGCAAGCACATTGACTACCACATATATGACGGCCTAGTGCTGGTAGTATTAGGCGCAGCAGGCATTACCGCATTCGAGAAAGTAAGAACAGCCGGCGGCTCAACGCCAACCAACCCAACTGACCTGAACAATATAATACAGTAACCTACCACCAAAATATTTTCCACTATGATATTGACGGATTTAACCCCGATGTGCCGAAGGTATGCCTTCACCCTGCTTTTAACTGCATTGGCTATTACCCTGCTGATTGGCTGCGGCAGTTGCAGGACGGTAAAGACAACAGCCACAGTAGCGGAGAAGGCAACATTGCTTGACACTACTATAAAAACAACAACGCTGGACCAGCAATTCAGGTTCAGAACTATTAAAGACAGTGCGATAGGCATAGCTGCAAAAACAATATCGTTCGTGCTGCCGACCGATAATGTAACTGACACACTGACTAGCAACCACCATTTGAAACTTCATGTATACCGGGATTATTATGGCCTGCAACATATTGACTGCACTGCCGATAGCCTGACGATAGTTATAGCCCGCCTTATTCAGGATAGCATTTACCAAAGTCATGCTAATGACAGCGTATACAGCAGCAGGCAAAAGGACTATTACAGCGAAACCACCGCAACCAATATTACTAAAACAGCACTGATACCCCAGGTAGTAAGCTGGCTTGCAGTAGCGCTAATAACCATTGTTGTATGGGGGCTGCTTAGCCGCTTATACAAACGCACAAAACCATAGCAGCAAAACTGCTCCTTCAAAACCAGCCCGAAACAGGCACAGCAATTCAGCAAATTTTCAATTATGAATATCTCACAAAAAGGCATAGACCTTATTCGCAACTTCGAAGGCTTTAAAGCTTTCCCTTACCAGGATGCCAGGGGCATCTGGACCATAGGATACGGAACAACGTATTACCCAAATGGCTTTAAAGTATCGCATACTGACATGTCAGTAAATGAAGAACAGGCCACAGCCTGCCTCCGATACCATATTGACAAGAGAGTAATTCCCGTAATAAAAAAATGCCTGAGTAAGGATGAAAAAATAATACTGAGCCAACACCAGATAGACGCCTTGTGTTCCTTAATATATAACATTGGGGCGAGTGCATTTGAGGGTTCAACCCTTTTGAAAGACATAAGATCGGGTGCAGAGGCGGAGGTGATAACGACAGATTTCATGATGTGGGTAAAAAGCGGTGGTATGCTGTTGAAGGGCTTGGTGAAAAGAAGACAAGCAGAAGCGGACCATTTCAACAGTGGAAAACAATAACTACGGGATGACGATAAAATAACGCTCAACAAACAAAAAACAAACAATATGAATAACGCAATTGTAACGAATTACTTCAGCCACCATCCGGACATTGATGTATTTTATTTCACTACCGACGGACAGGCATTCTATACCGAAAACGAAGCTAACAACCATGCCCGGAATCTGGGCAACCTGGGCAGAGACCCTAGGGTAGAAACAATTACCAGAGATACCATTTCGCAAGACACCAGTGAAACAGAGGAGCAACAGCAAGATATTGCGGCGACAGAAAAAAGTGCTGCAAAAAAGGCCGGTAATCGAAAAAAATAACGGTAGCACCAAAAAACAAGCAAATAAGGAACAATAACAAAATAAAGTTCCGGATAAAAAAATCATTTCACAATTTAAATAAATTCAATGGGCAGCGTAAATATAACACTGGCAAATGGCCAGCTCGGCGCCACGCTTCAAACAGCGGATGGCACGTGCGGAATGGTTCTCACCGGGTTGAGTGAAGCAGGAGGGTACACACTTGGGACACCAATACTGGTAACAAGCTTAGATAACCTGGCTACACAAGGGATATCGCCAACGGGAAACCTATTTGCTTACAGGCAGGTAAAGGAGTTTTATCAGGAAGCTGGTAGCGGGGCCAAATTGTATCTACTACTGGTGCCCGGCACCATGAAGATACACCAAATAGCAGACGGAACTAACGCAAATGGTGCGGTAAAACTATTAGAATATGCAGCAGGTGCAATTAAAGTACTGGGCATAATGACTAACGATACGCTTGTGTACCCCGGCGGTACCGGATTATTAACCACCCACCGCATAAATGAAGATGTATATACAGCAGCGAGCAATATGGCCGTAACAGGCAACACCTACTCGCTTGCACAAAAGCCCTTCAGGTGTATAATTGGTGGCACCAGCTATACGGGCACACCGGCAAGCCTCACCCCGGTTACACCTGGCAATAACAACCACAGGACGGCCATATTTATTGGCGATACGACTTCAGGCAATGCAGCTTGCCTCGGCCTGGTTTTAGGCAGATTGAGCATAATACCGGTTCAGCGTAAAATAAGCCGTGTGCGCACCGGGGCTATGACCAACGCCGCTGCCTACCTGAATACGACAGCACTAGAGAGTACAGGTGGTGATGCGGGAGTAATAGCAACACAGGGCTACATGACCTGGAAAATATATGCGCAGAGGAGTGGCTACTACATAAGCGGTGACGAAACCATTAGCGACGTGCTCAATGACTACAGATACCTGAGTCGCGGAAGGGTTATGGACAAGGTTCAGATACTGGCCTACCAAACATTTGTGCAGGAAGTTGATGATGAAATACCCATCAATACAGATGGCACTTTAGATGCCGGTTTCTGCAAATGGCTATCCACCCAAATGGAAAACCAGATCAATAATACCATGACATCGAATAATGAAATCAGTTCTGTTTCCTGCTACATCAACCCGAACCAAAATATACTGAGCACCAATACACTTTCAGTAACTGTTGGTATAGTTCCGGTAGGTTATGCTACGATAATTAATGTGACGCTTTCATTTGTGAACCCCAACGCATAGACCCCTTATACTGTAGGCTCAGTAAATATGTGCAATCAAGATTAGCACCACTCACTCGCTCACACGTGCAGTAGTACAATATCCATTTTCCGAGCAAATGGTTTCTGTAGATTTTCATGGCGCATACCATATCGCCACTCCAAGAATTAACGAGGACCAAAATTATTTTTAAACTTTCAATACTTCAAATATGGCTGGAATAACATTTTTCGACAGCAAAGAATGCGAGTGGGCAGACATGACCGTAATGTTTGCGGGAGCACCACTTACCAAAATAAAAGGGCTCAAATATAAAACTGCAAGGGATAAAACAGCGATATATGCCGCGGGCAATAACCCTATAAGCATACAGGGTGGAAACAGGAGTAATGACGGCCAAATAAAAGTTTTAAAAGGCGCACTGGATGATATGAACATTGCAGCTATAGCGGCTGGCGGAGCTGACATACTGGATATGCAATTCGACATTATTGTAACCTACAAAGGTGAAGGCACCCGCCTGTTGCAAGTTGATACACTAAAGGGTGTGGAGATAACCAACTTTGAGAAAGGATGGGACCAAGGTGCAAAAAATATGGACATCACGCTCCCTATCATCTTCCTGAAGCTTATTACACTGTAACAAGTAGAAACCGATAACAAAATATACCCAATCCACTACAGAACGCGGCAGTGCTATCCGGCCAAGGCAGGAATAGTGCAACAGGGCAAGAATCTGCCGACAACAAGCGTCACTCCAGAATCATACGTCGTGAAGAACAACCGCACCTACCGAATAGCACTGCCCCTTGGTGGACAACAGCATGTAAACAATTTAAACACAAAATAACATGAACGACATTATAACACTTACCGGACAGGCTACCGACGAACAAGTAAAAGAATGGAAGGCTAAACATAAATACGGCATATACGCCGTAACTGTTGATGACCATATAGCCTATTTCAAAAACCCCAACCGACTGGATATAAATTGTGCACTCAGTAAAGCAGACCGGGAAAATGCGCTTAGTATTTTTGAAACGCTGGCCAGCATAACCTTTCTTGGCGGAAGTGAAGATCTGCTGAAAGACGACCAGATGTTCATTGGCCTGAGCAACGAAATAAAAACAAAACTTGACGGCAAAAAAGCGAGCCTGGTAAACTTATAGAGGGAGCCAGAGGCGGACCGGCGCATGACTCCCTTGGATACCTTGAAACACTAATAGAATATCACTTACCGGGCCTGGATCATAGACAACTATCTGATGAAGCTTTTGCACAAAAATTAGCGCACCTACGGCATATAAGAAGCGAGGAAGCCGGGAGTGGATAAATAAACACCAAGTAGTTAACACACTGAAATCATTCACATCATGTTTGAAAAGTATGATATCCTGATCACCTTCCAGGAAAAAGGCATTGAAGAAGTAAACGAACGTGTTAGCAATGCACTGCAATCAATAAACGCCAACATTGCCACCGCATCGAACAAATTCATGAGCCTGACTGATACGGTAGTGTTGCTGAACGCAGAACTTAATAACCTTGCGAAACGGCGTGAAATAACAATAAACACCCAAAGTGTAAGCAAGGCGATAAGCCAGATAACCTACTTGGAAAATAGACTGGCAAGATTAAGTTCCGTGAACATCTCTACAGCAGCGCAAAACAATAACGCCACTGAATCAACATCGCAAACTGAGGCACCTGAAAAAGAAAAACAATTTGCAGACCTGACGCACGGCAAAAAAATAGTTAAGGATAGCAAAAGCATAAGTAAGTTATTGGGCACCGGAATGAAAGCCAATATTGCTGGCTACCTTATTACAGAGACCCTGAACCAGGGATTCCAGCTATACGGTGAAAGTGTTGATGCCTTACGTGCGAATGAAAAACTGGAAAGTAAACTAGCGGGGATATTGCATAGCCTAACAAAAGCGAAGCAAATTAACGAACAGATATCCATTTTAACCACCAACAACCCCATTGGAGAAAATGCGGCAAAGCACGCCATCACGCTATTGAATAGTGGAACCAATGACACCAAAATTATTCAACAGCTAGGAGAAATTGGAATTATTGGAGCGGGAGACAAGGAAAACATGTCGTTACTTACAACAGCAAGGGCGGATGCGAACAAGAATCATTTTCTGAGCGCAGGAGGGTATCAGAAGTTAATTGCCGGAGGCCTAGACGCACCTGGCATAATGCGCGAAAACTGGCGTCAGTTAGGTTTTAAAACAGCACCGGGTAATGACCAGATAAATGCACTTGCAAGTGGAGGGCAACTCCCCAGCGATATGCTCGATAAAATATTTGAACTTGCAAGTGCCAGCGGCAGCTATTACGAGGCCAGGGCCACGCAGGCAGCCACAACAACAGACTCTTGGTTTACTCTTTATAACAACAATAAAGCAAATCTGAAAAAAATATTGGCATTGCAACAAAGCCATTTACTGACATGTTGTTAGACGGCGCCAACACATTTTTTAGAATTGTTAACCCAAGCAGCTCAGTAACCGAACAGCTAACGAATGAAAAAAATGACATTAACCATTTGTTGCAGTACGCGGCAGGCTTGCAAGCTGGCAGCCATCCGAGAGCCAGAATCATCAATGACCTTAAAGCGAAATATCCCGGACAATTTGACCAAATAAGCGGCCTTGCAGATAATAAATTAATAGACGCCACCAAGGCTCGCATAAACCAATCTTATACCAGCAGGATAGCAATAAATGAACAACAACTCGAACTAAAGAAAAAGAAAGACGAAGACGCCGTTTACATGGAGCTGGCAGATAGGTTGGATATCCAAGCTTCCATTATGAGCAGGAAGGATCACACGCCTTCGGAAGTGAAGAAATGGATTAAAGCGGATGATGGCGCCCTGGTGAGAAAAAGCGGAATACCCGTACATTTCATTAAAACACCACAAGGTTTAAGAGCGGAAACAGCCAATTTACAGGAATTGCACCTAAAGCGCCAAGAGGAGATCAAATCGCAGGAAGCATACATTAAGAACCTGCAATTCTGGGCAGACGTGGACGAGCTAAAAGGTAATACTGAGTTGCAAAAGAAAATATGGGGAGACGACTATGCTAAAAACAAAGCCCACTTTGATAATACACTTAATAAAACAACTGGGTGGCAACAACTACTAACAGGCAAATTGCCCAACTATAATTATAATGAACTAGACAAATTGGTGCACCCAGCCTATTCCATACCTGAAGGTAGCAACGGAAATAAAATCATTGCCGGCGACGGTCAATTTGTTAGTCAGAGATCACCAGATAGCGGCAAAAATGCTATAGTCATTAATGTAAACAGCCCACTCATTGGCAAACAAGAATACAGAGTCGGCTCTATGCAACAAGCCAATGAGATCTCGCTAAGACAACAGGAAGAGCAGTTGTTAAAAATACTTCGCGCCGCAGCAAGCTCGGCTTATTAAAAATTTCATTTAAAAAATAACATAACAACTTATTCCATGGGGAGTGCAAACTTTAGTCTTATTGACATTTTTGAAAAAGCATTTGGTTATAAAAGTGCAGCATTCAAGCCTGAATTTGACCATGTGTATGGGTTTATAGATGGTTCAAAAACCGGCGAGCTCACCAATTACAGATCGAATAACGGAGCTCATGGGTCGCCATATTATTCGACCGATGCAAACGGCAGGGAGTATTTTTTACCTGTTACAATAAAGTCATCATTAGGTACTATTGATTTGCCGTACCCAGTAATATCCATTACGAGTAAAAAGACAATAATTGAAACCCCATTAACGGAAAGAAGAGGCACAGTAAAGGAGTTCATCAACATTCAGGACTATGAAATAGTTATAAAGGGATTCATGATAAATGATTCGAATGAATTTCCCGAAAGCGACGTAACCATGTTAAGAAGTATCTACGAACTAATAGAGCCTGTAAGCATAGCCAACCCAGCAACCGATATCTTCCTGCTACGACCTGACCGAAAGGGCAGTGACCTTGTCATTATAAAGGACCTCAAGTTTCCGTCGAGTGGAGGGGTGAAAAATGTAAGACCATACGAATTGACACTCATCAGCGATGAACCGTTTAACCTTAAAGTGGTCAGCTAAATTACACCCTCAAATCAGCAAATAATATGTTCATACTCAAAAGCAAAATAACCATCGGTAAGTTTCAATTTAGTGGCGTGAACGAAGTAACAATTTCGAGGTCGATGTTGAATTTATCAGACACCGCTACAATAAAAATACCGAGGGAAGGAAAAATTCTGAAAGACGGAAAAATTATAAGAATTGAAACTGGAAATTTGTTCAATGACGGAGACAGAGTTGCTATTGAGTTAGGTTATAACGATGAACTTCATACAGAGTTCGATGGTTTTGTAATCAATCAAAGTCTTAGCACGCCTTTAGAAATTTCATGCGAAGGATATATACGGCAACTGCGCCAAAACAAACCGGAAACAAAATTTGAAAAAGAGATAAAGGTATCAAAGCAGCTAGCCTTAGCGACAGGTGGAACAGACATTACAGTAAATGTAGCCGACGATTTCAATTTAATAAATACAAATTTCGGCACACTGACTGGTGGTAAGATTTGTGAACAAATAAGTAAGGCAAGCGCTGGTTCTCTCTCCATGTTTTTTATAGAACCGAAAAAACTCTGGTGTGGGTTTGTATATGTCCCTTACTCCCTTGGCACCAACCCTTTTCCGATAAACGAGGTGGCATTCAAAATTGGCTACAACTGCATAAAGGACAACAAGCTAAAAATAAAAACACCAAGCGATATCGTGAAGTACTCTTTAGAATTCACAACAGTTTCAGGAACTAAAAAAATTGTGGAAAGTGATTCTACCAAAGTCAAAACCGCGGAAAGTGTACAAGTAAGTTTTATAGAAGATACCGGAGTAGTTAAAAAAATGGCCAACGAAAAACAGTATAGCAAGAACTATTCAGGCTATGAGGGCACGATAACAGGATTTCTGCAGCCCTTTTGCCAACCCGGATACATTGCCTCTATTTCAGATAGAAGCTATAAAGAACGAGATGGCAAATATCTCATTGTAAGTACCAGAGTAACCTTTGGAATGAGAGGCGCAACGAGAGAGATCGGTTTAGGACCGCTTCTGGGATTCAATCCCGATGCCGACCCCGTGAAAAAGACAGTCATTATCTAATCAAAAATACCTTTTAAATGAGCCAGGTTGAGCAACAAATTGCGCACAAAATACAGGAGATAGCTGCATCATCGGCAGGCGGCAAAATTACAGTGTTCAGCGGCTCGGTAGTGGCTGGCTCGGTCAACACGTCGGAATTAACATGCTCCGTCCTATTGAGTATTGATAACCTAATGGCACCAACTGAATGTATCCTGCTTAATCCTGTAACAGACAATGCGAGCGGCATGGTGCTATATCCGGCAGATAACAGCAACGTAATAGTTGCACAAATTGATGGCCCTTGCAAATATGCGATAATCAGATATTCTGAGATTACTAAAGCTGTTATTACCGTTGACAATACAGTATTCACGATGACTAATGCCGGATATAAAATTGAACGAGGAAGTGTTAGCCTGACCAGCATTATGCAAAACATACTTAATCATATTATGGCATTAACTGTAACCACTCCCTCTGGTCCAAGCGGTGTGCCAATAAATTTAAGTTCATTTACTTCTGACTTATCCGACTTAAATAATTTGCTGATATAGCAGCAACAAACAGAGAACATTATGGTGAAACAAATGAATGATATTAGGTTAAGCACGGCTGAAGACCTACTGATTTCTTCAAACGATTTTGCAATCATAGAAAGTACATCTCAACACCAGCAAGAATTGCTGTTGACCGGAAAGGGTGACTGGAAAGAAAATCCGTTGGTTGGGGTGGGCATAGATGAATACTTTGACGATGAAGGTGCTCAAAATATTATCCGCGCAATTGCACAGCAATTTATGGCCGATGGCATGGAGGTGCTGGAACTTAACCCCAATCCAATTAGCATATCCGATAGTAGTGTAAAAATATTCGAAAAAGCCTTTTATAAATGATTAATCAAAGATTATCACTTCAAAAAAACATTTTATGGATAACATTATCGTCCGGCAAAATCAGACATTACTTGATATAATTAATATGGCATGCGGCACAATGGAAGCTGCCATGGCAATGGCTAAAACAAATAACCTAAGCGTAAGTGATGCAATTACAGTTGGGCAAATACTGTCGATACCCGACAATACTATATCTGACCAATTCGTTCTCACTCAACTTCAGGAAAATAAAATTGTCATGGGCACTAAAGATTGACCTTTTGAACATTAATACTCTCAAAATAAAACTCAGCAAACAGAAACGAATCGTATGGCTAGAACAATTGCTCAAATACAGCAAGACATAATTAACGCAAAAAATGCTGATACAACTTTAAGTGGCCTCACTAGCAGCAGCGATGTTGCCATTTGGCGTTTATGGACTTACATCATAGCCTTTTGCCAATGGACACTTGAAGTATTATTTGAGGAGCATAAAGCGGAAGTTAATAGTATAATTTCGAACCAAAAGCCACATACTCTTCAATGGTACGTCGCCATGTCAAAACTTTTTCAGCTTGGTGTTACACTTCCACCCGACACTGATAGATACCCAACAGTATCCCCTTCAGCACAGATAATTAAATATGCAGCCGCAGAAGAGTTGATAACGGGATACGTGAGAATTAAAGTCGCGAAACTATCTGGCAGTGTTCTCTCTGCAATTTCTGCTGGTGACCTAAGTTCGTTTGGTTCTTATATGAATAGAATCAAAGATGCAGGTGTAAGGCTACAACTTACTTCTGACCCTCCTGACAATCTTCATCTCAAGACCAACATCTATTATGACCCGCTTGTTTTAGACAGTTCAGGCACTCGCCTCGATGGAAGCAGCGCTACCCCTGTTGAAGATGCAATTAACATTTTTCTTGCCAACTTACCATTTAATGGACTGTTCATTCTTAACCGATTAATTGATGCAATTGAAGCAGTTGAGGGTGTTATTATTTGCTCGGTGGTGTTGGCGGAAGCTACGCACGCATCTTTACCCTATACCTCCATATCCTATGAGTATCTCCCCGATGCGGGGTATATGGTACTTGATCACACCTATTTTTCAACAACCGGGTACAATAACTACATAGCACATTCAGCAATTTAATATTCACCCGCAATAAAAATTTCAAAATGGGGTTATTCAACATCAATTATGACAATCTCCTTTCATCATTATTACCTGTGCGTCTTCGCCAGCCCGTTCAAAAAGCATGGTTAAAAGCACTATTGGCAGGTTCAGTGCTAAAATTGTACAATTTTTTTTCAATCAGCAGATCCAGCAATCTGTATTTTTTGAGCCACGGTAGCCAGGTATGCTTTCTTGAGGCTGCACTTAATGACAGTTTCGATAATTCAAGCAGGCGTATTTACATTACAGACATGTATATAGCCAGTCAGGTGTATGTCTTCTTAAATATTGAAAGCCGGTTCGATTTTATTGCATTGGAAAGTGAGATCGGAAGTACCGCATATCCTTCACCGAGCTGGCTATATACGGACACCGAAATGTCAGCAGCCACAAATGGCTTCATTATTCACATACCAATTGTATACTCAAGCACTGTTAGTTTTCACCGCGTCAAAAGTCTCGTGGATAAATACCGACTACCTGGTTATGGTGCATATTTCATTTTACACTTTTAATACTCAATAACCTTCTCAAACTAAATACTATGAATACGATCGACTTTTCGCAACCAGGAGGTTTCCCTTTAACTCAGGATATCCTTTCCACAATTCAATCTACATATGTTGACGGCTTAACCGGATTGGCTTCAGTGATAGACGACGGAAGTACCCCTGTAATTATAAGCGGTATGAATATTACGCATCCCAGCGGAGGAACAGCTGTTTCTGACGGATGGTTTTACTATCGAGGGCAACTAATTCAATTTACGTCATCGTCATTGGGAGTGTTAAGTGGTGGTATCGTACCGCTAGTTTTGATCACTAATTCGAGTAACACCTTAACTTTCAATAATGGAAGCACACCAAGTGTATTATTTACTCAAACTGCCCAACTGATAGCCGGCACGCCTTTGACAGATGCTACCCATTTTGTTCTTTCGGACATTGTCCCGTTTATTATCCAGATAGGTAGGCTGGGTAGGGAATCGTCCTTTACAAGTATCACAAGCACTACATCTGCTGCCAGCGGTGGAGTGTTTTGGCTAATGGAATATAAGAAAAACTATATTACTAATACAGTTCACCTACGCTTTTCTGGAAGCATAGCACATCCGGAAAATTTTGCTACGTCTGCATCATATGCTCCGGTTAATCTAGGGACATTACCAAGTGGTTACAGACCAGTTTCAAGGTTCCCTTTTCGGCTTTGGATTGAACCACCGGGATCTTCCCGAATCGTACAAGATACCGGGGTAAATTATATGGAGGAGATAAATTGCTGGATAACAAATGGTGGAATCATTATTGCGGATTTTAGAAAAAGTGCTGCATTAAGTGGGGGAACTTATATCCAATTACAGAGCAGTACAATTATGCCGCTTGATTAAACCCGATAAGAAGAAAATATCGATTCTACCAATACAAATATTTAAAAAACAGAACAAACGTCTCATCTATTTCCTTCATACCTTTACAAAAAAATATCTTGATTCCATATGGAAGTAAAGCAATTATATACAAACTGCCTGAGTGAGGCCGCATATTTTATTGCCAGCGATGGAGAAGCCGCGGTTATCGATCCCCTTCGTGATGTGGACACTTATATCGAAATGGCCAGAGAACGTGGTGTGATTATTAAATATATCTTCGAAACACATTTTCATGCCGATTTCATTAGCGGACACGTCGAACTTTCGCAAAAAACTGGCGCGCCAATTATTTATGGACCGGATACGGTTGCTTCTTTTAAAATTCAGGTCGCAAAGGATGGTGAAGTGTTCAAAATAGGAAAATTAGCACTCAAAGCGTTACACACACCTGGCCACACTCTGGAGAGTACATGTTATTTACTGAATAATGAAGATGACAAACCTTATTGCATATTCACCGGAGATACGCTTTTCGTTGGTGATGTAGGTCGCCCGGATCTTTTTAGTGGTAATCTGACAAAGGAGGAACTTGCAGAAAAAATGTACGATTCTTTAAATCAAAAAATAAAACCTCTGCAGGACAATATTATCGTTTATCCTGCACACGGTCCAGGTTCCTCATGTGGCAAAAATCTAGGGCCGGATACGTTTAGTACAATTGGCACTCAAAAAGCCACCAACTACGCGCTTCAAGACATGACCAAGGAGGAATTCGTGAATGTGGTCACCTCGGGGCTAAACGCACCACCAGCTTACTTTCCGGTAAATGCCCGCATAAATAAAGAAGGTTATGAAAGTTTGGATTCAGTTTATAGTAAAGGTCTTGAAGCATTAGATATCAACGCATTCAAGCGAATGGTTGATAATGACGCTTGGATACTTGATACCCGTACATCTACAAGTTTTACAGAGGGATTTGTTCCCGGCTCTATAAGCATTGGGCTCGACGGCCGTTTTGCGGAATGGGCAGGTACAATAATACCTACCAAACAACCTCTGATTTTAGTTACGGAGCCTGGAAAGGAAAAGGAAAGTATCACCCGGTTGGCTAGAGTCGGCATCGATAATATTCAGGGATATTTAAAGGGCGGATTTGATGCATGGAGAGATGCGGGCGAAACGGTAGATATAATCATTGACATCGAACCCGACGAATTTGCAATGGATATTCCTCATGACCCACGTTTAGAAATAATAGATGTTCGTAAGCCTTCGGAGTTTGAAGCGGGCCATGTGAAAGATGCACACAATATGCCGCTTGATACGCTTACTGACCCTCTGAAAATAGCTCTTTTAGAAGAAGATAACAATTTCTACATTCATTGCGCGGGTGGTTACAGATCGGTTATTGCAGCCTCCTTAATCAAGCGTCAAGGGTTGCACAATCTTCGGAATGTTGTAGGTGGCTTTGGAAAAATAAAGGAAGAAAAACGGATCACCATAGTAACTCCAAATACAGTTGATGCTTAAAAGCGATGCTTATTTTAAGTTACACTCTCAAATCTAAAAGAACAAAAGCGACGCAATTACGTCGCTTTTGTTCTTTTGGTATTATCGCTCAACCGATAATCTAATCATTTTTACACCAGTTTTTGACGCTAGCCGTAGTAAATACTGCCCATTTGCCAAGTCTTTTTTCAAGCTTATTTTCTCGTCTACTCTTCCATTTCGTATCGAAAGTCGCTGTCCGTATACAACTTTACCCAGCATGTCTAAAATGGTCAATTCCATTTCATTATCTGGCTGCATATTCAATTGTCCCTGTACATAGAATTCCCCGGGGTTTGGGTTTGGGTAAATATTCAAATCAAAAATTGCTGTGCTATGCTCATCTACTGATAATGGCTTAGAGCAAACCACAATAATATTGGTGCGATTGTAAGTCATAGCAGCGCATGACAAGTTGCAAGATACGATGCAATAAACTGTATCATCACGATAAACATTGGTGGAATACGTCGAGTCGGTTGCTCCGCTCACTGCCGCTCCATTTAAGAACCACTGGTAAACCGGTGTAGGACCACAAAAAGAAAGACTTGTACCAAAGGTTATTGTTTGACCAACAAACGCTACCGTGTCATTCGGGCTGGCTGTAATCAGCGCAACAGGTGTCATTGCCGGGTTAACCGTCATCATGATAACATTACTTGCAAACGTATCGCGTAAAGCACAACCATCATTACTTACTAACACGCATTTAATATGATCACCATTTGCAGGTACGTAGCTATACACAAGACCAGAGCCAACAATTGAACTTGAATTCATCCACCTTATATACGGCGCACTACCCCCGTTTACTGGCGTGGCGGTAAACGTCACCCCTTCCCCAGTGCAAACAATAGAATCCAAACTAACGCCAATGTTTACCGAAGGCGTAATTATTGGATTGATTGTCACAATCCTATTTGTGGAAGCTGTTCCGCACGAATTTGTAATCGTGTAAAAAATTGTATCGGTGCCCACTGAAACACCAGTAACCAATCCTGATGTCACAGTTGCATGACCGTTACTTGCGCTCCAGGCGCCGCCACTGGTCGTGCTGGACAATGTAGTTACAGATGCCGGACAAACTATCGACACGCCTGTTATCGGTGCAACTACTGGCATCGGACTAACAGTAATAATGCGTCGAGCGACTGCCGTGCCGCAAATATTACTGATAGCATAAAATACGGTATCAATCCCGCCGCTTATGCCAGTGAGCACACCTGTAGTTGAAATTACTGCATGAGCATTGCTAGCAGACCACACGCCTCCCGAAATAGTATCTGCAAGTGTTATGGCGCCCCCTGCACATAAACTTGATGGGCCTGTTATTGCACCAGCATTTGCTGAAGCCAGTATGTGTATTATTTTGCTTTGTGAGGTAGAGCCGCAACTATTAGTAACTATGTAGGTTAAGGTGTCAAAGCCAGTTGTAACTCCCGATACAGTTCGTGTGGTAGCAGTGCCGGACAGCAATGTAGCATTGGTATTAGACAGCGACCAGGTTCCGGAGGCAGTAGCGTCTGTAGCAATAACTGAAGCACCTACACAAACGGAATCAGCACCTGAAATTGGTGGAACCACTGGTATGATCTGAACAAGAAAAGTTGCCGTTACACTTACAGTACCACAACTGTTGGCTCTCGAATAAGTAATTGAGGCCGAACCCGCGGCAATTGCACTTACGACTCCACTGCTCGCCTCAATTGATGCGATAGCGCTGGATCCGCTCGACCAGGTACCGCCACTTAGCGTTCCCGCCAGCGTTGTAGAACTGCCAGCGCAGCCAGTTAATGTACCTGTTATTGACCCTACCGATGGCGTAGTAATAACATGCACGGTGTGTGTTGCAGTTGCGCTGCCACACGTGCCGCTTGTAGTTGTAAATGATATTGTTACCGTCCCGGCTGCAACGGTGCTTACTATGCCCGATGAAGATACTGATGCTATGCTGCTTGCACCGCTGCTCCACACGCCACCGTATACCGTTTCTGACAAATTTATCGTGTCACCCAGGCATACTGTATCCCTGCCGGTAATTATACCGGCAAAGGGTTTAACGTCAATTCTTTTAAATGCCGGTGACGAGCCGCAGTTAGTATGTGCATTGTAGAAAATATAGGTAGTTCCACCATGCCGGCCTAGCACCAACCCGGTATCATTTATAACTGCCACACTGGTGTCAGAACTCGTCCAGATACCACCCGGCGTTGCAGTAGGGTTGGTGAGCAAAATACTTGCACCTATGCACAGGCTATCCGCACCCACTATTGCCCCTGAAAATGGGCTGGTATTAACTGTCACATTCAGGTGAGCCGTCGCTGTACCGCATACGTCCGATACTGTGTAGTAGACCGTCTCTGTGCCCGATGCCCTGCCATACACTATGCCTGAAGTTGTGTCTGCAATCGTGAGGAACGTATCACTATGGCTCCAGATGCCACCTGCGGTGCCTGTTGGGTTATCCAGTGTATCGTAAGCACCAGGGCAGGTACTGTCAGCACCCCTGATGTAGCCTGCCAGTGGCAATGGTCGTACTGTAACTATTACTGTGGTAGTATCGGCCCTGTAACCATCACTTACACGCACAGAGAAGGTATCATTACCAACGTAAGCTGACAATGGTGCATAAGTTAAGCCGGTGGGTGTAATTGCGCTGCCAGTTGAAACAGCCGAATAGGCCACTGTTAGATAGCCGTGAGGCGGGGTCGCAGCCACACTCCACGTTTCCCGCTGACCTGCTTCGGTATCTCGTGCCGCACAAAGAGAATTGATAGCAGTTGGTGAAATGGCAACACTTTCACAAACTGACATGGTTTGATGATGCCCGTTTACGAATGACGGTGCGTAATTGAGTACAAGATGCCTGATAACATTGTTAGATCTGTCACAGACCAATGCATTATTTTGGCGGTCAATTGCTATTCCTGACGGCACGTTTAACAGGGCCAGCGTTGCTGCACCGCCATCACCACTATACCCTGTAGTGCCGGTACCAGCTATTGAAGTTATAATACCGCCGCTGCCAATTTTACGTATACGGTTGTTGCCCGCGTCAGCAACGTAGATGTCGCCTGAATCGTTAATGGCAACACCATAAGGTGCAGCCAGAAGAGCCGCTGTAGCCGCCCCGCCATCGCCGCTAAAACCAGTAGCGCCCGTGCCGGCTATAGTATTAATTATACCGTAGGGGTGCACTACCCTTACAACATTGTTAGAGAAATCAGCAAAGTAGACGGCCCCCGTTCTGCTCACTGCCAGGCCCGCAGGGTGTGTGAGATCGGCAGCCGTTGCCGCAGCGCCATCGCCGCTGTAACCACTTGTACCCGTTCCGGCAATAGTGGTAATGATACCAAAGGTATCTATACGCCTGATTCGGTTATTTTCATAATCTGCTATAACAATAGCCCCATTATTGTCCACTACAATGCCCCAGGGTGCATGTATCTGCGCGTTTGTGGCTGGGCCTCCATCGCCGCTGAACCCGGCAGCGCCTGTTCCCGCAACAGTAGTGATAATTCCGCTTGTGTTTATTTTACGAATTCGGTTATTACTTTGGTCCGCTATAAAAATATTTCCTGAAACATCAATTGCAACACCCGCCGGAAACCGCAATTGCGCTGCCGTTGCGGCCGCTCCATCTCCACTGTACCCTCCGGTTCCCGTGCCTGCTATGGTGCTGATTATTCCCGAACTACTTACTTTACGTATGCTATTATTGGTGCCGTCAGCAATGTATATGTTGCCCAGTGCATCGCCAGTAACAGCATATATACCACCGCCCAATCTTGCAGCCACTGCAGCACCACCATCGCCGGTATATCCCGGGGTGCCGGTACCCGCCACAGTGGTTATGAGATGTGCCTGTGCCAATGTGATGGTTAGTAAGCAAAAGAGGAGTAAAAAAAATCTTTTCATAATAGATTTTAATATGGTGCAATTTACTCAGTTTTAGCTAAGAATGGGTAGCGCATGATTTGATTATTATGTATTTTCACAACACCAATGGAATTAAAACTGCTGCAACCCAATAAATCACTCAATAAAGCTTACCTGAAAGAAAAGGTGAGCCGAAATAATATTGAGACGTTTAAGACCAACTTAAAAATCCTGCTGTCAAAAATTAACGAAGCGGAAAGCGAGGAACACCATAAGTACCCGGTTGCTGATTTCTTAAAAGATACCTGGTACAAAGACCTTTACGAGATAAATACCAAGGGCAGGACGGATTTTGTAATACATAACGGCAAAAACACAAAAGACCCTGTTGGTGTAATAATAGAAGTAAAACGCCCCACTAACAAAGCGGAAATGATAACTGCTGCAAAGCCCAATGTAAAGGCTATGCATGAACTGGTGTTCTATTATCTCCGCGAGCGTATTGAAGCTGGAAATACCGATGTAAAACGGCTGGTAATTACCAATGTGTATGAATGGTTCATTTTTGATGAAGCGTGGTTCGACAGGGTTATTTACCGGAGCAAACTAAAGAAGGATTATGAGTCGCTTGTACTTACCGGCAAGGACACCAAATTCTTTTTTGAGAGCATTGCCAAACCCTTCCTTGATGCACTGGATGAGCCTGTAGACTGTACATATTTCGATATAAGGGATTACGAAAGAGTAGTACGAAATGACGACAGGAAAGATGATAACAAGCTGATAGCCCTTTATAAAATACTCTCCCCTACCCACCTGCTGATCCAGCCCTTTGCAAATGACAGCAATTCTTTAGATACTGCCTTTTATACCGAACTGCTGCACATAATTGGGCTGGAGGAAGTAAAGGAAGGTGGAAAAAAACTAATCAGGCGCAAGGAAAAACCAGATGCGGCATCCCTGCTGGAGAATGCCATTATAAAACTGGAAGATAAAGATTGCCTGCGCAATATTACCGGCATATCGGGCTATGGCGTAACTACAAAGGAACGGCTTTTCAATGTGGCTTTGGAATTATGCATCACGTGGATAAACAGGGTGCTTTTCATAAAACTACTGGAAGGGCAGATGGTGACTTACCACAAGGGCGATAAAGATCACCTTTTCCTGAACATAAAGACGGTTGGCGATTTTGATGAACTGAACGAACTCTTTTTTCAGGTATTGGCTGAGCGCACCAGCGCAAGACACAAGCACCTGAAGGATAAATTCAGCAAAATACCTTACCTGAACAGTTCGCTCTTTGAGCGCACGCCACTGGAAAGGGAAACCATACAAATATCGGAGCTGAATAACCGGATGGAACTGAACATACATCAGGCTACGGTGCTTAAAAACAATCTGGGTAAAAAACAAACCGGTGGCCGGATGACCCTCCACTACCTGTTTGACTTTCTGGATGCTTACGATTTTAGTTCTGATGGTGGCGACGAGATACAGGAAGAAAATAAAAACCTTATTAATGCTTCGGTACTCGGGTTGATATTTGAGAAAATAAATGGCTACAAAGACGGTTCTTTCTTTACCCCCGGCTTTATAACCATGTATATGTGCCGGGAGACGATAAGACGGGCGGTACTACAAAAGTTCAAAGAAGTAAAAGGTTGGGACTGCCAGAGCATAGATGAACTATCTGACTACATTGACAAAAATAAAAAGAAGGAAGCCAGCGACATTATCAACAGCCTGAAAATATGCGACCCCGCCGTCGGCTCAGGTCACTTTCTGGTTTCTGCACTTAATGAGGTGATTTCGATAAAAAGCGAACTTAAAATATTGCTGGACAGGCAGGGGAAAGCACTGCGCGATTATAGTGTAGAGGTGGTGAATGATGAACTCATTGTTACCGACGAGGACGGGCTGTTGCTGGACTACAACCCAAAAAACAAAGAAAGCCAGCGCGTACAGGAAGCGCTCTTTCATGAAAAGGAGACCATTATTGAAAGTTGCCTGTTTGGTGTGGACATTAACCCCAATTCGGTAAAGATATGCCGCCTCCGTTTGTGGATAGAGCTGCTAAAGAATGCCTATTATACAGCAGCAAGTAATTATACCGAACTGGAAACCCTGCCCAATATTGATATCAATATAAAGTGCGGCAATTCGTTGATCAGCCGCTTTGGGCTGGATGCCGACCTTGGGCAGGCACTGAAAAAAAGCAAGTGGACGATTGACAGCTACCGAATTGCTGTGCAAACCTACCGTAGCGCCGAAACCAAGGAGCAGAAGCGCGACATGGAGGAGCTGATAGAAAACATTAAAAATAATTTCAGGACGGAGATAAATGGTAACGACCCGAAGATAAAACGTTTGCAAAAACTGAATACAGAATACTACTTAAAGTACCAGGCCGATACCCTGTTTGAAGCCAGGCTTACCAAGGCACAGAAAAAAGATAAGGCCACTTTTGAAACCGAAATAACAAAGCTGGATACAGAGATAAAGGAAATAAAAAGCAACAAAATTTATGAAAATGCTTTTGAATGGCGGTTTGAATTTCCAGAGGTATTGGATGATGATGGTAGGTATATTGGATTTGATGTTATTATTGGGAATCCACCTTATATTTCAATCCAAGATTTAAGAGCAAGTAGCTCTAGTATTGTCGAATATTACAAAGAAAAATACTCAACCGCTCGAAATAATAGCTTCGATATTTATATTGTGTTCATCCAACTGTCTACTCAATTAATTGGCAACAGTGGATTTATTACTCTAATACTACCCAATAAATTCTTTTCTACTGACTATGGGCAACCCGTAAGAAATTTTTTGGTTGAAAATAAGTGGCTCGACAAAATTGTGGATTTCGAACATTTCCAAGTCTTCTCTGATGCGTCGATATATACATGTATTCTAATTCTCAACAAAAGCCGGAGTGAAAAATTTAAACATACGAAAGTAAACCCGACCTCTGTTAATAATACCTTGCTTTATTTTGAAGTAAACGAAAGCGAACAACTTCTTAATAAAATTTGGAGTTTTGAAAACGAAATTCAGAAAACACTAGTTGATAAAATGTCCGAATGCAGTATTCCATTGATTGATATTCCGGCGTTAATTTCTCGTGGTTCGAGTACAGGCTGTGATTCAGTATTTGTATTGGAATACATCAATGGCAAACTATACGATGAAAATAAAAACGAAATTGATATAGAACCCAATTTACTTATTAACCCAATTTATGCCACCGATTTTGGACGGTATAGTTTTCATGATCAGAAAAAATATAAATTAGTTTTCCCTTATGAACATAAAGACAAGGTTAATTTGATCGAAGAAGATAAGCTTAAAAAAACATTCCCCAAAGCTTATAAATACTTGCTGGGGAAAAAAAATCTTCTCGATGCAAGAAAACAGAGTGGAAAATGGTATGGTTTTAGCGCAGCAAGAAATTTGAAAATTCATGCAACAGCCGATATTTTAATTCCTCTTCTGGCAAATAGAGGGTTATTTTCATTATCGCCTGATAATATAAAAGAGTACACATTGCTTGCTGGTGGGGGATTTAGCGTTACCATTAAAAGTGATAAGTTCAGTCCAAAGTATATTCTAGGGCTGCTGAACAGCAAGCTTTTATTTTACATTTTATATCGGTTGAGTAATAAGTTTAGAGGCGGATTTATCACTTGTACTAAACAATATTTTGAACAATTACCAATAAAAATTGCATCTCTTGATGCTCAGTTAGTTATTTCTAATCTTGTTGATAATATCCTAGCAAAAAAGAAAAAAGATCAAATAGCCAATACAACGAAACTCGAACAGGAAATAGACCAACTCGTTTACCAGCTTTACGGCTTAACCGAAGAAGAGATAAAAATTGTGGAGGGCATAAATTAGCAAACAGAATATAACTGCGGATTTTTAGAAATCACCCCTTTAAAACCAAAACGAGGCATCCACAACCGGGATGCCTCGTTTTTCATAAAAAATATCAGCGTTATTCTGCTTTTACAAAATGTAAATATTCTGTGCCATTTTCTGTGTGCACACGTACAATGTAGTGGCCGGGGGTAACGTTATCGGCTAAAACTACCTGTGTATCAATTTTGCCGCTTTGAGGGGTTATGCTACCGGTCTGCATTACTTTGCCTACCACATCAACTATATCGTAGGTAACCGCTGCACTGGCATTTGCTTTAATAACAAAGCTGCCATTATTAGGGTTAGGGTGCAAGGAAAGGTCGCTGATGCTGCTGGTTACCTGCTTAACGCCAAGGCTGAGCGCAGTAATGCCTATAACATTACTGTTTACCCTGTCTGCGGTTACGCATTGTGCATTGCTGGTCAGTTCGCAATAAACGGTTTCGCTGCTAAAGAAAGCGTGAGTGAACGTGGCATTGGTGGCACCGGCTATCATAGCGCCGCTTACATACCACTGGAACCTAGGTGCTGAACCACCATTGGTAACTGATGAAGTAAAATTGACAACGGCACCTGAGCCGTAAACAGTATCGCCGGGTGCAGCTGAAATTGTAATTACAGGCGATACCACAGTATTAACCGTCATTACAACTGTTGGCGAAACCACTGTAGTGGTGCTGATACATGATGCATGGCTAACCATCTCTACTGAAAGTGCATCACCGTTCGATGGGGAGTAAGTAAATGTTGTACCGATGCCCAGGTATCCGCCAAAATTCCTCCACGTATATGTTGGTGCTGAGCCTCCGTTTACCGGAACCGCACTTAGTGTAATTACATCGCCCACGCACACATTAGTGCCGGGTGTAACGGCCATGGTTACCGATGGCGTTACAATAGAATTGACTGTAAAGCCACGCGTAACATAAGCTGTTCCGCAAACATTGGTAACCGTATAAGTTGTAGTAACAGTACCACCGCTAATGCCATGAACCACGCCTGCCGCCGATACGGTTGCTATACCTGAGCTTACGGCCCAAACACCACCGGCAACCGATTCCGTCAACGTAACTGAATCACCGGCACATACTGACGTAGGGCCGGAAATTGCACCACCTGTTGGCACTGTAAATACCGTAACAACGGTTCTTGCAGTGGTAGTTCCGCAGGTATTGGTTACAGCATAACGAATGGTATCAATACCCGTGCTTGCACCGGTTACAACGCCACCTGTATGGGTGGTGTGTAAGCCTGTCGATGTCCATACACCGCCTGTAACAGTGCTGGTAAGTGTTGTGCTCGTGCCTGGGCAAATACTGGTAACACCAGTAACTGTTCCGGCCGATGGTAGTGGTTTAACCCGCATGGTAAACGTAGTTGTAGCAGTGCCGCAACTCGCCGTAACTGCGGTATAACTTATAAGTACAGTACCCGCAGCAACGCCGGTAACTGTGCCCGAAGTATTAACTGTAGCTATTGCAGTATTAGCGCTCGTCCAAATGCCACCTGCGGTGCCAATAGCATCAGTAAGTGTTACGCTTGCAGCTTCGCATACACTGTCAACACCTGAAATAGTACCTGCAACAGGTAACGGATTAACAGTCATGGTTCTGGTGGCATAAACAGTACCGCAGTAAGTTGTTGATGCGGTATAGGTAATGGTTGCAGTACCCGCCAGCATACCCGTAACAACACCTGTTGAAGGGGTTATGCTTGCCACAGTGCCCGATGATGTTGTCCATGTGCCGCCTGTTGAACCGCCAACATCTGTGAGGGCTGTAGTTGCACCCCTGCATACTGCAGTTGCGCCAGCTATTGTACCTGCATAAGGTACTGCATTAATTGTAATGGCCGATGTTGCGTATGCCGAACCGCAGGTAGCTGTTGTTACCAGATAAGTTATGGTTGTTGTACCCAGCGAAGCGCCAAATACATGCCCGGTAGCATCAACTGTGGCAATGGACGGATTGGCACTCACCCAGCTTCCACCCGATGTTCCGGTGCCATCAGCCAATGTAACAATTGTGCCAAGGCAACCATTGGAAGGCCCCGTAATAGTACCCGCAACTGGTAACGGATTAACCGTAATGGCCATAGAGGTACTTGCCGTGCCGCAACCATTGGTAACTGTGTAAGAAATATAAGTAGTACCTGCTGATACACCATATATAACGCCTGTAGAGGGGTTAACTGACGCTATGGTTGTAGAACCGCTGCTCCACGAGCCACCACCGGAAGCATCGCTGTAAGTAGTTGTGGACCCGGCACAAATTGAAGTAACGGAACTGGTAATGGTACCTGCGTTAGGTAAAGGATTGATAGTAATATTGCGCTGTGCTGTGGCTGTGCCGCAAACGTTAGTAACAGCATAGTAAACGGTATCAATACCAGCGGTTACGCCCGTAATTGTAGCGCCTGATGCTGAAGCATTCGTATTGGATAAGCTCCAGGTTCCGCCGGTAGTGCCTGATGTGGAAAGTGTAACGGTTGCACCACCTTCGCAAACTGATGAAGCACCACTTATAGTACCTGCAAAAGGCATTGGGTTAACGGTTATCAGCATCGTATCGGTGCTGGAACCACAAGCATTTGTTGCGGTATAAGAAAGTATGGTTGTGCCTGTGGCAATACCCCTAACCAAACCAGCCGATGTAACACTGATTCTGCCCGTGCTGCTTGCCCATGTACCACCCGATACACCACCAGCAGAACTATATGAAATGGTATCGCCCACGCAAACTGAAGTGGAAGCGCCTGTAATAGTGCCTGCGGCCAGCAGCGGAAGTACCGCGATTGCATGTCTTGCAACAGCAGTACCACAACCATTGGTAGCAGTATAGGTTACTGTATCAGCACCACCTGTTATACCCGTAACTGTGCCACCCGTAACTGAAGCGCGCCCTGTTACTACACCCCATGTGCCACCGAATCCGGTTGTTGTTAAAACCGTTGTTGCTGCCTGGCATACACTTGCCGCACCAGATATGATGCCTGCAGGCGGAGCAGGATTTATATTCAGGGTATGCCGTGCTATATCCGATCCGCAACTGTTGGTTGCTGTATAAATAGCAGTATCAGTACCCGGTAAAAGGCCGGTAACCATCCCTGTAGTGTTTATTGATGCATTACTGTTGCTCATGGTCCACGTACCACCCGCTATCGATGAAGTGAGGGTAGTAGTATCGTACTGGCAAACAGCAATTGCACCTGATATTAGGCCCGCATGTGGCAACGGGTTAATGGTAATTATTTTTGTAGCTACTGCGGTACCGCAGCTATTGGTAACTGTATAAGCAATAGTATCAACCCCGGCCATAATACCAAGAACGGAGCCCGCGGTTACGGATGCATTGGTATTAGAAGCGGTCCAGAAACCACCGAAGGCAGCGTCGGTAAGCGTTATAGCCGCCCCTTCGCACACGGTTGATGAACCTAGAATGGTGCCTGCATTAGGTGCCGGTTGTACTGTAATGGTAAATGATGCCACATCAGTACCGCAGGAATTGGTAACCGAGTAGCGAATGGTATCGATACCTGCGGTTGTGCCTGTTACTATACCCGCAGTAACTGAAGCATGTGCATTGGTTGCAGTCCAGCTTCCTCCGGTTGTGCCTGAAGCGGTCAGTGTATCTGTAGCTGTTTCACAAACTGTAGCTGTGCCGCTTATAGTGCCGGCGTGGGGTAGTGGGTTAATAGTAATTATATGCATGGCAACAACTGTGCTGCATGCATTGGTTACACTATAATATATGGTATCAACACCCGGAGTTATGCCTGTTACATTACCTCCCAAAACGGTAGCATTTCCGTTCGATGCGCTCCAGGTGCCACCTGCTGCGGCATCCGTAAGTAATGTAGAACTGGTTTCACAAACTGTGCTTGCACCTGCAATTACACCTGCCGATGGCAAGGCAACTATAGTAACAGCACGCATGCTCGTGTCTGTTCCGCAAGTGTTGGTGTATATATATAGTATAGTATCAATACCGCCCGTTACCCCGGTTACAACACCGCCTGTTACGGTAGCATTGCTGTTGGTAGCAACCCATGTGCCGCCACTAACTGTTGAGGACAGTGTAACTGTGAGCCCTTCGCAAACTGATGATGGCCCTGACAGTAATCCAGCATCTGGTGCAGGGTTTATCAGTATTGCCCTTTGCGATACTGTTGTGCCACAGGTATTGGTTACTGAGTAATTAACGGTATCAATGCCGCCGTTAAGCCCTGTAAGCAAACCTAAGGCATTAATTGTAGCGAGTGTTGTATTGGTAACGCTCCAGCTACCGCCCGCGGTGGTATCGCTGAAAATAGTTGTTCCACCAGGGCATAAACTGTCAGCACCTGCAATTGCGCCTACTGTTGGCACTGTGTTTACAACAAGCCTCACACCCGCTGACCTTCCGGCTAAGCCACTCGGGCCGCAAGAATCGACGAAGCGATAATAAACTGTGCCTGAGCTGATGGTTGCACCATAGGTACTGTTGGTTGCGCCGGAAACAGTGGTCCACGTGGTGCTGTCGGTCGATCTTTCCCATTTGTAATAAACAAACGGTACAGCAGTATGACCAACAGCGGTTAGTGTTGGTGTAAAAGAACTGCATGATGAACTGGCCGATACACTTAACGTACCCGCCGATGGTGTACCTGTGCAGATATTGGTTAAAATAACTACTGTATAGTCCCTGGTTTCACCGCCTACGTACGTGCCCGAAGTTGGACACGGACTTATTGAAGGGCTAAAATGAGCATCTGCTGTTCTGTTAGTCACTACCCTCATTCTATGGCTGCCGGTTACAGCGCCCGAAGGAATAGCAATACCATATACAGCTGATAGCGAAAAACTGTTCTGACCGCCTACACTTTCGCTTGATGCAAATGTGCCATCATTGTCAAAATCTATCCAGGTCTGTGCATTTTGAATTGTGCTGTAAGTACCTAAATATAAATTGGTTGTGCTACCCTGATATAAGGAAGCTGAAAGCGCCGTCCTGTTCTGGTAACTACCAACACATGTTGCCACATCATTAATAACGGTACCTGAAGCACCGTTTAGCTGCATTGATGAGATTGCCGTTGTGCCGCATGGGGCGCTATAAGCCGGAGTGCAATAGCATGTTGATAAGTAGTTAACAGCGATACTCGATGAAGGAGTGGTAACACTACTTGTAGCACAGGTAACCTGGCACCTGAAGTAAGTTGTGGAAGTTTCTGTTGTGGTGTACGATGTATTTGTTGCACCGGTTATAGTGGTCCATGTGCTGTTATCAGGCGACGATTGCCACTGGAACGATATGCCGGAAGCTATGGTATAGCCCGTAATACTAACCGTAAATGGTGCGCCCGTGCACACAGGCGACACGCTTGTGCCTGGTGTGCCCGCAGTTGGCGTACCCGAACAAACCGGGAATATAGTTACCACATAATCGCGCGCATCGCCTAATGCGTAACCACTTGCACAAGGGTTCATGGAAGCATAAGTATGACTTTCTGATGCCGCATTGCTCACTACCCGCATACGGTGCGTACCCAATGAAGAACCCGATGGAATAGCCAATGTAAATGTGCCAGTAGCACCATAGCCATTTAAGCCCCCAACGCTCTCCGTAGATTGAAATGTAAAATCATCATTAAAATCTATCCATGTCTGGGCGTTCATATTGTAGGTTGCTGATCCGTTAATGGTTGCGGTATAACTCGCCCCATCAAACAGATATACGCTCAGTGCGGTACGATCAAAATAACCGGTACCGGTACAATGCGCCACATCATTGATCGATGTGCTTGCGGTGCCATTTACATGAAAGCCCCTGATAGAAACGCCAAGAGAATCGCACGATGCATAAGCCCTTGTATAATTGGGTATGCAATAGCAACCAGACGTGTAAGGAACAAACACACTGGCTGAAGCACCGGTGCTTGAAGTTGATGTGCAGGTAACGTTGCAACGGTAGTATTCGCCAAAAGTCTCGGTAGTAGATGCATACAAATTAGTTGCTCCGGAAATGTTACTCCATGATGAGCCATCAGCCGATACTTGCCACTGGTAAGTAACGCCGCTCAAAAGTGTATATCCTGTAAGGCTCAGGTTAATGGTGTTGGAACCGCAAACCGCTATTGGCGATGCTGACGCTGTACCAGCCGATGGCGTGCCGGAGCATGCCGCCGGCGGCGGGTTGAACCTGTATATCTGGCTATTGGCGGCAAACGTAGCAATTGATGTAGTAAAAGTTGAACTTGATGGAGTAGGCGATGAGCCGGAGTTATTCAGAACTTTATAGTCAGAAGTGCTGTTAGCTATACCTATTGTAGCGGAACGACTTGGATAAGAGCTGGTGCCATAAATATAGTCTATCTGGTTGGTCGTCTCATACAAAACTACCTGCATATTCGCATAATGGGTATAGTCAAGAAACAAAGCCCAGTTGCTCCATTCAAAAATAAATTTACGATAAGGCGCAGTGCCTGTGGTTTGGTAATACGCTGTATGCCCAGTACCCCAAAGGTCATCCCAGAAAGGCATCAGGAAACCAACTCCTGACCCTAATGACGATAATGAACTCAGTGCATTTTGATAACTTGCCGACCATGCGGCAAAACTTGTACCACTTGATGCGTTTACAAGCGATAACCACCCGTTGGAACAAGCAGAAAGGTCGGTATAGTTGGTCCCGCAAAAATTAAAAGTAAAACCAATAGGAATATACCTCAAAGTGCTGTCATCATAACTTATCGCTGTTGTTGATGTGCCCGTGCCGCTTATCGTATAAAATATTCCCGAAGTAGCTGTAAAGCTGTAGGAAGCTGCAGTCTGGGCATAGCCGATAACGGAAAGGCAAGACAGTAAAAGGATCAAGTAAAGTTTCTTCATGCTAAAGTAAATTTATCTTCAAATAATGGACAATATACCCAATGCCGGTAGCATTCAATAAAAATAAATTGAATATCGCACCTCAGGTGTAAACAAATTGAATGTGCAATTTATATTATTTAAACCATAAAATCAATGGCAGTATGCTATTTTAATGCAGAAATATTAACCCATCTCTATATTTCCGGTACCGGCGGGCATTACCAGTAACAATGCCCAGAACTTGCCGCCCGGCAGACAGGTTGCCACTTTTTCCGGCTTGCCGAATTTTTTTTATGCCGTAATGGCACTATATTTATCATGGATTCAAAATTGCAACAATAATAAACTATACAAACAAAGGTATTTATGAACCAAAACGAATTTCGCAAATATGCCATTAAGCATCATGGCATTAGTAGTTTAACCGTAGATAGTTATGCATCTGCACTCACCAAGCTTCCGAGTAATTTAACGCCATACATTATTGAGGAACGCCCTATGAACGTAGCTTCTATGGACGTATTCTCGCGCCTTATGATGGATCGCATCATCTTTCTGGGCGAAGGCATTAACGATTATGTAGCCAATATTGTTACAGCGCAGCTGTTATTTCTGGAAAGCACCGACCGCAACCGCGATATACAGATGTACCTGAACAGCCCGGGTGGTAGCGTATATGCAGGTTTAGGCATTTATGATACTATGCAGATCATCAATCCTGATGTGAGCACTATTTGCACAGGTATTGCAGCGTCAATGGCTGCCGTGTTGATGTGTGCAGGCAGTAAGGGTAAGCGTACCGCGCTTAAACACAGCCGTGTAATGATTCACCAGCCAATGGGCGGTGCTGAAGGTCAGGCTAGTGACATTGAAATTACAGCACGCGAAATAGGCAAACTGAAGAAAGAGCTATATGAAATTATAGCTTACCACAGTGGCCAGCCTTTTGAAAAAGTAGAAAAAGACAGCGACCGCGATTATTGGATGACCGCACAGGAAGCCAAAGATTATGGTATGGTCGATGAAGTTCTTTCCCGCAATCCGCGCAAAGAATTAGGTAGCGAAACCAAATAATACGGTTTATTACAGCTAAAAAAGAGGAAACCAGCATCGGTTTCCTCTTTTTTGTTTACAACTAATACCAGACAGCGCAAACACTTTACACCTCTCGTTAAAATCCCGAAGGGATGATATGATTGTAATTATTCTCTAAAAAAGGAGCAAAACCCTGTAAGGGTGACATATAATACGCAGAAAAACTAAAAAGACACCCTTTAAAAAACCACGTCTAACCCAATAGCCGCAGCCTTAATGCCGTTGTGACAGTAGCGAAAGCACTGCTTATGTCCTTTATACATCAAAATACGGCACCAAAATCATCTAATTGCGCCGGTAGGTGCAAAATGTTTGTAGCCCGGAGCAATTAATGAAACAGTGTGCCGGTAGGTACACAACAATCGTAACCATGCCATTTTATGTGTAACTGATATTATTATTCCAAGACTTAATGGTAACGTAAAAAACACCGTAAACTAAAAAAACAACACGTTCAAAAACCACCCCCACTCAATAGCCACGGCTTTCAAGCCATGGTAACAGTAGCGTAAAACAAGGCTTTAGCCAAAGAATATGATGCGTTGAACTGCCCTAACAAATTCACCGGCAAACCCGTTCGGCTAAAGCCGCAAATTCATTCAACTTCACCACTGCTTGAAAGCCCTAGCTATTGCCTGCACTATTAGTGTGCAATACTCAAACCTCTAAAAATAATTTCTGATTACAACGACTGTAAAAATGCCAGCACCGCGGCCCTGTCCGCCTTTGGTAATTTCGTAAAACCATCCTTGCTTTTCTGGCCCTCGCCGCCGTGCCATAAAATAGCCTCGGTGAAGGTGCGCGCCCTGCCATCATGCAAAAAGAAAGGTGCCCCATTGGTTTTTTCAAATAACCCACGACCCCAAAGTGCAGGTGTCCTCCACTCCGTACCTGAAGCCAGATAATCGGGCCGGTTATCGGCCAGGGCAGCACCCATATCATGCACCAGCATGTCCGTGTAAGGGTGTATGCGCTGGCTGCTCAGGGTAGGTAAGGGAATATAGACTCCGGTATACAGCGTTGGTATGTGGCAGCCACTGCAATTAAGTTGCTTAAAGAGCGTTTCGCCCCGCAGCACTTTTGCATCAGTAACATTTCTTCGTGCGGGCACAGCAAGCGTACGCACATAAAATGCAACAGCATTTACTTCTGAATCAGCAAGGTCGGTAGCCGTTGTTGCCGGTATTACACTCACCTGGCTCTGCCCGTGCACACTTTCCTGTGGCTGCACATAACTGGTTAGCCCCATATCCTGCTGAAATGCCGTCGCTACCTGCACCAGTAGGTCCGATGTGTTGGCTTTTACGCCAAAACGGCCTAATTCCGTCTTTTTCGTGTAGGGGTTATAAACATAATTGGCATGGCCCTTAATACCGTCGCCATTGGCGTCCGTTGGGTCAGCAAAGGCCAGTATGGTACTTTCCGGTATCTGCTCCAGCAAACCTAACCCAAAAACCGGTGGCCCTAACCTTGGCGATAACAGATGCCCGGCCGGTAAGGGCTGGTAAGGGTTAACCAGTGCATATTGTGGCACTCGGAGCGATGCAGCCTCACCATCGGGGAAGGTAAAAGGTTGTTCTGTATAGGTAAGGTTCACCGTTACTTCTGGCTTCGCACCAAATATCGCCAGGTTTTGCAACTGCCCGCCAAAACCTGGTGCGGCGGCTGGCCCGCCATGTTCGTCAGTGCCCGGTATGCTGATGCGCATCAGCAAAGAAGAACCCAATGCCCCGAATGATGGCACACCAAAACCATCGTTATGATGGCAATTAACGCAGGAAGAATTGTTGTATGCCGGTCCCAGCCCGCCAAAACGGGGTGCAGGGGCGGCAACGTAACTTTGCTCAAATAATTTATCGCCAAGGTTGTGCACATAAGCATCACGTTCGCTTAGCCCGGCAATGGGTGTACCAAACGTGCCTGAACTGATGTCAAAGAACGTAGCAGCACCACCCGACAAACGCGGGTCAAATTTGCTGTCATCATTCAGAACGGACTGGTCAGCCTTGCGACACATAACGCAGCACATTATCAGCGCCAGCATACCCACTATCACAAACAACTTCTTCATAATTGTATTAGTCTTTTACGTAAGTCTGCACAAAAGTCTTCAATTCACCATCAAGCGTTGCTTGTAGTGTATTAATGGCGGTCATAGCATTTTGCAATTGCGTGCGTTGCGTGTAGATAGCCGGTTCAAAATTCATGGTAATGTTGCCCATTGCACTTATGGCAGCGGCAAATTGTGTCTTTATTTTGGTATCTAACGACAGGTTTTTTGCTGCTACAAGATTGCTTACACTAGTGCCTGTTTGTCCGTTAAACGTGCAGAGGTAAACGTTTTGGGCCCCAAGCATATTATTGGTAAAATCGGTAATCGAGTTGTGCGAAAACGGAGACTCTGTTTTGGTGGAGTCATACAGGCTGAACGGCTCGTATAATTTACCGCCACCCACTTCGCCACAAATATCGGTCATGCCTGCTACAATGGCCAGCACGGCTTCCTGGCGTGTTGTGTACCTTGTGCTGGTAGTGCCGGCATTCAGTAGTTGTGCCTGAAAGTTACCACCCGCTGCAGCCCAGCTGTTATTCAGGCTATCTACAGAATTAAGTATGTCCTTCGACAGCGAAACCATGTACAGCTTTTCTTTTGCGGTAATAGAATCGACGGTCGCATCGCCGTTTCTCCCCCATAATATAAATTCAAGCGGGTGAAAGCCTTTCAACGATTGTTCCAGGCTGTGCACCGTAGCAATGTCAAACGATGCACTGGTGGTAATGAAGGAATCCAGCTGGTGGTAGTCCACCGGCCAGGTGTCCATATCAGGGTCATAGTTATTATCTTCCACCGGCCCTATCAGGAAGCCCTCACATTGTTCCCAGGAATGGCGTGTTGCCCTCCAGGCATCGCGTGCTGCCAGCAGGTTAGTGTTTGTTGGTGTGGCATTAAGCGTAGCCAGTGCATTGTTAAGGGCGGTAGCATTGGTGAGCAGGCTGGCATACTGCGGCAACGCTATCTTCTGCACAAAATCAGTTATCACCGCCTGGCTCGTTACCACGTTTACGGGCGTAACAGTTTCAGCCGGCTTGCGGCAAGCGAACAAGCCCGAAATAAGTCCTGCCGCCATTATTAGTTTTTTCATAGTGAAGTATTGAGGTGGATGGTTAAATCGTTTGCATTGATCTTTGAAATTAGCTGTGATAAGTTTTTTTCAGCCGGGCCTTTCATCACTGTACCCTCGTGGCTGAACTGGCTGCCATGCAGGGTGCAGTAATATTTGTCTCCGGTTTTAGTAAGGGGCTGTGCGGCATGCGTGCACTTCAGTACCAATGTTAAAAATGAACCGTCAGCCTGTTTTTGTATGGCAAGGTCATAGTTATAATTGCTTACCCGTATCAGTTTATAGTCAGCTTGCGCAAATTCTGTGAGCGGTATGGTTACGACATCATTTTTTGCACTGGTTTTAATAACACCCAATGGTGTTTTACAGGCAGTAAGCAATGCGCTCATTAAAAAGCCTGAACCCATTGCCACACACATACCCGTGCACGAGGTTTTTAAAAATTCTTTTCTATCCATTTTAGAACGAATACCCTATACAAAGGTTAAGAAACGTATTATTGGGTTTATAAGCTGTTGCGTTAGGTACAGGGTTCACTATCAGTGCAGGGTTCTGGTCACCGGTATGCAGCAAGCGCACATCAGCCTTAACCACAACATGTGGTATTGGGAAGAAACCCACACCTGCTACCAAATGGTTCTGTTTCAGGGTGCCGTCGGTAAGGCCGTTAGTGGGTATAGCCGCATTCAGGTCCAGCATTTCGTAACGGGCAAAAACATTCAGTTGCTTGCTTTTCCACTTGTCTTTTTTTGAGGTTTCCAGCAGGTTGTAGCCAAGTTCGGCATAGGCACCAAATATTTGCGATGGGGTATTGTTGTCGTATGCTTTGTTAATACTTTCAGCTTTAGGTATGGCAATGTTGCAGCCCAATGCCTTGAATGAAAGGCCCTTATTACTGTATTGCACATCGGCCTCTGCAAGTATAAGTGGCGAACCCAGCATGCCCGATTCCAGTTGCAGTGTATCTGCCGCTTTGGGCCTTAACTGTGTAGTACCGCCCATATAGCCCGACACCTGAAATTTCCAGTTTCCTGCAAAATACTGTACCGCGGCTGTTATGGCCATGGCATTGGCTCTGGCATCCTGACCTTCCGCACGCCCGCCTTTAAAGCCGCTGCCATGCTCAAAACCCGAATTATCAAGGCCGTTAAGTATAGCGGCACTGTAGGTGAGTGGCAATGCCGTGGTTTGCCCGTAAAAACCTACACCTATTTCCCTCCAGGTAGATGGTATTACCAGTTGTTCCACCAGCGGCCTTTCTACACCGTTAAAATTGATAGGCAAGTGGTTTTCATTCACTATGCCGATTCGTGGCAGTATAAGGCCCGCAATAATATACTGGCGCGGGTTCAGGCTGAATTTCAGGTATGCCTGTTCCATCGATACTTCTCCGGTAGCACCACCACCTTCTACTTTAGCGTCTTCAACTTCCAGTTCTGAGAAGAATGCAATTTTACCGGTGAACTGATGGCCCACAAATAATACAGCACGCTTCAGTGTAGCTATGGATTCCTGTGCGTTTACATCACGCTGAAAATGAACTTCTCCATAGCCTGAAATGACTGTGCGTGAATGGCCTGCCCCGTAAGAATTAAGGGAATCTTCGCCCGTGCTGGCTATTAATTGCTGGGCAGGCGTCTGTTGTATTGTTTTATTACCCGTACTTTTTTGTGCCTGAGCGTTGGTATTGGTAAGTATAAGCGTAAAAAATAATGCTGACAGTACTTTTTTGATCATTGCTTTGGTTTAAAATGCGTGCAAAGAAACACCCTATGATGCTTACGACTGTTTTCAAATCGGGAAAAAATATTTTCCAATAGGGAAAAACGAAAGCTTCTGACGTATGGGCATCAAACATTTGCCGTGGCACTATGGCATATTGCATATATTTGCATACCAATGAAATCTTACCGCGCTTATAGCATTAACCATTTTCTGGCGTTCATTTTATTCGTTTGCTTTTCGGCAGTATTCACCTTCCTTTTTATGCTGTTTATAATTGCCATTGAAAGCTGCCTGAACGAAAACAGCCAGATAATGCTGATGTTGCTGGCCTGGCCATTTCTTATTTATGCCGGCTACCTTGCTGCAATGGCTTCAGCAGCGTCCCGTCGGGATATATTGCTGATGCCAAGGTCTATAATACTGGAAAAATCGGGAAATATTACCATAAATAGTCCGGTTATGGAAATAACCCTGGCCGATGTTACCCGCCTTACAACTGTCTATGGCTCGGATGGTTGCAGATCGATATCCCTTTTTCTAACCCATGGCAGTAGCATTAAACTCTACCCCAAACCCCACATCGGCAATCGCAGGGAATTCGATGAACTTGCTGAAAGCATCAGCAATTTGTTGAATACAGATATGGAGAACAAAAAAGAAGGCGAAAACTACATTTACACTACCCCAATAGCAGCCTGCAAGGCCGGCATTAACTTTTTTTCCTATTTATTTTTGGGTATTCCGCTTACGCTGCTCAACATTTTTTGTATGGTGGCGGTCTACAGCGCTGTAGCTTTAAAAGGTAAACCCGCCATTGAAATAGTGCTTTTTATTATGTTATGGGTCATGGAGTGCTATGTCGTATGTTGGTTCTTCTGGCACCTCAGCAATCGCAAACTTGCAGTACTTATTTATAAAGATAAGGTTGTGGTGCGGCAGCTAAAAAACTACTGGTTTCAGGGTTACCGGGTAAACGAGGTGTACTACAAAAACATAGTGCGCTACGTTACCATGTGGACTAAGGGCAACAGCGACCAGAAAACCATAAAATTTACCGATAAGAACAATGAAGTATACATAGTTGAAGAAGACATGCACCTTTTCGGTAAGCAATACCACAACGGTTACTACATTGAGCAACACCTTACAAAAGCACTCAGGCAGTTTGAAATTGATAATGATATACACATTACTATGCAATCATTTGAACTGGAACCGGAAACTGATTGATGCGGATGGCAATTAAAAACGCCCGTCTTAAAATTCTCACTGGCGCAGGTCTGTCGCCCGGCCTTTTGCGCAGCCGACCTGTGTCCATCCAAATTTGACGGTTTGTAACCGTCATACAGCACAAAATAGAAACCGCCTTAAAGCTGGCTTTAAGGCGGTTCAATTATATGCCAAGTTCTATTACTCTTTTATAACCCTTACCTGACCTACCTGGCCATTGGCATAGGCTACTTTAAAAATATACACACCGGGTGCGAATGCACTCATATCTACCTGCATCGTATAGGTATTACCATTAGCTTGGTGCACAACCTTTCCTGTTAAGTCAAAAACAACAACGTCGCTTATTACTTTGTCTTGTTGCGTTTCAATGGTTAGTAACCCGGTTGACGGATTAGGATACACATTTAATTGCGCTGGCTGTGCAGTAAATATTTCCTCGCCAGGGCGAGATGATGTTACACTTACCACATATACCGCGCGGGATGTACCACATGAATTAGTAACTGTGTACTTGATGGTATCGATACCCGCAGCAACACCACGAACCACGCCCGCGGCACTTACTGTAGCTACCGGCAGGCTTACGCTGCTCCATGTGCCACCACTAACTGTATTGGCAAGGGTACTGCTGTTGCCAACAATAACCGTTGCAGGGCCTGATATTGTGCCCGCGGAAGGCAGTAAGCAACCCAGCGTTATCTTGCGTATACGGTGGTTATATTGGTCAGCAACATAAACGTTACCAGCAGCATCAACCGAAACGCCTGTAGGGCGCGACAGATTCGCCGCTGTAGCCCAACCGCCATCGCCACTATAACCATAAGATGCATTACCTGCAAACGTGGTAATAATACCCGCTGCACTTACTTTACGGATACCGTAATTATCAAAGTCGCAAATATAAATATTGCCAGAAGCGTCCATTGCTATGCCATAAGGGCTATGTATCCGTGCCGCGGTAGCTGCTCCACCATCGCCGCTGTAACCTGCGGTTCCTGTACCGGCTATTGTGCTTATAGCACCCGCCGTAGTCACCTTCCTTACCAGGTTATTACCAAGGTCAGAGATGTAAACGTTACCCGATCCGTCTGCAATTACACATATAGGGCTGGATAGTTGCTTTGTAGCTGCGCCTGCGCCATCGCCGTTGAAGCCAGATACACCAGTACCTGCAAAGGTGCTGATGATACCCGAAGTATTTATTTTACGTACTTTATGATTGCCGGTTTCCGCAATGTACATATTGCCTGAAGCATCGAAACAAATACTCGTTGGCCTGTACAGATTAGCGGCAGTAGCCGCGCTGCCATCTACACCTGTGCCACCACCAACAACGGTAGTTATTATACCTGTAGTACTTACTTTACGTATACGGCCGTTATAGCAGTCAGTAATGTAAACGTTGCCCGAAGCATCAACCAAAACGCCAGTAGGTATGTTCAGTGCTGCCGCTGTGGCTGCACCGCCATCGCCGCTGAAACCAGCACCGCCATTACCTGCAATTGTAGAAACCACGCCTGCTGCTGTTATTTTACGCACCCGGTGGTTCACCTGGTCAGCAATATACATATTGCCTGCAGCGTCTTTTACTGCCGCGTAAGGGTAATTTAAATTTACTGAAGCTACTGCACCTTCGCCATTATAACCGGCAACGCCTGTACCCGCAATGGTACTTATATTATACGTGCTGCCAGTAACCGAACCTACTGTAAACAGCAGGGTAGCATACACTGTACCACAACTTGTGGCAACAGCATACGATATTGTTGCAACACCTGCAGCCAGGCCGGTAACCAGCCCTGCGCCGTTAACGGTAGCAATGGCGGTAGCACTACTAGCCCAGGTGCCACCTGTTGTTGCGTTGCTTAGTGTTGCGCTTGCACCAACTGCTACTGACGAACTACCTGAAATAGCCGCTACTGAAGGTATTGTATTAACTGTAACTATTTTTGATGTGCGCCTTGTACCGCAGGCATTTGAATTTTCAAATGTAATTGTTGCAGTTCCGACTGTGATACCTGTTACAATACCAGTTCCGTCAACTGTAGCAAAAGTTGGGTTTAATGTAGCCCAGTAACCTGCACCAATGGAGTCGGTTAATGCAATAGTTGAACCTGTACAAACCGACGATGCACCGTAGATAGGGCCAACAAAAGGTGTAGGAGTTACCCGCACATAAACCGGAGTTGCGCTGGTTGTGCCACAGCTACCTGTAACACTGTAAGAGATGTAAGTTACGCCACCGCTTACTGCTGTTACTACACCGCCAGCACTTACTGTTGCTACACCCGGAACCGATGAGCTCCATGTGCCACCAGCGGTTGCATCGGTAGCTGTAAATGTTGTGCCGGGGCAGAAGGTAGAAGGTGAGCCACCGCCTATCGAAGCAACGCTTGCACCCGCAGCCACTGTAATTACTTTAGTGGCACGCCTTGTGCCACAGGCATTAGAATTTTCAAAACTAATGGTGGTGGTACCAGCTGTAAGGCCGGTTACAACGCCTGAAACACTTATAGTTGCAATGGCAGGGGCCGATGAGGTCCAGTAACCGGCCCCAATGGAGTCGGTCAATGTAATATTACTACCTATGCACACTGATGACGCCCCATAAATCGGCCCCATTATAGGGGTAGGCGTAGTGCGTACATAAAGTGGAGTTGCCGCACTTGTACCACAACTACCTGTAACGCTGTAAGAAATATATGCCGCACCACCGCTTACTGCGGTTACCACACCCGTTGCGCTTACAGTAGCAATAGCCGGGGCTGAAGAACTCCAGGTGCCGCCAGCGGTAGCGTTTGTAGCTGTGAACGAAGTGCCGGGGCAGAATGTTGATGGTGCTGCACCTGATATGGCAGCTACGGATGAGCCTGCATTAACGGTGATATTCTTATAGTTTACTGTGATGCCACATGCGTTAGTGACAGCATAAGAAATAAGATCGCTGCCAGGACTAATACCAGTTACCACGCCTGTTGAGTTGATAGATAAAATTGATGCGGTAGTTCCCCATGTGCCTCCAGTTGTAGTGCTGGTTAAGGCGATAGTTGAACCAGTACATACCGCAGATGCACCTGAAATAGTGGGAACCGCCGGGGCACCGGTAACAGTAACATTCACAGACTGAGTGGTGCTGCCCGCACCATTGCTTGCCCTTATTACGAATGCGTCGGTGCCAGTATAACCCGAAGTGGGTGTGTAAGTGCAACCAACCGGCGTAGCAACACCGCCACTAAGCGACCGGGTAGTGCTGAAGCCACTTAATGTACCATGGGTTGGGGCTATAACAACTGTCCAGGTTTCTGTGGTTCCGCTGGCAGAACCGTCAACAATAGAAAGGTTAGCATTAATAGCATTTGCAGAAGAGTTCCGGCAAATACTCAATGAATTAGAACCAGTAAATGAAAGGGAGGCACCAACGGTAAAATTGCCGGTTGGTATCGTAGCGGTCGCGCTTACTCCTGAAACGGTTGTCCAGTTTGCAGGGTTGAGTACAGCAGCCCTGATGGCAGCCGCACTCGCTCCACTCCTTGCACCCGTATAGTATCCACCAATAGCGCCACTGGCAAGAAAAAGACTATAAGAAGCAAGGTCTGACGGCAGATAGGTCATGAAATTTCCGGTACTACCTGTAGTTAACCAACTCGTCCAGGCCTGGTTACCATGAAAACCAACTATGGACAAAGGAGTGCCATTAAAAGTAGCAGTAGTTGAGCTATTACTGAAGTCGGATCCGGTTCCATCACTTGTACCTCCGTAGTATAAGAACAGGCGGCCACTTGATGTACTCTGCAAAAATGCCGAACCACTTGCCCCACACGCGCAGCCAGCAGTAACAGAAGCCATAGTTCCGATATCGCTCGTCAACACCGTGCCGTTGCTGATGTTGATGACCGTGCCTGCAGGCAATACGCCCCCGGTAGTATTTGTCCATTTACTAACTCCTCCTGTCACCCGTCCGTTAGCTGCTGAATTTGCCGTACCACTGTTATTAAATCCTGCAGCGGTAATTTTAAATACACTGCCCGCTGTTACGCTTTTTAAGAGTAGTACCTGTACTTGCCTGTTAGCAGCTCCCGCGTTATTGTTCCAACCGGTAATTACTGCATCTCCATAGGTTAATGAAGTTTGTGCGCAAGCAGTTTGCCAGCCAAGCAGTACTAAGCAGGCCAGCACTAACGTTCTTTTCACGGTATAATTCACTAATTTTATCATGTGTTGGTGTTAAAATTTATTACTAAGTGATCGTTTTAAAAGGTAAAAATATTTAATTTAACCATATCAAAAAAATCACATTCAATTTTTTTAATTGAATAAGAGCGTGAAGATAATACGCTTAGAACTTTAAATGTGCTTTTTTGTAGTTATCATATTGTTATTGCGTGTTTATACGTCAATGTTCACACACAAATAAACATTGCTACAGGTCTGTAGCTAGGCCTTGTGTGCAGCAGGCCCGTGCCACCCAAATTTGATGGCTTGCAACCGTCATACCCACTCCTGAAAACCTGCAACATAGCTTGTGTGCAGCTATGCATCCACCGACCTTACTACCTTCGGTAACTAGGCTATTGGTAATGGTATATTTCGGGGGCATGTAATCGTAAAATAGTCCTTTTATGACGGTTGCAAACGGTAAAGTTTGGGCAATAATTGTAGTCTGGATAGCAATAAAATTTGCTTTATTTTGCATTGCATTTATTCCAAACAGATAGGTAGATTTGAGAAAGCACCTGTATGAAAACAATCCCAACATCAAACGCGCAGATTGAAATAGCTAAGCTGGAACCATCAAGGCAAGCACTACCATTCAAAATATTGGCGCTTTTTGATGCCTTTTTCAGCGATAACGGTTATGAGGGCATATACAAACCACGCAATAGCGGCCCGAACTACTTTGTTTATTATGGCCGAAATAAAAACGTGGCTGGTTATAAAATTGAGATGGAGTTTTATTGGGATGCAATAAATTTTACGATTTACAGACCGCTAACCTCCTGGGAAAAAGCAGGTGATGTCCTTAACGCAGTTCTTTCTATTGGGTCAATGACAGTATTCACAGGCACATTGTTTCGTGCAGCGCGTGTATTGGATTATTCGTCCGATGGCCGTACAAATGAGAAAAGAGATAAACTACCCAGAGAATTTACAATTCAAGAAGCGGCAAGCATCATTACCCCTGGTTCGCAACTCAACAATACGTTTAACGAACACACAATGGAATTGGTATTAAACGATCACAAAGCTTTCATTGAAAAATACCTGATGCAGTCAATAATGGGCGAAAAATGGATGGGCTGGTGGTAAACCTTCCGCCTTGGCGCATGGATTTGACCGTCATTAAACATGTTGTTGCCTATTCTACCAAAATATAATCTTCAACATAATAATACCCGAATAGACCCTTTATGTAAATAATTTTAATAGTCTTGCAACTATCAATTCTTTGAGACGAACTTTCTCCAAAACCAGCACATAGGGTATCGCCCCTAAAAACATAATAGACATAGTGCATATCATCGCCATTTTCACCATTGGCATAATGATTTCCCTTTGAAAAGCCCTTGTTAACTATTGGCGTAATTAATGATTTTACTGCACCAAAAGCTACGGTATTATTAGTCACTAAAAACATTGCTAATCCAATATGACCTATAAAGAGGAAGGATAGTGTAAAAGCCATAATTTTCTTTTTGAGAGGAGTCATCGGCTTGTAACCGGATTTGACAGCGTAGATATTCAATCTGTAAAGCAAGATAGCACCTGAGAGGCTACAGATAATATAAATGAGCATTAGTATTTCCGCGCTTACCAAGGTATCAGATTGGTAAATTATCCAAACCGGCATGGAGACCAGGCCTGCCACTAAGAGTATCATCAGGAGAATAAGATCAATGTATTTACTTCGTTTTTTGGGTACATCCATAACGACAAATTTATGCAAACTGCCACAAGTCTGTAGCACAGCTTCTGCGCCGCTGAGTATCCCTACCCAAATCCAACACTCTGCAACCGTATAACACGTCACCCCTCTCCATTTATGGAGAGGGGTCGGGGGTGAGGCATTTTCCTTACCTTCATACACCCAACTAAAAATACATGACCATCAACGAAGATGTTTTCTTAGAACGCTATAATAAACTTAACGAACGCCAGAAACAGGCCGTTGATACCATCTATGGGCCGGTTATGGTTATTGCAGGGCCGGGTACCGGTAAAACCGAGGTGCTATCCATGCGCATAGCTGCTTTGCTACGCACTGAAGCACAGGTGCAGCCCCACGAAATACTCTGCCTTACCTATACCGATGAAGCTACCAACAGCATGCGCCGCAGGTTGGTGCAGATAATGGGGGCCTCGGCACATAAAGTAAACATCCACACCTTCCATGGCTTTTGTAACAGCATTATTCAAAACAACAGCGAAAGCTTCAGCCTGCGCTCGCTGCAACCCATAACCGACCTGGAGCGTACCGACCTGCTGTACAGCATACTGGAAAACCTGCCGCCGGGCCACGCACTGCGCAAACTGAGCGGTAATATTTACTACGATGTGCCTAAGCTGAATAAGCTCTTCGACATTATGAAGCGCGAATACCTGTCGCCGGAAAACATAGCAGAGGCCATTGAAACCTACATTGCCGGCCTGCATGAACGGGAAGATTTTATTTATAAGAGGAACGGCAAAGGCTACCAAAAGGGCGACCTGAAGCAGGACAAAATAGACGAAGAAATAAAGCGCATGGAAACCACCCGTGCCGCCGCAATGCTCTTTACCCAATACGAACAAAAGATGAAGGATGCCGGCAGGTATGACTTCAACGATATGATTCTCTGGGTACTCGAAGCTTTTAAGCGTGATGCATGGCTGCTGCAAAGCTACCAGGAACGCTACCAGTTCACCCTCGTAGATGAGTTTCAGGATACCAATGGCGCACAGAACGAACTTATAAATGTGCTTACTTCGTTTTGGGAAGACCCCAACATATTTGTAGTGGGCGATGACGACCAGAGCATTTATGAATTTCAGGGTGCGCGTATACGCAACATCATCGATTTTTATGAGCGCCATAAAGCCACTATTAAAATAGTAGTGCTGCCCCACAATTACCGCTCTTCGCAACAGATAATTGACCGGGCCATGGCCACCATACAATACAACAAGCAGCGCCTCATTAACCAGCTTGCCGATCTCAACCTCAATAAGAAGATCATATCTGCCAACGAACGCTTTAAGGAGCCCGGGAATATTGTGCATCCCGTGGTAAAAATGTACAACAACATATTACAGGAGGAAGCCGATGTAGTAATGCAGATAGAGGCACTGCAAAAACAAGGCATTGCACTTAAAGAGGTTGCTGTACTTTATGCCCAGCACAAACAGGCTGCTAATATTATTGCGCTCATGGAGCGTAAAGGCATCCCCTACAACGTAAAGAAAGCCGTTAATATACTGGAACTGTCCCTTACCGAACAACTCCTCAACATCTTATCTTACCTCCTTCGCGAAAAACAAAAAACCTTCAGTGGTGAGGACTTGTTATTTGAACTGATGCATGCGCCCTGGTTCGGTATAGCGCCTACCGACATTGCACAACTGGCATTGTACATACAGAGCAACCGAAAGGGCGGCACCATTAAATGGCGCATGCTACTGGCCAACCACCTCACCCTCCAAACCATTGAACTGCAAAACCCGGAGGCCATCCGCAGGCTCAGCAACAACCTGGAAAACTGGGAGCGCGAACAGGCAACCCATCCGCTGCCTTTGCTTATTGAAAAGATAGTGTACGAAAGCGGCATTGTAAGCTACCTGCTGCAACAAACTGACCACGTATGGCTTATGCAAGTGCTCAATTCCTTCTTCGAATTTGTGAAGGATGCCCACGACCGCAGCCCTAAAATAAAATCGGCACAATTGCTGCAAATGGTGGAGCGCATGAACGATGAAGGTATTGCACTGCCCGTGCAGCGTGTTATACAAAACGACAATGGAGTTAACTTCTACACTACCCACAGCAGCAAGGGCAACGAATTTGAATACGTCTTCCTGATAGGTTGCACCAAGAATTTCTGGGAAGATAAAAAGGCCGGTGGTGGTAATTACCGCATGCCCGATACCATTACCGCAACCGAAGAAGATACCCAGCAAACCTACAAGGCCGAAGTGGCCCGCAGGCTGTTCTACGTGGCCCTTACCCGTGCCAAAAAATACCTGTACGTATCTTATGCCATCAGCGACAATGCAGGCAAACCCATAGAGGCTTCTGTCTTTATTGATGAGATATCGCAGCCCGAAGAGCGCATTAAACAAGCGGTGCCTGCAGGCGAAGTGGAAAAGCACCTGCAATGGGCCCTGCAGCCTGTGCCCGATGTGGTTATTAAAACCGGCAATGCGGTGTTGATAGACCGCCTGCTGCAACAGCTCACCATGTCATACACCACGCTGTCCAAATTCCTGCGGTGCAGGCTGGCGTTCTACTATGAGCAGGTACTCAGGGTACCTTTCCAGAAGAACGATGCACTGGCATTTGGTAGTGCGGTACACTATGCGCTGGAGCGGTTCTTCCTGGATATGAAGAAAAACGAGGGCGTGTTCCCTACCAAAGAACAATTCCTGGATCTGTTCAAGACCGGCATGTATATTGAATCCTCGGCATTTACCAGCATTCAGCTTGACCGCCGCACAGAACAAGGCAATACCTTGCTTGGCGAATACTACGACCATTACATCAATACCCTCCATAAAAATGTCGAGATAGAATACACCGTTAAACGGTACAATCTTGATGGCATTCCCGTTACTGCCAAAATTGATAAAATTGAGATTTACGGCGACTCTTGCAACGTTATAGATTACAAAACCGGCGACCCCGATAAATCGGCCACAGCCAATACATCTCCACCCAATGAAAAAGAACCAAACGGCGGCGACTACTGGCGCCAGATGGTGTTCTACAAATTGTTGTTGGAAAACAATGATGATAAGAACTGGAAAGTAACCACAGGCCGTTTCGACTACCTGCAAAAAAGTAAGACCGGCGAATACAAACAGATTATCGTGCCTGTTTTTCCGCAAGATGAAACTACAGTGCGCCAGCAACTCAAAGAAAGCTACACCAGCATCATGAACCACGAATTCAATACCGGCTGTGGCAAACCCGACTGCTACTGGTGCAACTTCGCTCGCAAGTACACCCTTGTGCGCCCCAAAGAAGATGAATTGATTGAAATAGATGACGTGTAAAACCCCACTCGCTATCTCCGCCCTCATTGCATTCGTGTTGAAGCCCTTTTGGCTTCGTCGTGTTTCTCTGTATTCCGGGAGTTGCACCCCCGGCTATTTTTGTTCAAGCCCTTGGGGCTTGTTGACGCTGTACTTCCGTTTGGTGAAAAGTCCGGAGGACTTTAACATGAATAGCCCCTGGTGAAACCAGGGGTAACAATACGCAAAGGAACCAACCCCGAAGGGCGTTGAACAGCATCAGCCGCGCCTGTTGTCATTCCCCCTGCCAATGACAAATGCGTTGAGCAGCCTCATTGCATTCGCGTTGAAGCCCTTCAGGCTTCGTCGTGTTTCTCTGTATTCCGGGAGTTGCACTCCCGGCTATTTTTGTTCAAGCCCCTGGGGCTTGTTGACGCTGTACTTCCGTTTGGTGAAAAGTCCGGAGGACTTTAACATGAATAGCCCCTGGTGCAACCAGGGGAAACAATACCCAAAAGAACCAACCCCGAAGGGCGTTGAACCGCACCAGCTGTGCCTATTATCATTTCCCCCCAATTGTCGAATCGCAATTTCAGCCACAGGATACCAAAACCAGATTATTTCAAATTGTACACATAATCTCATAACCACTCCCACAACAAACTATTTACAGGTCGCGACTTTTAACAATTTTTGAAGTTGCATAATTGCGCCGCCGCTATTAGTTTAGCCCTATCTTTACCCCGATAACAAAAACTATGATTCTAAGAAGCCTCTTTTACATTATTGCAGGTATACTATTCCTTGGCTGGGTAGTTGGCTTTTTCATTTTCAAACCGGGCGGCAACCTTATCCATATTCTGCTGGTTATTGCCATCGCATCGCTGGTAACTGGTCTTATCCGTAAGAACGGTATCGATTAAGCACCCTGATTCAATAAGTATCACGTTCTAAATTATACTCCATATCCATTCGGTGCGATTGATCGAGGTTTATTTTGTGCTTCAATGGCTCAAATACGGGGTTAGGATGCCTGAAAATAGCGATAAGGATATCCTGCCCTATTTGCTGATACTTTACTTCGTCTTTTAACGTGATAATTTTTTCAAAAAGGCGATAGGTCTCTTTCGATGGATATCTAGCCATCGCATCGCACAGCTTATCCATCGGATCAAAATATTTTAATTCATCCAATTCCAGCCATTCCCGTTCAAACATTTTTTTTAAAAAAGGATAAAATGATGGGTGAGGATACTCCCGCGCGCAATTCACACCTTCTTCTTCAGTTTCCCTACTTTCGAAACGTTTTTTAATAATAGCAACGTCATTTTTGTTTTTGAATTTGGCCAGTATTAGCACTGCGGCAAATGGCTTACCCAATACTGCCATTTCCCGTATCCTGGTATAGTATTGCAAATGAGGTCTTATATCAGCTAGGAGTATATCTTTCAAAGCAAACTTTACCGTACTATCAAAAAGCAAAATGCTATCTAGGGTTATTTGCTGCTCCGGGGTAAGTTTATACTTGTGTGCTTTGCTGCTGGTTGGGTGCACTTCAAGTATAAAACGTTCATTTATTGTTGTCCTTCCTCCAACACATCCCGTAGAAGTACTTACCCAACCTGTGTCTTTAAGGTATTGTAATAGTATAGGAAACAGATCGACATTTTTTCTCGTCGTTAAGGCTGTAAAGGCGTAGTTCCTTACTACTGCATTTTCATAGTTGGTCAATTGAATCAGTTCGCTGTTCGTTGCTGTCTCTTGCAGTTTTTCAAGCCAGCCTACGCTGCTGGTCCTTATAATATTGTCATCAACCATTCCATCTACTACCACCCTTATTTCATCCCGTAATTTAATGCTGCTTGCGGTCGATAGTAGGTGACTGTTCAGGTCAAAAGCTATTCTTATAGTAATACCACCCAAATGTCGCAAAACGCCGTCAGGTCCGTACGCTTTTATATCTTCAATGTATATCCGGTCGCCGTTTTTCATTTTGGCTATGGTTCTTTGTATGTCTTTATCAAATGGCACACCATCAAGGTTTTCGCCCGATACTGCTTGGGTTTGTTGAGCATCCTTAGTGATCAGCGTGATATCATACTGTACTATTCGCCACCATGTTTTCAACTTACAGTCCGGGCAATAAAACACGACAGCGGGGTTTACCAATACATCTTTCACACTCGCAACCTTGAAGTTTACTTTTCCGGTTTCATACTTTACAATGCCAAGTTGCACATTGCCGTCGGTTAGTGCAGTAGCCATGTAGGTCTTTAAAAAAATGACCCTGCCCTTATCATAAACGCTCAATTTGTGCTTCCCCGTTTTTTCCGGTTGTAGTATATAATTCTTCCCTGTGGACGCAATTTTGAAACCATCAAATTTCACCGTCGATTTTGCAGGCAGGTTTTTAATAACAACCTCATTGGGTATGCCGACATACAAAATATTTTCTGTACTATCTTTCAGGCTGATTTGGCAGGTGGCAATTTGCGCCATGCCCTGAACGGAACAAAAGAGACTGCAGCAAAATAAAAACAGCCAACGAGCATACATCCTGTAAATATAACGTTATTCCTTTTATACGAGCCAATTTACAGCAGTACTATATAACGCAATAAAGCCGCATATTTTTGCGGCTCTACTACTTAAATAATTTCTATATCTTATTATGCGTGGTGGTTGTTCATTTTACCTACCATAGTGTCCAGCGATGATTTTAGTTTATGTATTGCGCTGTCTACGGCCTGGTCGTGGGTGTTGGCATGGCTGGTTACTGCAATAGGATGTTTGCCTTCTATGCGGGCTTCAATAACACATTTTTTATCATTGATGCCTTCTTTAGCTCCGTTTTCATCGGTAAGGTGCACTTCCAGGCGGGTAATGTGTTCGCTGAACCTGCCCAGTTCATCAGTTAATATATCGCTCAGTTTATCCCTGTAGGCTGCATGAATGCTTAAATTGTGATCTGCATTTATCTGAATGGTCATATCTAGTCCTTTTGTTGGTTAAGTTTAAAGGTGAAAGGTAGCCCATTTATGCATACATGTGCTTATACCGCAAGCTATCTTCTTTACATAATTTACGTGTACGCGAATACCATACCACTTCCCGGCAGTTGGCCGAAGTCCACAATTACAACCTTATTTATCCACACCCTTATATTGTATAGCAGCCATGCAGGCAAATCATTACCTTTGCTCCAAACATCAATTACATGCGTTTTATCGTCACTTCAAATACTCTGCTTAAAAACCTGCAACAAATAAGTGGGGTAATTAGTTCTAATACAGTACTGTCGGTACTTGAAGATTTTTTATTCGAGCTGAACGGCACCACACTTACCCTCACTGCAACCGATCTTGAAACCATGATGCGGGTGCAAATGGAGGTGAATGATGCTGATGGCGGCGGGCGCATTTGCATACCTTCTAAAATATTGACCGAATACCTTAAGAACCTGCCGGAGCAGCCTATAAACTTTACCGTTAATGAGCAGGACCTTTCTATTGAAATGGCCAGCGATATTGGTAAATACCGTATTACAGGCGAGCGCGCTGACGATTTCCCTAAAGAACCAGCCCCGGCAGATACGTCAGCATTCACCATGCCGTCTATCTCTTTGCTGGAAAGCATCAATAAGTCGTTGTTCGCAGTGAGCAGCGATACACTGCGCCCTGCCATGACGGGTGTTTACTTTGAAATGAAGCCTGATAACATAACGTTCGTTGCCACGGATGCGCACCGTTTGGTGCAGTTCCGCCGCACCGATGTTAACTGCCCTGAAGATGGCGGTTTCGTGGTGCCTAAGAAGCCGTTGCAGCAGCTGCGCGCTACTTTGCCACAAGATGCTTCCCAGCTTACTTTAGCTTACAACAGCAGCCACTTATTTGTGACTGGTGAAAAATTCAGCCTCAGCTGCCGTCTTATCGATGCGCGATTCCCGGACTATAAAGCAGTTATACCTACTGAAAACCCATACAGGCTTACTATTAACCGTGCCGATTTTATTAGTGCACTGCGCCGTGTGAGTATTTTCGCCAATAAAACTACCAACCAGATAGTTTTAGATATTAACGGTAATGCGGTGCAGATAAGCGCGCAGGATATCGACTTCAGCTATGAGGGTAAGGAAATGCTGAGCTGTCAATATAGCGGCGAAGACATGAAGATAGCTTTCAACGCCAAGCTGATGATTGAACTGATCAACAACCTGGACGGATCGGAAGTGCAACTGGAATTGAGCAGCCCAACCCGGGCCGGCATTTTTAAACCTGTTGAAGTGGTTGAAAACGAAGAACTTTTAACACTGTTAATGCCATTAATGGTGGGCGTATAATAGCCACAGATAATACAATAAGGGTTAAATAAACAATATGAACGGCCGTCTTCGCAGATGGCCGTTTTTGTTTAGTGGAATCTTGAAAATGCGGTTATGGAAGTTGAGTTGGAGATACATCCGATTTGACAACTCCAATAGCTGTCATGACAACTATTGGTAAAAAGGCGGCATTGAGCTGAATGGCTTTGCGCTTTCTTTGCGAACCCTCTGCGTACTTTGCGTTGTACCGTATAATGATAGAATTTGACATGCTATTGGTACCACTCCCTCCAAAACGCTATAACTTCTTCAACAACTCAACCGCCTTTTCTAAAGTCTGCTCCCTCTTAGCAAAACAGAAGCGAATGAGTTTATCATCTTTCTTATTGTGGTAAAAGGCACTTACGGGTATGGTGGCTACCCCATGTTCAATGGTCAACCATCTGGTAAATTCCATATCGCCAAGGTCGCTGATGCGCTCATAGCTGGCAATTTGAAAATAACTGCCCTTGCTGGGCGTATGTATGGTAAAGGCAGTGTCTTGCATCAGTTGCAGGAAATAGTTCCGTTTTCCCTCCATTGTAGCCCTTACATCGCTGGCCAGACCAGAATTAAGATGGCTTGCCAACGCATATTGCGCCGGAGTATTTACCGTAAAGCTCAGAAACTGGTGTATGCTGCGGAAGGCCTTGGTATATGCTGGTGGCGCAATGCAATACCCCATCTTCCAGCCTGTATTATTGAACACCTTGCCGAACGAGAAAAGCACAAATGCGCGCTGCCGCAGTTCAGGGTGTTCCAATATGCTGTAATGCTTTTCACCATCAAAAACCAACTGCTCATAAACCTCGTCTGAAAGTATCACTATATCTGTGCCGCGTACTATTTCCGCCAAAGTATCCCAATCTTGTTGGCTCCAGATCGCCCCGGTCGGGTTGTGGGGAGTGTTGAGTATAAGCGCCTTTGTTTTAGGCGTTACCGCATCGCGCACTTTGTTCCAGTCCACATGAAAATCGGGAGCCACCAGTGCAACGGGCACTGCCCTGGCGCCATTCATTTCAATATTGGGTATGTAACTATCGTAAGACGGTTCCAACAGTATGGCCTCGTCGCCAGGCTGCAAAATGGCAGAAAACGCAGTGTAGATGGCGTAAGTAGCACCAGGTGTTATGGTTATCTCCTGTTCTATATCTAATACTATATTGTAACGGCGTTTAAAGTCGTCGGCAATTGCCTGCCGCAGCATGGGCAGGCCATGCATTGGTGCGTATTGGTTGAACAAGCCATGTGCGCCCTCTCCCAAAAAATCGGCCAACTGGCTATCGATCGGAAAGTCGGGAAAACCCTGTGAGAGGTTTATGGCACCATGCTGAGCAGCCAGACCGCTCATAACACTGAATATATTAGTACCCGTAACGGAATGTTTCTGTGGAAAATGCATCAATCAAAAATAAGCGAAAGAATGGTACAGCGTATATGTGGCATACAAATTATCAAACTAAGGCATCTGCACACGCAACAGTGAATATAAAAGAAAAATGCCACTGTCTTTTGAACAGTGGCATTTTATATGTTAAGTCTTAAAGTATTACCTGATAAGGGTTACTTCACCTTTTTCTATACGCTCTTTGCTTCCGGTTTTGCCGTTGTCATCGCAATCGTACTTAATGAAGAAGTAGTAAACACCCATGTCCTGAGGAACACCACCGAATGTACCATCCCACTCGCACCTGCTGTTGGTTGATTCAAACACTGTTTGTCCCCAACGGTTAACTATGCGGAAATTATGGAACCTGTGATAACCATCGAATATCGGGCGGAACACATCGTTCTTACCATCACCATTAGGCGTAAACGCTGTAGGGAAGGCAACTTTACAACATGATTCAGGATTGAAGAATACGCTGTCTGATGCTTTACAACCGAATGCATCGGTAACTGTAAGTGTAACATAACCAACGGTTTCAATTTTACCCCATATTTTATGCCTGTTGTTGTTGTTAAAGAAGTGTTCAGGAGTCCAGCGATATGTGTGAGACTGATCGTCATCTCTGCCACTCAGGCTTACGCTATCTTCAAGACAAATAATACCATTAATTGCAGTGGTAATAATAGTTGCGTCTGGTATTGCGTGAACTTTTACAGTATCATGAACTTCTTTACCTAAGCAACCTTCAACAGTAACAGAACGGTATTTCACAATTTTAATACCCGGTGTTGTCCACGATACTTTGTACGGGCCACCTGTGCTTGAACTTGCAGTGATAACAGTACCACCATCAAAATCCCATGTAAAGTTGTCGGCGTTCGATGACCTTGAACTTAAAGCAAGCGTGATGGTATCGTTTTCGCAAATATTTTCTTTAATGTAAGCATCAGCAGTTGGTTCCGGAACTACATGTATTTTTAAAGTATCTGTTGTAGTGCACCTTCCTGAATAGCTACCAACACTCAATATGATAGTTTGGAAGTAAAGTGAATCGAACTTAACAACAACACCTGGTGTAGTAGAATCACCTGTTACATAGCTTGCACCGTTTGGCATGATCCAATGGAATACTGGACCTGTTAAACCCGGACCGTTATAATTGAAGCTCAAGGTATCGTATTGGCAAACAAAGTTTCTGCTTTCAGAAATAGTAAAGCTTGGCAGATACAATATGGTAACCGATATCGCAGACCTGTCACTTTCGCAACCATTCACTGTCTGGCTAACGTACCATGTTGTTGTACCCACTGTAGCAGTTGATGGGGTTGGTGCACCAGTAGTAAGTGCTGAACCACCTGCTGACACAGTATACCATTTAAGGTTAACACCACCAGCTGTAAGCTGAGCTGCAGTTGAATACTGGCAATAGCTTGTATCGCTAACAACCGGAGCCGATGGCTTAGCTATTACTGTAACAATTTGCATAGCCCTGTCACTTACGCAACCTAACAATGTTTGTGTTACATAATACGTATCAATGTGCGCAGTTGAAGTATTTGGCGTTGGTGCAGTAGTGCTACCAGATACACCAGGACCGTACCACAACATATTTGAACCTGTCGCAGTTAAAGGTGATGGATAATCGTACTGGCAATATGTTGGTGCAGCACCTAAAACCGGTATAGAAGGTTTTGGATTAATTGTTACAACATAAGCTGCACGTGGGCTTTCGCAACCATTCAGTGTTTGTGTAGCGTAGTAGTTAAACACACCCGGAGCAGACGTTGATGGCGTTGGTGTACCTGCATACAAGCTGGTTGCTGTAGGATAGTACCAAAGGATGTTAGACCCTGTTGCGCTCAAAGGAACCGATGTTTCGTATTGGCAGTAAGTAACTGTTGATACTGTAGGTGCTGGTGGCGTATAATGTACTACAGCCAAAGTTGTTGATGGTGTAGAAACGCAACCGTTAACAGAAAGTACAACTGTGTACACACCAGAATCGGTAACTGCAGCATTTGGTATTACTGGGTTGTGCGATGTAGAAGTAAAACCACCAGGGCCACTCCACGAATACACTATTGTACCTGTTGTAAACGTATCAACCCCAAATAGTTTCAAGCTGTCGCCCGCACAAATTGGTCCGTTGTTAGCCGCAATTACTACAGGTGCTGCAGTAACGTGCACCGTTATTGCCGCCCGTGCGCTTTCAGTAGGCGGACAAGGCATTTGCGTTACCCAATAAGTAGTATTACCTGGCGTAGATGTTGATGGTGTTGGTGCAGTACCTGAACCTACTCCGCCTGTTGCTGTAGTATACCATAAGATATTTACACCTGAAGCAGTAAGCGGTGTTGCATAGTCACCCTGGCAATAGTAAACATCACTAACTCCCGGAGGTCCGAATGTAGTTGGGATGATAGTCAGATAGAATGTTTTGCGGTTACAAGTACCACAACCTCTTCCAGTATCAGAACCAGTTATTGTATAAGTAATAGTACCGGTAAGGCTATGAATAATTACGCTGCTCGTTACACCAGTTGTTGAAGTAAGTGCAGTGGCAGGAGCCCATGTCCATGTGCTACCTTTCCAGTTTTTGTCAATCGCATTAATAATGTTAACAGGCAATGTATCGCTGAAAGCACCTGTGCAAGCAGTAAGTGTAGCAGCAGAATCATAAGTTGTACCGTTAATAACCATTTTAGGATCAGGGAAAGCGTTATCAACACCACCAGAACCGTTAAATACGTAAGCGTAAGATATAGACGCACTATCGTAAGCAGGAATATCGCAAACGTGATATAAAAGACCAATAGCGATGTCACCTGTTACAGCTGAGTTAGTTGCCGTATACATAGTACCTACGCAGCTCGTACTGCCAGCCCAAAGATTAGAAAGCAGGCAAGAACTTGAAATAGGCCATGCATTGTAAATAATTGCTTTTGCACGGCAATCTTTTGTACAAAGGCTCAATGGCTGTGGAGGTGTTCCGCTAGATGAACCAGTCGCCGTTGCCGTAACCATTACCCTGTGCAGGTAATCGTTCTGGTAAACGATGTTATTGATAGTGGTGAAAGAACCACCCCAAGACTGGCTGTTATCCGGATCGCAAGAACGCAGATAATAGATACCTGTTAGTGTAGAAGCGGTTGTGTTAGTGAATACGCAAGTTACAACCAGGCAAGAAGCCAGTGTATCTATCCTGTACTCCTTCTTTATCGCCAATGCACCAGAAGCTGTAGTACCACTCCAGTAACCCAAAGCCCTGCCACCTGTATTGGTGTAAGAGGTCCATGCACCGGTTAAAGTACCTGTAAATGCGCATGATGTAGAGTGTGCATAACATGCAGTACCACCTACTTCAATTGCCCACGCTTCCCAAGGGCTACCTGGCAACGTATAATCGCCCATGAATGGCGGCGAACCTGTCGTCCAGCCATCGTAGCCATAGTCAAACACCATAGCTAATGTATTAGATGACGAACTACAAACATAAGCACCACTGTGCGGATGGTAACCTGTAGGTGCATAAGGTGCTCCTAAAGAACCATTTACCTGTGCGCCAATTTCCGAAAACTTCCCCTGAAGGAAAAGATTTCCACTGACGATTTGTGCTGATACGGAGCGTGTAAAAAACACGCAAACCAGTAAAACGAGTGTGTATAAATATTGTCTTTTCATAAAAACTTGGTATAAAATTATACTAAATAAGGGATTTTCAAAACTTGTTACACTATTAAAGACAGATAAATTGTCAATTTAGTTGGTATGAATATGGTATTTAATTATTTTATAAGTGTTAAATTGCCTGTTTTAGTCAAATTCTGACCATCTACGAAGGTTGCTTTAACAGTATAAACGTATACGCCTTCTGCTTGTTCAACACCGTTGAACATACCATCCCAACCACGGCCGTAAGTGCTGTTTGTCTCGAAAACTACCTGGCCCCAACGGTTATATATGGTCATAGAGAACGTCTGCACACCCTTTTCAAAGTACTCTCTCGGGTTAAAATAGTCATTAATACCATCACGATTAGGCGTAAAGCAATTCGGCAATACTACATGGCAATCATTAATAATGTTTACTGAATCGGTAGCAGAGCAACCGCCTATGGTCACCGTTGCTGCATAAGAACCCGCAGTTGTAACCGTTATTGCCGCAGTTGTTTGGCCTGTGTTCCATGCCCAATGTGCAGCAGTGTTACCAGCATTAATATAATCGTTCAGTGCCAGTGAGATACCTCCAAGGCAGATGGTCGTATCTGGTCCAAGGTCAATATGTGGCACAGCAATTACATTAACTGTGCGGTGCGTAGTTGCCGGAGGGCAAACCCTGTAGTAAGATGTTGTGGTGACCGTGTAGCTACCTGTAGCCGGGAAGTTATATACAGCAGGATTCACATCCAATACTGAATCTCCGTTACCATAATCCCAACTCAGGTGGGTATGGCCAAGATTAGAATAATATGCAGTAAGTGTTATATAGCTACCTAAACATAATACGCTGTCACTCAGTGTTACTGCAATAGGGCTCAAAGAATCTACAGTAACTGTACCGTACGCAGTATCGTAGCATGGTACAATATCCCTGACTACTTGCCTAACATTATAAGTACCTGTATAGGTAAAAATATGTGTAGGGTTAACTGCACTGCTCGAAGTACCATCATCAAATAACCAGGAGTAAGTAGGTGATGTAGCTGTTGATACATCAGTGAACGTTACCGGAGAACCCTGGCAAACTATAGCAGGCGTAATGGTAAAGCCGGCAGCAAGTGGATGCCTTGTATCAACAGTCCTTATAAGGCTGTCAACGCAATGAAGGCTGTGTGCGAACATCCTGATCACATAAATACCTTGTGTTGGGTAAATGTGAGATGGGTTAGGTGCTGATGAAGAAATACCATCACCGAAATCCCACAGATAACTGCTTGCGCCATAAGATGAGTTATTAAAAATAACAGTATCTTCTGTGCAACCACGATGCAATGTAGCAATGAAGTGCGCCTTAACACTATCGTCAACTATTATTGGTACCGGTGTCCTGTCACTTTCGCAACCCAATACGGTCTGGCTGGCATAAGTGTAGAAAGTACCCGGAATCGCAGTGCTCATGGTAGGTGCTGTTGTAGTACCTGTACCACCCGTCATTGCAGTATACCATTTAACTGTACCTGTACCGGCACCTATGCTAAATGTGCCAAATGGCTCGTTAGGGCAGTATTCGCCCGGTACGTTAGATACCAGTGGGGCCGATGGCTTAGGATTAACTGTTACTACAACAGGGTACCTCAAACTTTCGCAACCATTAATAGTTTGTGTTACATAGAACGTAAACGTACCAGGACTTGAAGTAGATGGTATAGGTGCAGAAGTTGAACCTGTTCCACCAATTGGTGCAGTATACCATAAAACATTGGTGCCTGTTGCTGTTAAAACTGAAGCCGTTACATACTGGCAATAAGTAGGATTTGTAAACGTTGGAGAACCTGGCGTTGAATGAACTACCACAACAGTTGTTGCAGGGTCGGTTGTGCAACCGCCATCATAGGTAAGTACTACTGAATATACACCTGAATCGGCATATACACACGGATTTCGGTATACACCGCCGTTGGTTGAAGTGTAACCACCAGGTCCACTCCACGCATACGTGATAGTTGAAGAAGTAAGTGTATCACTCGCTGTAACTGTCAACGCATCACCCGGGCATAATGGGCCATTGTTGCTAAGTGTAACCACAGGTGGCGGTAATATAGTTATGTTTATAGGCACGCGCGCACTCTCGCAACCTGTACCAGGGCTGGTTTGGGAAACATAATAAGTTGTTGTGCCCACGGTTGATGTTATGATTGTTGGGGGAGTAGAACTTCCCGTGCCACCAGTTGCGGCTGTGTACCATAACAATGAGCCGCTGCCAATGGTGACTAAAGTTGCCAAAGAAGGTGGTGACGTAAGCCCCCTGCAAAACGAAGCATCGGTTGTAACAGGTGGAGTAGTGGAAACCGGAATAACCGTTACCAAAAATGTTTTTTGCACGCACGTTGCCATTTTGGGGTTTGTGCCTGTAATAGTGTATGTTGTTGTGCCTGTAAGTGCAGATGCATCAAGAATGCTGGAAAGGCCGGTTACAGAAGAAAGCCCTGTAGCTGGTGCCCAGTCCCAATCGCTGTAGGTCCATGTTTTATCAGAACCATGTAAAACATCAAGATTAATGGTAGATGATCCACCAGAACAAAGAACAATAGTATCTAAGGAATCAACTATCGTTCCACCTACATTAAGTTGTGGCTCAGGGAATGCGCTATCGATACCTGTATTATAATTGTAGATATAGGCATACGAAATCAGTGCACTGTCTCCCGGAGGTATACTACCTACATTGAAAACAAGGCCTATTGCTATATCGCCAGTTACTTGTGTACCAGCAGAATAATAAGAGGTACCCAGGCAAGATGCTGACATGGCCCACACATTACTCAAACGGCAACCTGTTGACATTGGCCAGCTATTGAATATTACCGCTTTTGCACGACAGTCTTTCGTACCAAGGCTATATTCTGTAGGGGGTGTACCCGTTACGGCAGTAGAACCTGTTGAAACCGCAGTAACCATTACCCTGTGGTAATAGTCGTTTTGATAAGCAAGTATGTTACGTGTAGTGAATGAACCACCCCATGACTGATTGTTGTCAGGATCGCATGTTCTCATGTAATACACGTCATTCATTGCACTACCGGTCGTATTTACGAATTTAACAGTAACTACAAGAGCTGAACCTAATGTATCAATTCTGTGTTCTTTTGTAAGCAATAAACCGCCAGACATAAAGCTGCCAGACCAGTTACCCAACTGTCCCGTTCCTGTACTTACCCAGCTGGTGAAAGCTCCTGTCAAACCACCAGCACCAGTGAAGCTACAGGTATTACTGTTCCCTATTCCTTTGGTACCACCCACTTCAATATCCCATTCTTCCCAAGGGCTACCCGGTAATGTATAATCGCCCATGTAAGCTGGCGTGCCCGTACCCCATCCATCATGACCCCAGTCATAAACCGATGCCAAAGTTCTGGTAGAGGAACTACACATATATGCACTACTGTGCGGATGGTAAGTTGATGGAGCACTAGGTGCACCCAAAGAACCATTTCGCTGAATGCCCGCTTCAAGGTATTGGCCCTGAACGAAACAATTGGTGCCGACAATTTGTGCCGTTACAATATTACCTATTGAAATCAACGCTGCAAGAAACAGGAAACCTAAACGTTTATTCATAATCTTTTAATTATTCCGGGATTAAGAAATACTAATGTACATATTCATTTCAAATAAACCTGAAAAACTCAGGTAAAAACGGTATTTTTTTCAAAAGTACACAAATAAATATTTGTTCTTTTAACTATTAGTTACAAAAATATTTAAATGTTCGCGACAATCTAACATATTAGCAAAGCTTACACAACAACTCCTTCCTGCGGCCTTTGAACTTCAACCAGATCAAATCTACCTCATACAACAGCTCTGCTGTTGAACGATGAAGATAATGGACTAGTACAAAGAGTGCGATAGGGTTTATTCTGTAAGCTTACTATTTATTAACTATTTTTATCTCAACAAGGTAACGTTACCTTTTTTATGGAATAACATACCGTTTGCACCAACTGCTTCAATTTCATATACATAAACACCCAGTGGTTGAGGGGCACCGTTGAAAGTACCATTCCATCCTGTCGTCATATTATTAGTCTCAAACAACAGGTTACCCCAACGGTTAAATACCCTGAAGAAGTTAAGTGTTGCCATGCCTTTGGTAATGATCTTAAATTCATTGTTCGTCCCTGTGCCCGGTGTAAATGCATTGGGCAGTACTATTAATGAACTTGCTTCTACATTAATGTCAATAGAGTCAACAGCCATACAACCGTCTGATGTAGTACCATGCACAATGTACCTGGTGCTGATATCCGGGGTGGCTACGGGGTTTGAAATATTATCCGCACTCAGCCCTGCCGGAGGGAACCATTTGAACGTATTACAGTTCGTTAACGGATCTATCTGGTAGCTCTCACCAGGATAAAGGGTAACTGAATCTGGTATCGAAATAAGTGCAGCAGGGAAAACGGTTGCATAATAATGCAGCGTATCCTTACAACCATTGATAGTAGTTACTACGACAGTATAGTTTTGTGTAGAAACCGGAGTTATTTTCGGCGAACTGCTGGTACTGTCATCCAGGTAACGTGCCGGATACCAATGATAGCTAGACCCTGCTCCACCGCCAGTTATAGCAACTACAGGCGTAGCTTCATCGTGCGGGCAGAAGCTGTAATGATCTGGCGTAAGTGTAGCAAAATTGCCAGGGAACACTGTAACGTGAACGGAATCTTTCGCACTACAGCCTGAAGGCGTAGTTACCGTTACATACAGATCGGTTGATGCTGTTCCCGAATAAATTACGGTAGCAGTTGTTGTGTTATCAAGGTCCGCAGCCGGTGTCCATGTATAGCTATAACCTGTGTACCATAATGGGGTAACGTTAGCCGTAACACGCAAAGTGTCGAATGCGCAAAGTAACCTGTTACCACCTGCATACACAATAGGGTTGGGCTCAACGTTCAGCTGGAAAGACCTGTATATAGCAGGGCAGCGGCCATAGTTAGCACTAAGCACATAGCGCGCCGATGTATCAGGTGTAATCAGTGCATTCAGTACATTGGAAATACTGATACCCGCTGTTGGCAACCACTGGTAATTGAACAGTGCATCGCCTGTACCTACTACCTGTACCACCTTGCCGAGGCAAATGGATGTATCAGGCGATGGATGTATGGTGATGTTGGTATCAATTACATAAATAGTCACATTATCGGTAACCGAGCAGTTCAGCGCAGCAGGATGAACATCCAGCGCATAGAAATTAGTACCTACAGTAGAAGGCGTAATGCGTGGGTTAGGTATGGTTGAATTGCTAAGGTCAGACATAACAGCTGTGGTCCAGGTATAGGTGTAAGCGGACGTGCCGGCAGTACCGGGAACCGTGAAGTCAAAGCTGTCACTCATGCCCAGGCAGATGGTATCAATAACGGTACGAGGTATAGCCGGGGTATCAACTTCAATATGGAAACTGTCCAGTTGATCAGGGCAATTAGCATACGATGCCTTAACAATATATTCTTGTGTAAGCGGAGGTGTAATTATCGGGTTCTTAATATTAGGGTTAGAAACACCTGTAGCCGGAGTCCATTGGTACACATATTCGTTAGAACCTGTTATGCTGGCCTGTACATGGCGGCTTAAGCAAATTATAGTATCGTTATTGTTGAGCACAAACGGTGCAATTGCATGCACATGTATTGTGTCAGAACTGTTACATGCCGGGTTTGTACCTGGGTTAACAGTAATGGTGTAAGTAATATCACCTGCCACTGAAGGTGTAACAATGGTGCTTGCAGCGGTCGATGTACTGAGGTCAGCTGGTGGGGTCCATGTATAGTTCATGGCAATACCCGTAGGCGTTACATAAGCATTCAACAAGGTTGACAGACCCACACATGTTTTCACATAATGAGAATCTACAGATACCGTAGGGGCAGCAGGATCAACCAATGTTACAGGGCCAACAGTATTGGTTACACAAGGGCCTACTTTTACCCATACATTACTATATACCCCTGCACCGAGGCCGGTTTTAATAATAGTATGTGCCGATGATACGCCAACCGGTAATGGTGGTTGCGGCGTGCCATTAAAGCTATAATGTAACGTATCCAGAAAGCCTGTCTCCAGCCCATGTAAGGTAAATGTTCCGTCCAGATAGCCACAGACCGTAGGGTTTGTGAACGTGATACTGTCAATATGCGGCCGGTTTACTATAATAGTGAAATTATCAGACACAGTGTCGCAAGTTGTATCGGCGAACGCATATACAAAATAGGTTGTCGTAACATTTGGCGAGAACTTAGGGTTCATGATAGTAGTATCAGAAACACCTGCAGCCGGCCTCCAGCGATAAGTGATCAATGGCGGACCTGTAAGCCTTGCCTGCACTGAATCACCATAGCATATAACCGTATCAGGATTATCCAGATGAATAGAGAAGGTATCTTTTTTCAGGCGTATGAAATACTGTACTGTATCGCAATTGCCTGATGCATTAACACCGGTAACAGTGTAAGTTATATCAACGATCGGTGCAACAGGAATGCTGTTCGTGCTGCTTGTTGGGTTGGGTACGCCAGTGGTAGGTGCCCAGTTCCAGTGATAGAACCCGCCATTATCAACGCTAAAATCGGCAGTAGTGCTTCCGTAAGTGCATAAATTAATAGTAGTGCCCGATAATACAGGCGCGCCATTGAGTTGAAAAACCGGTTGTGTAGCGTCTAGTGCGCTATCAATATAAGCGGCATTCAGTATGTAAGCATAAGTAAGTGATGTACTATCGCCGGGGGCAAGGTTACCCACGTTAAAATCAAGCGCTATACCAACGTCATCGTTCCTCGTTGCACCCAAAGTATAAGTATACGGTGTAGATTCTGCCCACATCTGGTCAAGAGGGTAAGTTGGACTCAAGCCACCACCAACATTGAAAAACATACATTTTGCACGGCAATCTTTGGTACCTAAACCAAGGTAAGCATTCGTATAAGTTGCACCGGTTGTTGATACCAATACTTTATTACCAGGATTTGGCAATTGGTAGTCAATGGTCATCCAAGTAGTGTAAAAACCTGAATTGGTCTGGTCGTTATCCGGATCCACAGTCCTGATGTAATATATATTGTTGAGTGTGCTTGCAGTTGTGTTAATAAGCACCACATTCACTGTAAAATATAATTTGTTGGTATCGAGTGTAGTAGTCTGCCTTATAACCAGGCCACTCTTACTACCTCTCCACACGCCTTTGCTAACACCACCTGAATTACTATATGATGTGCTGGTGCCCGTCATACTACCTGCTGGAAAATAACCTGTAGTACCTGCGCTCTGGTAAATAGGAATATAGGCATCCGATTCTGCTCCAGCTATCTGAATAGCCCATCCTTCTTGCGGAGTGCCTGGCAGATAATAATCTCCAAAATATCCAGGCGTACCAGTAGTCCAACCATCTCTGCCATAATCTGCAACGAAACCAAGGTGTTGGTTGGTACTCACAAATGCACTCGTGGCCGGATCCCAAAACGAAAAAGTAGGTGCACTCGGATGGTAACCCGTAGGTGCTGCAAGCGTACTACCGTAGCCGCCATTAGGCGCAACGCCAACTTCTACGTATTTCCCTTTTAAGAACACACAATCGCCGACAAGCTGAGCTGATGCGCTGCTGCCGCCTAAAATCAACATTCCAAGAAATAAAATACTAAATATTTGTAGTCGTTGCTTCATATTAATCAATTTCTTACTCAAAATTTAACTCATTGAAAATGAGCCTATTTCTCATACAGTGGGTCGTGTTGTGCAAACTGTGTTAATAAAAAAACAGCAGTTTTAGGGCAAAAGTTGGGTTTACTTATCTTAAAGACATACGTTTTTTAAAAAAAGTTGGCTTTAGGGCGATAAAAATAACAAAACACCGACAATAATCTATGCTTTACATAAAATTATGTGGTGTTTTTGAGTAAAATAGTATGAAAATGACAAATATTGGCTGGTTCAGGGCAAATATCAACCACTTTAAACCTGCAAAATAACTCCCGAATAGAAATAAAATGCATTTATTAGTGGCTCTTTACAAAGCAGCTGCGTTTTCAATTATACATCGGGAAGCTAACTGAAAATAGTGCCCGGTAAACTACCCTGTATAGGTAGCTGCAAGTTCGGGTAAATGCCTTGGTGCTTCATCTTTCATAGCACTGGCAATAGCGGCTATATGTGCCGGGGTAGTACCGCAGCAACCACCAACCATGTTTACCCAACCCTCTTTAGCCCACTCTGCAATTATAGCTGCGGTCTCGTCAGGGCTTTCGTCATATTCGCCCATTGCATTAGGCAGGCCCGCATTAGGGTAGGCGCTTACAAAGCAACCCGCTATTTCAGAAAGTTCCTCTACATGGGGCCTCATTTGGCTGGCACCCAGTGCACAATTCAAGCCTATGCTTATAGGGTTTATATGCTTTACCGAAATATAAAATGCTTCTAAGGTCTGGCCACTCAGTGTACGTCCCGATGCATCGGTAATCGTTCCCGATATCATGACTGGCATTTTCGTTTTGGTGTCTTTAAAATATTTATTTATTGCATAAATTGCCGCTTTCGCATTCAGGGTATCGAAAATCGTTTCAATGAGCAATATATCGCAGCCGCCATCTACCAGCCCTTTAATTTGCTCGTAATATGCATCTGCAACCTCATCAAACGTTACTGAACGGTAGCCGGGGTTATTTACATCGGGCGATAAAGAAAGTGTTTTATTCATAGGGCCTATGGCACCAGCTACAAAGCAATCTGCGTCTGCGTTTCCGCTCTCCTGCTTGTATTCTTCAATGGCCTGCCTCGCAAGTTTAGCTGCTTCAACATTAATTTCATAAGCCAGTTGCGGCATATCATAGTCGGCAAGCGAAATAACCTGGGCGTTAAACGTATTGGTTTCAATAATGTTGGCGCCAGCATGCAGGTATTCTTTATGAATTGCCTTTACAATATCGGGCCTGGTAAGGCATAAAAGGTCGTTATTACCTTTTACATCGGTATGCCAGTCTTTAAACCTTTCCCCTCTGTAGTCTGGCTCCTGCAACTTATAACGCTGCACCATAGTGCCCATTGCACCATCAATTATCAGTATTCGTTCGTTAAGCAGTTTGCGGAGTTTAACTTCAGTTGTTATGTTCATAGCTTGTAAAGTTAAGGAGATTGAATATACACCTGCAATTTATACTCCATTCCTATTTGAAAATTTAACCGTTTATATGGTATATTTGTGGCTAAGGGCTAATACCACACTAATTTTTATAACTCAGAACTCAATGAAGCACCTACTGATACTCGTTATTACTTCAATTTTCTTGGTTTTTTGCAGCTGCAGGGTTACAACACCTGCAAGGCCGCACAGGGCTTTCGTTTTGCCGCCTAACAAATCGCATCACCACTGGGGTGCGCCACGCCGCTGGGACAGGCATACCCGTTACTGGAGTAAGCACCGTTATGGCATGCATCCGCACCCGAGAAGGGGCCGTTTCCATTAATAGCAAAGGGGTAAAACCCTGCTACCTATAATTTTTATAAAACAATAAGGGCTGCATGTTATCATGCAGCCCTTATTGTTATTCAGTTTGTTATTATTACGCCTCTTTTACTTCTTCTTTTTTATTGGTTGGGTCGTATATAAACACAATTTTCTTTTCTTCTTCACTGTAGTCGGCAGTAACACTGTCGCCCGATTTTATGCGGTGGTTCAGTATCTCTTCAGCTAACGGGTCTTCCAGATATTTTTGAATGGCCCTGTGCAATGGTCTTGCACCAAATTGCTGGTCATAGCCCTTTTCTGCAATAAATTTCTTCGCACCTTCTGAAAGCGTCATAGTAAAACCCAATGTATTCAGGCGTTTCATTACATCTTTCATAATGATCTCGATGATCTGGCCAATGTGGCTTTCTTCGAGCGAATTGAAGATGATAACATCATCAATACGGTTCAGAAATTCAGGCGAGAAGGTACGCTTCAGTGCTTTTTCAATTACACCTTTATTGCTTTCTTCAGCTACGCTTACTTTTGCATTAGTGGCAAAACCTACACCCGCACCAAAGTCTTTCAACTGGCGTACACCAATGTTCGACGTCATGATGATCAGCGTATTTTTGAAGTCAACTTTACGGCCTAAACCATCCGTTAACTGTCCGTCATCTAATACCTGTAACAGTATGTTGAATATGTCCGGATGCGCTTTTTCAATTTCATCTAAAAGCACTACTGAATAAGGCTTGCGGCGAATTTTTTCGGTAAGCTGTCCGCCTTCTTCATAACCCACATATCCCGGAGGCGCACCTATCAGTCTGCTCAGCGAAAATTTCTCCATGTACTCACTCATATCAACACGAATAAGCGCATCGTCGCTATCAAACATGTATCGCGCAAGGGCACGGGCAAGTTCTGTTTTACCAACACCAGTAGGGCCCAGGAATATGAACGAACCAATTGGCTTACGCGGGTCTTTAAGACCTACGCGGTTTCTCTGTATCGCTTTAACTATCTTCGCAATAGCTTCATCCTGGCCAACTACCACACCTTTCAGGTCTTCGTCCATCCTGCGTAACTTCTGGCTTTCTGCTTCCACCATACGCATAACAGGTATACCTGTCATCATGTGTATCACTTCGGCAATTGCCTCTTCGTTAATAGGATATTTTTTGTGCTTGGCTTCTTCTTCCCAATCAGCTTTAGCTTTATCCAGCTCTTCGCCTAATCTCTTCTCGCGGTCGCGCAGTGCGGCGGCTTCTTCAAAGCGCTGGCTCTTTACTACCTTATTTTTTTCCTGCTTAATATCTTCTATCTTCTTTTCCAGATCAAGTATCGCCTCGGGAACATTAATGTTCTTGAGGTGAACGCGTGCACCTGACTCATCCATCACATCAATGGCCTTATCTGGTAACAGGCGATCGGTCATATACCTGTCGCTTAATTTTACACACGCTTCAATTGCTTCAGCGTCATAAATTACATTATGGAAATCTTCGTACTTCGACTTGATGTTGTTAAGTATGGTAATGGTTTCTTCAACGCTAGGTGGTTCTATCAATACCTTCTGGAAACGACGGTCTAATGCACCATCCTTTTCAATGTACTGGCGGTATTCATCCAGTGTTGATGCACCAATGCATTGCAGGTCGCCACGGGCCAATGCTGGTTTAAAGATGTTAGATGCATCCAGCGAACCTGAAGCACCACCCGCACCTACTATGGTGTGAATTTCATCGATGAACAAAATAACATCGCGGTTCTTTTCCAGCTCATTCATAATGGCCTTCATGCGCTCTTCAAACTGGCCACGGTACTTGGTACCGGCAACCAATGCAGCGAGGTCAAGGCTTATTACACGCTTGTCAAACAACACACGCGATACCTTGCGCTGCACTATACGTAGTGCTAAACCTTCTACTATCGCGGTTTTACCAACACCTGGTTCGCCAATAAGTATAGGGTTATTCTTTTTACGCCTTGAAAGTATCTGCGATACGCGCTCTATCTCTTCCTCCCTGCCCACAATAGGGTCAAGGCTACCTAATTCAGCGAATTTGGTAATATCCCTGCCGAAGTTATCCAACACCGGAGTTTTCGATTTTGCCGCACCAGCCGGCGCTTTACGCTGCTGCTGAAACTGGCGGCGCTCTTCATCATCATCAAAGTCTTCGGAACCCGGATCGCTGTAATCAGCGGAAGGTGCGTTGCCCTGTAGAATGCTCAGTTCGCTTTTGAAGCGCTCATAGTCTACATCATAGTGATGCAGTATCTGTGTAGCTACATTCTCTTTGTTCTTCAATATCGATAGCATGAGGTGTTCGGTCTCCACGCTTGGGCTTTTCAACGATTTTGCCTCAAGTACGGTTATCCTTATTACCTTTTCCGCCTGCTTGGTTAACGGCAGACTATTGATATTGGCCAGAGGCTTGTTGTTTTTATCTTTTATAGCTACTTCAAGTTCTTTGCGCAGTTCAAACAGGTCAACCTGCATGGTTTGCAATACCCGCAACGCCATACCATCACCTTCACGAATGAGACCCAGTAACAAATGTTCAGTGCCTATAAAGTCATTCCCCAGTCTTAGGGCTTCTTCACGACTGTAGGAAATGATTTCCTTTACTTTAGGCGAGAAATTAGAATCCATGTTTAAGTCCTGTTTTAATTATAAAGTTAACAATTTCAACGATATTCTGTTAAGGTCAATTATTTATACCTTTTTATAGCGGTATTTGCTAAGCCTATTGCTTGTAAAACTAACCTTGAAAGACGATCTGTATGTATAAATACGTAAGAAAAGCTAAGAAGTACTAATTTTAGAGAAAATAAATCAGCTCAACAATGGATTTCAAAATTGATACCAAAGATGCTTTCGCAGTTATTATACCAGATACAAGCAAATTAGATGCCAATTTAGCAGAGGAACTCGTTAATAAGTGTACTGAAACAAGACTAAACGGCAGTAACAACTTAATTGTAGACTTACAACACGTTCAGGAAGTGAGCGAAGATGCTTTAGCATTGTTTGTTCAATTTCATGAAGAAAGTTACAGCAATGAGCAATCGCTTGTGTTTACAGGCATAAACCCCACGGTTAGCGCAGCCCTAAAGGCAGCCGAAACTGACCTGTTACTCAACGTTGCACCTAAAATGATTGAAGCGGTAGACATTATCAGCATGGAAATATTGGAAAGGGATTTGTTTGGCGAGGAATAGCTAGGAACAACCAGCGTTATGTTAAGGCTATAGTGACGCATTCCTGGGAATCTCAATTATTTGTACGTCGGCACGTCTCACTTTTGGGCTTTGACTTTTTACTTTTAACTTAATACCAGCTGTCAAAATGCGGCACGTGCTGAGTGGCTTTGCGCTTTCTTTGCGAACCCTCTGCGTACTTTGCGTTATACCGTATAGTGACGGAATTTGAGATGCAATTGCTATAATACCTGGTGCTTAAACTTTGCTGTAATGGAAAATGCCACACGAACAACATGTGGCATTGAAATATGTGGAGATTAAAGGCTTATTAATCCAGCCCTATTTTTTCTTCGGTAAGGTAATGGTTGCGGTCGGCGGCATTACGCACTACCAGCTCAGCTATAAAGCCCGTAAGGAAGAACAAAGTGCCCATAACCATTGTGGTAAGCGCCATATAGAAGCCCACCTTATTGGTAAGGCCAAACCCCGAACCTTCGCGGAAACGCTCAATGATAAGCCAGATAGTGATAACAAAACCAGTTAGGAAGGTGATAGACCCTAAAAAGCCAAAAAGGTGCATAGGCTTTTTCCCGAAACGGCTCACGAACTGTATAGACAACAGATCGAGGAAACCATTAATGAAACGCTCCCAGCCAAATTTTGAAGTACCGTATTTACGGGCGCGGTGTTGCACCACTTTTTCGCCAATTTTCTTAAAGCCTGCGTTCTTGGCCAGTACCGGTATAAAGCGGTGCATTTCGCCATATACTTCTATGCTCTTAATTACCTTGCGTTTGTATGATTTAAGGCCGCAGTTCATATCGTGCAGCTTAATACCGGTAAGTGCCCTGTTTACGCCGTTATACAGCTTGGAAGGCAGGTTCTTGGTAACAGCATTATCGTAGCGCACTTTCTTCCAGCCACTCACCAGGTCGAAGCCGTCGTTAATGATCATTTCATAAAGGCCGGGTATCTCATCGGGGCTATCCTGCAGGTCGGCATCCATGGTTATTACCACATTACCCTGTGCAGCCTTAAAGCCCTCATAAAGTGCCGGACTTTTGCCATAATTACGCTGAAACCTGATACCCTTCACAGCCGGGAACCGCGCTGAAAGCTGGCTGATAACGTCCCAGCTGTTATCGCTGCTGCCGTCATCAATCATAATCACCTCGTGGGCATAGTTATGCGCTTTGCATACCTTTTCAACCCACTCCACCAGTTCCGGCAGGGACTCTTCTTCATTAAAAAGGGGTATAACTATGGACAGGTCAAGCTTCATGATGCGCTAAAATACAGGTTTTTGTTATAACCATATAAAAACGGCCCGAAAGTTTTGTTATTGCGGTTAAGTATGGTTAAATAATGTGAATGGGAAAGTGGGGATTTGTGCTAAAAACTGAATTCATCATACATCGATTTCGCCTGCACCAATCGATAAATGAGGAGTTGGCTTCGTGCCTTGCCAAAATCCACCTTTTGCTCCTTACTATAACGGAAACAAACGTTAAGTTTGTTAGTCAAAAAAACAAAATAGCCGATACCCAAAAGTACCGGCTATTCATATCGTAGAGACTGCCAACTGAAAACTGCCGACTGCCAATTTTTAAAAAATTATCCGCCTACAGCAATACGCTTGAAGCTAACAACTGTTAAGCCTTTGCTTACAGAACCCAGGTAATCGCCAACAGTTTTACCGTTGTCTTTTACGAAAGCTTGTGGCAACAATGTATTTTCTTTGAAGAATTTGTTCAGTTTACCAACGGCAATTTTTTCAGCCATTTCACCTGTTTTACCTTCAGCCATTATCTGATCTATAGCGATAGCTTTTTCACGCGCTATCATTTCTTCCGATACCTGATCAGCATCAACTGCAAGTGGGTTCATAGCTGCTATCTGCATAGCAACATCTTTACCTGCACCAACAATGCCTTCGTTTGCAGCCTGGTTCATACCTACCAACACACCAATACGGTAGCCAGAGTGAATGTATGCTACAACCGATGCAGCAGTAACCTGCTCAAAACGGATGATGTCAATTTTTTCGCCAATTTTAGCAACGTTTTCCATAAGCTTATCGCCTACAGTTGCGCCTTCCATTGGTTGTGCCTTCAGGTCATCGACAGTAGTTACTTTGCTTTCCATAGCAATGTCAACTATCTTATTAGCGAAAGCAATGAAATCTTCATTCTTAGCAACGAAATCGGTTTCAGAGCTCAGGTTAACGATGATACCATAAGTATTGTCAGCGTTTGAACGTGCTATAACTACACCTTCTTTAGCATCACGGTCGCTACGGTTAGCAGCTACTTTCTGGCCTTTTTTTCGCAGGTAATCAATAGCTGCTTCAAAATCACCATTACTTTCAGTAAGTGCTTTGCGGCAATCCATCATGCCGGCTCCTGTCTGCTGGCGCAGCTTATTAACTTCAGCTGCTGATATTGTTATTGTGCTCATTTTAAAATTTTTCTTTTGTCAATTTTTATATTGAGGTGCAAAATTCGTATTTTATCATTAAAGCCCCAAAAAAGGGGCTTTAATGAACTGTTATTATTTGAGAAAGGCAAAAATTAGAAGTCAAAACCTAAAAGCACCCGTATTGATAGCGCACTCCTTATGGTCAACTGCCGACTGCTAACTGTAAACTGCCAACTGAATTAGCGTTTTACCGGGTTCGGACGGCCACTTGCGCCACCCGGACGGTTGCCACCGCCACCACCCTGGCCAGGACGGCTTCCGCCACCTGCACCACGGCCTGTGCCGCCACCTGGGCCACGGCCAGGACCACCTGGGCCACGACCTGCACCACCCGGTGCGCCTGCGCCACCACCGGCAGCTGCACCACGACCACGGCCTGCACCGCCGCCACCACGGCCACCACGGCCACGGCCACCTTCGTTATCTTCTTCCGTAATTTCCATGCCACGAGTCCTTTCAGCCAGTTCTTCAGCTGTTTCTTCGTCACCGTCTTTTACTGAAGCACGCTCCTGCAAACCTTCCATGATGGCTGCAGTAAGGTAACCTGTTATGATAGAGATAGATTTTGTAGCATCATCGTTTGATGGGATAGCAAAATCAACCTTAGTAGGATCACTGTTTGTATCTACCATCGCGAAGGTAGTGATACCTAAACGCTTAGCTTCAGCAAGAGCGATGTGCTCATGGCTGATATCAACGATGAACAAAGCGGCAGGGGTACGGCCCATCTGAGAGATACCACCCAATACTTTTTCCATTTTATCCTTGCTGCGGGTAAGGGTAAGGCGCTCCTTTTTTGTAACGCTATCCATTGTACCGTCTTCAAGCATTTTCTGGATGCTCAACATTTTCTTAACGCTCTTACGGATCGTCTGGAAGTTGGTAAGCATACCACCTAACCAACGTTCAGTAACGAAAGGCATGTTTATTTTTGCAGCCGCTTCAGCAACTATTTCTTTCGATTGTTTTTTGGTAGCCACAAACATGATCTTCTTACCGCTTTTAGCGATAGATTTCATAGCCTGCGCGGCCTCATCAAGACCTTCAATAGTTTTATTAAGATCTATAATGTGAATACCATTCTTCTCAGCAAAGATGTAAGGTAACATCTTTGGGTTCCATTTTTTCTTCAGGTGACCGAAGTGAACGCCAGCTTCAAGCAGCTGCTGGTGTAATGTTTTATTATCTTCCATTTGAATAATTTCTTGTTGGTTAAAAAAATAAAGAATACTGCTGTGGCATTAGCGTTTAGAGAACTGGAAGCTACGGCGGGCTTTACGCTTACCAAATTTCTTACGTTCAACAGAGCGGCTATCGCGGGTAAGCAAGCTATGTTTTTTCAACATTGGCTTGTATTCTGCGTTAATTTCAACCAATGCACGGGAAATACCCATCTTGATCGCTTCAGCCTGGCCTTTAGTTCCACCACCTTGTACATTAACTACTACATCAAAAGAAGTAAGCCCATCAACTGTTTTCAATGGAAGCTCCACCTGATTTTGCAGGTACATAATAGAAAAGTACTTCTTGTATTCTTTGTCGTTAACCGTTATGTTGCCAGTTCCTTTGCTCATATATACACGAGCTACAGCTTCTTTACGGCGACCAACAGCGTTTTTCTGTTTTTCCATTTTATTTATGAATGGTTTTATTATTTTTTAGATTATTGTTTACGTACCCCGGAAAACTGACCGGGAATTATTTCATTTCTTTAGGAGCCTGAGCTTTATGTGGATGTTCTGCACCATCATAAACGAACAATTTCTTGTACATAGCACGACCTAAACGATTTTTAGGCAACATACCTTTTACACCACGCTCAATCATAAGATTAGGACGACGGTTGATCATTTCTTTCGCAGTTTCTATCTTCTGGCCACCTGGGTACATAGAATATGTTTGGTATTCTTTATCTTCCATTTTGTTACCAGTAAGCACGATCTTGCTGCTGTTCAGAACGATCACATAATCACCACAGTCGAAGTGAGGTGTATAATAAACCTTATTCTTACCACGCAGGGTAGCAGCTATCCTCGAACACATACGACCAAGCGTTTGGTTAGTAGCATCTACAACATACCAGTCACGTTTAACGATTTTTTCGTTTGCAGACTGTGTTTTAAAACTTAAGTGTCTCATTTGTTAAATGTATATTTTGCTAAATTCTTAAATTTGTCCCGCCAAACAGGATGTTTACTATTTTTTGGGATGGCAAAGGTAAAAGCAGGGAACGATAGCACCAAATATTTTATTAGTTATTTTTAAGGCACCGTTGCAAAATACTGATAATCAACAGTTTTATTGTACAATTATTTTCAGAGACCTAGACATCACCTTAATAAAATCAATAAACCACTCTGGAAATTGCAGATATTAAGCAACCGAATTCCGCCTGACATCACTCACTCTGGAAGTTTTATTTGTCAATTAGGGTATATTTGAGATTCATAAAAGAATACATCAAATAAAATATCTGATAAATGAATGAAATACTGCGAATAAATAGGAAAGTACTTGATTATTTAGTTTCATTACGCAAAAATGACCCATCATTTTTGTTTGTTCCAAGAAAAATAAATAATAAAAATCGTCTGAACGAAGGGTACTGGTTTATTGGCAATGAGTACTACCTCCAACTTTCATTTTGGAACGGTACGGATTGGAAAGAAAAAATTAACAATATTGGTTTCAACATTAATATAGATGGAAGTAGTTCTTTAGATTTAACAGCCCAAGATTCCAATCACAAGGCTGATTTTTTAAAGAAAATAATATATGAACTGGGTGGTGGGTTTGATAGAATTGGCAAAAAAAATAGGTGGAATAAAATTCTACCTGGAAAAGACTACATGACAAATTTGAAGGCATTTATTTTGGTTGATAAACCAAAAATTGATGCGTTAATTGAAAGAATGGCTCCAGCGGAAATATCCCTTCTTGACACAAGCGTTGTAGAGAAAATAAACCGAGTGTCTGAATTAAGAAATTCACAAATTATATTCGGATCACAAAATAAAATATCAAGGTTAGTTTGGAATACCAACAATTGGAAAGCCCCATCCGGGTTATCAGGTGCACCAAATTCGGATTTTAAATCAATTTATAAATACGGACATGAAGAATGGTTGTTCGATAGATCCAGAATCATTGACGGGTATCAATACGGCTTTATCCAGCCACTTAGCCTAAAAACAAAAAAACACGTAAATAACATTTACAATATCTCACTATATACTTCTGATTATTCTGAAAAGAGATACTTTGTTGGAGAAATCAAAAATGTTGAATGTATATCTGCTGAGTTGTCTCAAGAGATTTATCTTGAGTATAAAAAAAGAGGTTGGTATGATGAAATGGTCCAAGATTTAAAGAAAATTGGAGCAAATTATAAAATGTTCATGCAATTAACTGCCGAAAAATTTCTGAATATACGTTTCAAATATAGCGATGTTCAACTTGAGGATGAGTTAATGCTTATAGCGGACGATGACCCTAATATTACAGCCCCCAGATATAAGTTACTACCTAAAATAAGTGATTTCATTCTTGAAAAAGAAAGCGGTGATTTTGAGGACCAGGGGAATAAAAAGAATACTAGCATTAGAAGAAGAATTACAATTGCTGATAGCGAGTTCAATCCATATCATGACAAGATGCAAAATGAAATCTTTGAACTTTTGAAAGTTTGCGGAGAATACGACAATAAACAGGTTTTTATAGAAAAAGGTAGAGTTGATCTAAAAGCGAAAACAAAAAGTGGTGAGTGGCATTATTTTGAGCTAAAAACAGATAGTCCAAAAATTAGCATTCGGAAGGCTATGGGACAAATAATTGAATATGCATTTTATCCTAATAAAAATAGGGCGAAAAAATTAATCATCGTGTCTGATTCGGAACCTAATACGAACGATAAACAATATATTCAGTTTTTACGAGTGAAATATAATTTACCTCTTTTTTATCGATGGTATTCTTTTGAAAAAAATGAATTATCTGCTGACTACTAGGAAGAAAATAAACAGAAAAGAATACTTACAGTATTATGAATGGGTCAGCAAAAAGTCGGCTTCTATTCCTAATTGCAGATGTGCGGCTTTTAAAAAAGCAATATCAGGTTGTCGCTTGCCATTTAGTATCAAAGACAATTTATCAGGCGCTATTTTAAGTAATTCTGAAAGCTTTTTTTGTGTAAGGCGCATTTCGTACATCTTCAGTTCTATCATTTCAGAAACTGTTTCCGGCTTGGGAACAGGATAATATTCCTTTTCGTATGAAGCGACTGATTTTGATAACAATTCGAGCTTTTCCGTTTCCTTCTCGGTAAGATTTTTAAAACCTTTTTTAATAAACACCTCAATTTGGCCAATGGCCTTTTGGTAGTCGTTTTCGCTTTTTATAGTGCTGTTAGTCATAAAATTTCGTTCCCTTTTGTGATGTTATACCATTTATATTTTAAATTTCGGCATGATTTTTGCAGTAGTTATGTATGGCAAAATTGCAAATCATAGAGATTCAGGAATCCGTAGAAGTGCTTAAGCGTCTGCTAAAGAAATCATCATCCGCTGTAGCTCCCAGG